>NZ_CP101153.1:644673-967010 GCF_024298825.1 Haloglomus salinum
ACGCCGCGGCGCTCGCACGCAGCCCGTTCCTCGTCGAAATCGTCGTCGTTGGCGCCGGAAGCGCCGTACCCGTCGGCGATGTCGAGGACCGACGGGTCCCCGCTCCCGAAGACGAACGGGCCGACATCGGTGGGTCGCGCCGCCTCACGGAGCGCCCGCGCCCCGGCCACGCCGGACTCGCGGAAATCGAGGCAGGACACCGTCCCGGTCCGCTGCATGAACCGGAGGGTCCGGCGCATCGCCGACACGAGGTCGTCGTGGTCGGCAGCCGCGAGCTGTCGATGTTTCAGACTGTCCGGTGGCGCGACGGCGTCCTCGAGCGACAGGCCGACGGCGGCCTCCTTCGCGACCGAATCCCCGAGGTGCGTGTGCGCGTTGACGAACGACGGCAGTACGATGTCCGTCGACTCCGTCTCCACCTCGTCGATGGCCTCGATTCGTCCGTCCTCGATGACGACGCGACCCCGAACCGGCTCGAACGACCGACCGACGAGAACGGTTCCCGTGACTGCTTCCATAGTTGCATCCCGGAGCGGAGAACGATATGGTTTTTTGACCCGTCGCTGGAGAACAGTCTGGTAACCCCAGTCCGCAACGGCGACCCACTTCCCGATAGCTGATGGGGCTGTGGATGCGTGTGGACCGGCTTACATCCGGCGTGAACGACGGACAGCCCGGGACAGCAGCCGAGTCAGGCCGTGCTGGCATCCGAGACGGCGCGCTCCGCAGCCAGATAAACATAATGTTCTATAATCAACTCTATTAAGAACAGTTTGGGATTTTAGACAGATTTAATAACCAGTCTGTTCGAGAAGGCTGGTAGAGACGACCAGAGGCGGTCGTCAGGACTGCCCCGGTCGCAATCAGTCTGAGACCCGAACGATGTCAGGACGCACCTCACAGACGACGGTTGGACAACTCCCGGACACGACGGCCGAGTCGCCGTTCGTGCCCGTCGCACTCACGTGGCTCGTGTGGGCACTGCTGGTCGCGAGTATCGTCACGCTCATCCTGCGAGTCCGAACTGGGGGCGCGTGGGAGATTCCCGGTGTGGTTGCTATCGACGGACTGACCGTTCTGATGTGGGTGGTCGTCACCTTCTTCAGCGGTATCGTCCACAGCTACTCGCGGCGCTACATGGCGGGGAGCGCACAGAAGACGCGCTTTTTCGCCACCACGTTCGGGTTCACGCTGGCCGTGATGGCGCTGGTGGCGGCCGACCACGTCGCGCTGTTCGGCGTCCTGTGGCTCGCGATGGGGCTGCTGATGGCGAACCTCATCGGCACCGCCAGGGACTGGGACCAGGCGCAGGCGGCCGCGACGCTGGCACGCAGGTACTTCATCGCCAGCAGCGCGCTCCTGGGTGTCGCGCTGACGGCCCTGTGGTGGACGACCGGCGCGACGACCATCTCCGGAATCGCCGCGGCCGCCGGAACACTCGGTGGCCCGGTGTGGCTGGTCGCCGCCGGCGCACTCGTCCTCGCGGCGATGATACAGTCCGCTCTGGTGCCGTTCCACAACTGGCTGCTCTCCTCGATGACCGCCCCGACGCCGGCGTCGGCACTGATGCACGCGGGCTTCGTCAACGCGGGCGGCATCCTGCTGACACGCTTCGCGCCGGTCGTCACCGTCGACTCCGCACTGCTGCTCGTGGTGGTCGCCATCGGTGGAGCCAGCGCCATCGGCGGGAAACTCCTGAAGTCGGTCCAGACGGACATCAAGGGCAAACTCGGCTGTTCGACGGTCGGGCAGATGGGGTTCATGCTCATGCAGGCCGGCCTTGGCTTCTTCGGGGCCGCCATCACCCACCTCATCCTCCACGGCTTCTACAAGGCCTACCAGTTCCTGAGCGCGGGCGAACAGGTCGAGCACACCAGCCCGGAGGCGGCCGCGCACACGACGGGCCGCCTGTCCAGCGCCACCGGCGTCGTCGTGACGCTGCTGACCGGGCTCGCGGGCGGCGCGCTGTTCGCGGTGTTGACCGGGAAGGGCACGACGGTCGACAGCGGCCTGCTGCTGACCGTGTTCGTGGTCTTCACCACGCTCCACGCCGCCCGGAGCGCGGTGCAACGCACCGCGCTCCCGACGACGGTCCGCTACGGGGCCGTTCCCCTGGTCTTCTTCCCGGCCATCGTCGTCTACGCCGTGGTCTACGGGGCGGTGTCCGGGCTCCTCTCCGGGCTCCCGATGGCCTCGGCGCCGACCGAACTGACCCTGCTTCACGGTCTCATCGCCGTCGCCTTCGTCGGCATCTACGCCGGCATCGAGACCGGCATCCACGAGCAGAGCCAGCGCCTCTACGTGGCTCTGGTGAACGCCGGCCAACCGTCATCCGACACCCTGCTGACCTCCACGGAGGATTACAATGAGTACTGACGCCACGATTCAGAACAGCATCGACAAGGCAGCGACGACCGTGGGTTCGCTCTGGCCCATCCACTCGTTCGTGACGGCAAACCCCCTGTCGGGGTTCGAGGACCAGCCGTTCGGCGAGGCGGTCGAACAGGCGGCCGACCTGCTGGGCGGCCGCGGCTACCCCAGTGCCGAGACCTTCCGGACCGCGCTCGAACGCGGGCAGATAGACCCGGATACCCTGGAGGCGGAACTCTCAGAGGCCGGCTACGGGGGCGAAGCCCCCGAGGCACTGCTCGACCGCATGGCCGATGCGACCGCTCACGACACGACGGCGGCCGACACCGCCACGGAGCACGTCGACCGGGTGCTGGCGAAGTGGCTGTCGGCCTTCCTCGACGAGGGGAGCGCCCACTGGGCGATGCCGAAGCGTGAGGCGGGGTTCTACACCGCCTTCCGCGGAGTGACCGAACACGACGACGAGATTCCCGACGAGGGGGTCGTCACGGACCTGCCCGAGACACCGGCCGAGGCCATCGAGACGGTGCTGGCACCGTTCCCGGAGAGCCAGTGGGTACCCATCTTCGAGGAGCAACTGACCGCACTCCCCGGCTGGACGGGGTACATCAAGCAGCGCGTCGACGACGGGGGCGAGTGGCAGTCGACGTACCCCATCTCGCTGGAGGGGTACCTCGCGGCGCGGCTGGCGCTGCTGGATGCCGTGGGGGCCGACATCGAGCCCTCGAACGACGACGTCGACGCGAACCCGGCCGACGAACTCGCCCGGGCGTTCCTGCGCGCCTGGGAGGCGACCTACCGCGGTGACCTCGTCGAGGCCGTCTCCGTGGAGAGCCAGTCGCTGGCCGACAGCGATGCCTCGGGTCGCCCGGACGCCCAGCTGGTGTTCTGTATCGACACCCGGTCGGAGATCATCCGCCGCCACATCGAGGCGACGGGCGCGTACGAGACACACGGGTACGCCGGCTTCTTCGGCATCCCGATGGAGTATCAGGGGTACGATGCCGACGTGTCGGTCGACGCCTGCCCGCCGATTCTCGACCCACAGCATCACGTCACCGACTTCCCGACCGACGACGGCACGCAGGCACGTCACGACCGCTGGTCTGGTATCCGCGCGGCCGCGGACGAGGTCATCGAGACGCTGGAGGCCAACGCGGCCACGGCCTACGGCTTCGTCGAGACCGCCGGGAGCGGCTACGGGCTCGCGCTCGCGGCCCGCACGCTCGTCCCCGGCCGCGTCCGCGACCTGTTCACCACCGCCGACGAGTCGGTGCCCGACGAGCAGGAGTTCTGCGAGCCGCTCGTCCATCACCAGCACACCTACGCCGGCGACCTCCCGGTCGGGCTGACCACCGAGGAGAAGGTCGAGTACGCCGCCACCGCCTTCGACCTGATGGGCTGGGAGGAGTTCGGTCGCCTCGTCGTCTTCACCGGCCACGCCAGCGAGACGGCCAACAACCCCTACGATTCGAGCCTGGACTGTGGTGCCTGTGCCGGCAACCCCGGCGGCCCGAACGCCCGCGTCCTCGCGACCATCTGTAACGACCCCGAGGTGCAGGCGGAACTCCGCGAGCGCGGCCACGAGGTCCCCGAGGACACCGTCTTCCTCGCCGGGCAGCACAACACGACGACCGACGAGGTCGAACTGTACGACGGCGACGTGCCCGAGAGCCACGCCGAGGACCTCGCACAGCTGCGTGCGGACCTCGCGACCGCCCGCGAGCACGCGGCCGCCGAGCGCGCCGCGTCGATGGACGCCGACGGGGCGAGCGTCGACGAGGTGGAGCGCCGCGCTGCCGACTGGGCCGAGACCCGCCCCGAGTGGGGACTGGCCGGCAACGCCGGCTTCGTCGTCGGCCCCCGCGAGTTGACGAGCGACCTCGACCTCGACGGCCGCGCGTTCCTGCACTCGTACGACTGGTCGACCGACCCCGACGGCGAGGCGCTGGAAGCCATCATGACCGGGCCGATGGTCGTCACCCAGTGGATAAACACCCAGTACTACTTCTCGACGGTCGACAACGCCGTCTACGGCAGCGGCTCGAAGGTGACCCACAATCCCGTCGGCAACGTCGGCGTCTACCAGGGCAACGGTGGCGACCTGATGACCGGGCTCCCGAACCAGTCGCTGATGGCGGCCGACGACCAGCCACACCACCAGCCGCTCCGCCTCTCGACGGTCGTCCACGCGCCGGTCGAGCGTGTCACCGGGGTCCTCGCCAAGAACGGTGAGCTGGCGGAGCTGCTCGACAACGACTGGCTCTCGTTGACGGTCGTCGACCCGACCCAGGAGCACCGCGCGTTCCACTACGAGGAGGACCTGGAGTGGACGCCGGTATCGGAGGAGGCCGCCCCCGAGCCCGCGGCGCCGACCACGCCCGCGGTGGCGGACGACTGAGCCGGAACAGAGACACCCGGCCGCCGTGGCGTCGGTCGTCGCCGGCCCGAACCCGCAACGGCTTAGCCCTCGCATGCCCGACCCGACACCAGTGACCGAGAGCGAGTTCCGTGTCGACCCTCATGTGAAGGTTCTCGACGAACGGGTCGTCCAGCGGGCCAAACGCCGCGGCCTCGACGCGCTCATCTACGCCCCGCACTTCACGCGCCTCCCCGACATCCGGGCGAAGGCACGCCGGTTCTCCGACGAGGAGCTGCTCGTGTTGCCCGCTCGCGAAGTGTTCACCGGGAGCTTCCGCGAGCGCAAGCACGTCCTCGCGGTGGGGCTCTCCGAACCGGTCCCCGACTTCATCACGCTTGAGGCGGCGATGGCCGAGTTCCGGCGCCAGGACGCGGCCGTCCTCGCCCCGCATCCGGAGTTCGCGACCGTCAGCCTCGACGCCGACGACCTCGCGGCGTACCGCGATACCGTCGACGCCATCGAGGTGTACAACCCGAAGCACCTGCCAGGACACAACGAGCGGGCGCTGGAACTCGCCCGGGAGACGGGCCTGCCGCCGTTCGGCTCGTCGTACGCCCACCTCCGGGGCACCATCGGCGAGGTGTGGACCACGTTCGAGGAGCCGCTCTGGTCCGAGCGCGAACTCGTCGAGGCGTTCCAGACGGGCGCTCCTCGGCGGGTCCACCACCGCGACGGCCCCGGGCACGGCGCCCGGTGTGCGGCCGAGACCGCACACCTGCTGTACGAGAACACCTGGGAGAAGGTCGACCGCCTGTTCCTCCAGGGGACCGAGCCGACCCATCCACGACACATCGCCTACGACGGCCGGTTCGACGACGTGTCGGTCTACTAGCTCAGACGGGCAGGCCAGCGACGGCCCCGACCAGCCAGCCGAACACGGCGGTCGAGGGCTCGTTCCCCACGCCGGGTGCGAACGGCAGCGCTGCCGCGAGGTCCCGGAGGAGGCCGGGGACGACGTGGACGAACACGGCGACCACGGCGAGTTCCAGCAGCGTCACCAGCAGCGTCACGGCGTCGGCGTACGAACTGCTCGTCGTCACGCCGAAGGGGAGCCCGAACTCCTCGTCCCAGAGCGGGTGGAACAGCGCGATGCCCCGCTTCGAGCCGACCATGTCGAGCACGTAGTGACTGAGGACGCCGATCCAGACGTAGTGGAGGTTGTCGAGGTAGATGGGGTAGGCGACGAAGACAGCCAGTACGGTGAGGCTGTGGAACGTCTTGCGGTGCTTCCCGAACGCGGTATCGATGTCGGGGAACAGCGCGCCCAGCGTCACCGGCACGAGCGTCATCGCGATGGTGCGGAACGTCTCGATATCCCCGGCCGGCTCGAGGACGTACCCCAGCCCGATGGCCAGCAGGACGCCGTTCAGTACGTGACCCTTCTTGTTCATCGGGTAGGGGGACTCGCGGGGGCCGGACAAGCGTTTCCGTCGGCGGCGCGGTCGTCCGACGCGCGGCTGACGGGACCACCGTCCAGACCGGCCCCAAGGCGTTTGTCACCGGAGACCCGACCCGGCCGGTATGCGCGTCGGACTCCTCGCGGTGGGCGGCCTCTCGGCAGCCATCCTCGCGACCGGCCTCGCCCTCCTCTTGCGGCCCGAGCGGGCAATCGAGTACCAGGAGCGGTACGCCGAGCGGGTCGCGACGGTCGGCCCAGAGGACGCCCCCGACTATTACGACCAGACGCGGGCGGACCGCCGGGACACGTTCCTCCTGGGCGGCCTCGTCCTGTCCCTGGTCGGGGGCGCCCTCCTCGCGTTCACGGTGTACGGCACGCTGTTCCTCTGAGGCGTTGGAGCACGGGCGAGCCAGCCACAGCCGCGGGAGACCGGCGGGCCCGAACGCCTGGTGGGGCGGCCTCAGATCGGGTCGATATGGTGCTTCTTCGGCGGCCAGTCCTCCTCGAGTTCCTCGTCCGCACGGGCGAGCATCCGGGCGATGCGGCCGCGGGTCTCGTCCGGCGCGATAGCCGCGTCGACGCCGACGCCCGACGCGGCGCGGATGGCGCCCGTACGGTCCTGGAACTTCCGAACGAGTGCCTCGCGCTTCGCCTCGGGGTCGTCGGCCGCCTGTATCTCCCGGCGGTACGCGATGTCGACGGCGCCCTCGATACCCATCGCCGCGACCTCCGCCGTCGCCCAGACGACGGTGAGGTCGTTGCGCGCCGACCGACCACCCCCCATCGCGACGTGGCCGAAGCCGTACCCCCGCCGGAGCACGACGTTCGCGATGGGGACGGTCGCCCGATTCAGCTGGAAGGGGAGCTTCCCGGCGTGGCGGGCGACGCCCTCGGCCTCCGAGTCCGGCCCCGGCAGGACCCCAGGCGTGTCCTCGAACAGGAGGATGGGGAGCCCGAACGCGTCACAGAACGAGGCGAAGCGGGCGGCCTTCTCGGAGGCGTCGGTGTCGATGGTGCCGGCCATCACACGGGGCGCGTTGGCGATGACGCCCACGGGCTCGCCCTCGACGCGAGCGAAGGCGGTGACGATGTTGCGGGCGTAGCGTGACTTCAGCTCGAATACCGACCCGGCGTCGACCACACCCGCGAGCACGTCGCGCACGTCGTACCCCTTCTTCGGGTCCGCCGGGATGACATCGACGAGTGCCTCCGGGTCGCGCTCGGGAGCGCGAGGCTCGACCGCGGGCGGGTCGCGCCGGCAGTTCCGCGGGAGATACGACAGCCACTCCGTGATGGCGTCGAGACACGCCTCGTCGTCCGGATACGCGGCGTCGGCCATCCCCGTCCGCACGGTGTGGACGTCGGCACCGCCGAGTTCCTCCTTCGAGACCGCCGTCCCGAGCGCGGCCTCGACCAGGGAGGGCCCGGCCACGCCGAGCGTCGACCCCTCGACCATCGGAACGAAGTCGGCCATCACGGAGAAGTTGGTCGGCGCGGCAAAGCCCGGCCCCATCATCGCGGAGACGAACGGGACCCAGCCCGACAGCGTCGTCTGCTGGCGGAACAGGCCGCCGTCGCCCTGCGCCGTCGGGCGGGCGTCCAGGCCCTCCTGGATGCGGTGGCCGCCGCCGTCGTGGAGGTTGACGACCGGGAACCCGCGGTCGGTTGCGAGGTCGTACAGCCGTTCCAGCTTGTGCCCGCCGGTGTGGCCGATGGAGCCGCCCTTGACGGTGAAGTCCGTCGCCGCGATGGCGACCGGCCGGCCCTCGACCTCGCCGACGCCCGCGACGACGCCGTCGGCGGGGGCGTCCTCGCGCTCCCAGTCGGCCGTCTCGGGCGTGGTCGGCGCGGGCGCGGCCAACTGGCCGAGTTCGTCGAAGCTCCCGTCGTCGCAGAGGTAGGCCACTCGCTCGCGGGCGGTCAGTTTCCCGTGTTCGTGCTGGCGTTCGACGGCCTCGGGGCGTCCCTCGTCGCTGACGGCCCGGCGCTCGGCGCGCAGGCGTTCGGTCAGTGCCGCCGCGTCGAGGTCACGTCGCTCGGCCACGTCGTCCCCGGACCCGTCCGTCGCCACGTCGTCGGGCGTCTCGTCCATGACCCGGCGGTCGGGTGGCGGCCTGTTATCGGTTGCCCCGACGGTCGATGAGCCCGGCGGCACCGGCGTGCCGGGCGGTCGGGAGCTGGCTCAGTGCCGCCGGCACGCCCCGAGGGCGACGAGACCGGCGGCGAGAAGCGCCGCGAGGGCGCCGAAGCCGTCGCCGGCCGCGCCGGTCGGCGTCACCGGCGACCCGGTCGCCGTCGCGGACGGGGCCGCTCCCGCCGTACTCTCGGCGTCGGGGGCGGCACCGCTCCGGGCACCGCTTTCGGTACCCCGACCCGCGTCGCCGCTCCCGGTCGCCGTCGCGGGAGTGGCAGTGCCGGAACCGTCGCCGGAGCCACGCCGCTCGCCGGCCGTCGGCGTCGAATCGCGGGCCCTGACGGTCGTCGCGCGAGTGCCAGCCTCGACGGGGTACTCGCCAGGGGCGTCGAACGTCACGGTGCCGGCCAGTGTGGCGGACTCGCCCGGCGCGAGCCGGAGGGTGCGCTCGGCCACCGGCTCCCTGTCGACAGTGAGCATCACGGTCCCGTCGGCCGGGCGCTCGGCCCGGTTCCGGACGACGGCGCGAACCTCGATGGACTCGCCGACGGCGACGCGCTCGGGAACGGTCAGTTCGGCCACGACGGGCGTCGCCGGCGGTCGGACGGTCACCGCACGGCTGGACTCGCCGAGTCGGAGCTGTGTGTCCGCGGGCGCGTCGAACGGTACCGTCCAGGAGCGGTCGGCCGTGGCGCCGGCGTCGAGTTCGCTCGTCCGGGTCCCGACCGCGCGGTCGCCCCGACGCAACGTGATGGCGAACTCGCCGGCGGCGTCCCCGGTGTTCTCGACCGTCGCGTCGACGACGACCCGTTCGCCCGGGACGAGCGTCGGAAGCCGGTCGACGGTCGTGTTCCGGTAGGGCCCCGCCACGTGGAACTCCTCGAAGCGGTAGTCGAAGTCGGCGAGGCCGCCGAAGACGCGGGCGTACTCCGAGCGGCTCGGCGGTTCAGGCGTCGCGTCGGTCTCCGTGTACCGGCGCGCGACCTCGCGAGATTCGCTCCCGCCGACGGCCCCGACACTGGCGAGGAAGGTCGACTGGTCGAGCTGGCCGCCGTCGGCACGGTCCTGCGCACGGCGGATGGCATCCTGTAGGGTAGCGCTCCCGTCGGTCTCGGCCCGTATCTGCCGGTCGATGGCGGCGAACACCAGCGCGCCCTTCCAGTAGTGGGCGGTCGTCCCGCGCCACGTGTCCGGCTCCGCGAGGACCACGTCGCCGTAGCGCTGGCGCGTCCCGATGTTCAGGTGGCGCTGGAACTGCGAGTAGTTGATTCGACCGCTCCGGAGCGCCCGGCTGGCGGCGTAGTAGTCGGCCATCCCCTCGTACGTCCAGCCCGTCTCCGTCGTCGGGCGATACGTCTGCCGGGTGTGGACGTACTCGTGGGACCAGACGTTCTCCGGGGTGTCGAGGCGCTGCACGTCACGGACCCAGAAATCCTCGGGGCCGCGCTGGAGCCCCGTCGACCCGTACTCGACCCCCTCGGTCGGGGCGATGATGGCGAGGACCTCGTCGTCGGCCGGCCCGAGCGTCATGGTGCGGGCGGTGCCCGCCAGCGCGTCGAGCACGTCGGCCCGGGAGTCACGGAGGCCCGCGGCCTCCGGGACGGCGAGCGTGATTCGTTGCCCTGCGACCTCGCGGGTCGTCGTGTCGACCGGGCCGAGGAAGAGGAGGTTCTCACCGGCCACACCCTCGCCCGCGACCGACTGGTCGGTCCGGATGGGCTGGCGCTGGCCGGTCCCGGAGTAGGTCACGCCGAGGCGCGGGACCTTCGTCAGTGCCCACTCGCCCGCGTCGACGAAGATGTAGCCGCTCGTCTCGGCCCCCTCGCGCCCGCGCGTCACGGTCTCGTTCACAGGCAGCCGATAGGACAGCGACGGCCGGTCGGTCGTCCGCGTCCACTCGTACTGGCGCGAGCCGCGCTGGCTGAACCCCTCGGTGTCCGTGACCGTCACCCCCTCGGGGACCTCCGCGGTCAGCGAGGTGACGCCGTCGGGGATGGTGAACCGGGCGTCGACGCCGATCTCGCCGGGGCGGTCGGGCGTCAGCGACGAGCTGAACGTGATGTGGACGCCGCCGTGTGGCGTCGTGGGGCCGGCCGTCGTGGCCGCGCGCGTGAGCGTGGCGGTTTCGGTCCCGGCCCCCGTCTCCGCGGCCGCCAACCCCGCGAGTGGGACCGAGACGGTGCTCGTGACGACGAGCACCGCGACGAGGACGGAGCGAGCCGCGACCCGGACGCGACGGCGGGACCGTGTCATCTACCGCCCCGTCCGGGCCGGAGCGGCATAACCCCCCGGCGAGCGGCGAGGCTGACCGTGACCCGTCACGGGTGGGCGCTGACAGTCGGGACCGACACCGTGTCCGAGAGCTACTGGATGCCACCTGTCACCGAGGGCCCCAACGGTTTTGCCGCGCGGACGAGTACCGACGCAAAGATGTCCTCCAGCCACGTGGCCGGAAAGCTGCCAGGTGCGGTTCCGGAGGAAGCCGCGGGCTGGGCGGTCGCCGTACTGGGTCTGGCACTCGCCGCGGCCGGCCTCGCCTACCACGCCACCGTGCCGGACAGCGAGTTCTTCATCACGGCGGTCGCGAGCCTGCCGGGAGCCGTGACGGCGGGCCTCTGGTTGGTGGCGCGGAACCGGTGGGTCGAGACGGACCACCAGCCACGACTGCTCCAGTGGTCGCTCATCGGCGGCGGGGTCCTCGGCAGCATCATCATCGTGGTGGCACTGGTTCAGGGGGGCGGGCTGCTGGAGTGGTTCGTCCTGCTCCAGTTCCTCACCGGCGTCGGGACCGCGTCCGGGGTCGCCATCGGCACCAGCGAGGCCCGGAGCGTCGAGGCGGCTCGCCGGGCCGAACGCGCCCGCGTCTCCGCCGAACACGTCCGCGAGGAACGTGACCGTCTCCGGTTCCTCAACAACCTGCTGCGCCACAACGTCCTCAACAAGATGCAGATCGTTCGTGCGTACACCCACGAGGTCGCCGAGCAACAGGACGGTGAGTTCGACGAGGAACTGGAGACGACGATGGAGCAGACCCGCGAGGTCGCCGAGCTCGTCGAGAACGTCCGCCACCTCGTCCGGGCGACGACCGACGACACCCCTCCGCGCCCGGTCGACCTGCGGGCGGCGGTGGAGGCCGCTATCGAGTCCGTCGACCCCGAATCCGGCGGCAGCGTCGAGACCGACGTGCCCGCCGTCACCGTCGAGGGGGACGACCTCCTGAAGTACGTCGTCGAGAACCTCGTCCGGAACGGCTTCCAGCATCACGACCGGGAGAAAGCGACCGTTCGGGTGACGGGGACGGTCGACGGGGGGACGGTCCACCTCCGTGTCAGCGACGACGGCCCCGGTATCCCGAACGGGCTGAAGGACGAGGTGCTGACGGCCGGCGAACACGGCGATAGCGGCCTCGGTCTCTATCTCGCCCGGACCGTCATCGAGGGGTACGGCGGGTCGATGGGTATCCGTGACAACGAACCGCGGGGGACGGCGGTGGAGCTGACGCTGGAGCGCGCCGAGGAGTGAGACTCACCGACCGAGTTCGACCGAGTGGTCCGCGCGAATCCAGGCCCCCTTCGCGTCGCTGTCGTAGAGGATAGTCTCGTCGTTCCGGGTGGTGAACGCACCGTAGCGCTCCGGGTCGATGCTCGGCAGTGAATCGTCGTCGGGGGTGTGGACGGCCGCCAGGTCGGTCGCTTCACTCCGATTCTCGTTCGTGGGCATGTGTGTCACGACACGTTCCATCACCCTGAGCGTGATGCCAGTCATTGCCGGTAGAAGGTAATGCATGGTGGGATGGCACGGGGAGTGGGGATATCCGGAGCTGTTCGTCACCGAGTGGTGACTCCGGAGGAGCACGAGAGGAACCGCCGTGAGGCTGCCGGCGGGTGACCGGTGTCGAGCAGCAGCGACAGCGGAGACAGGTATCTCATCGACCGAGTTCGACCGGGTGGTCCGCGCGAATCCAGGCCCCCTTCGCGTCGCTGTCGTAGAGGACGGTCTCGCCGTTCCGGGTCTCGAACGCGCCGTAGCGCTCCGGGTCGATGCTCGGCAGCGAGTCGTCCTCGGGGGTGCGGACGGCCGCCAGGTCGGCGTCGTCGCCGCCGTGACGCTGGTCCATCAGTGCCCCACCTCGACTGCACAGTCGGCGCGAAGCCAGGCGTCCTCTGTCTCACGGTCGAAGAGGACGGTCGTCCCGTCCGCGACATCGAAGGCCCCGTATCGCGCGTCGGGGACCGGCGGGAGCCGCTCGTCCGCCGGCGTCTCGACGGCCACCCTGTCGGTCCGTTCGTTCGTGTCTCCCATCGACAGGTCCTTGTCCCGGGACCTCCCTGAGGCTGTTCCCGGTTGTAGCCAGCTATTTATTATCTAGCGATTTATAATACGCCGTATTGAGACGGTAAATATACATTCAGGTAGCGCGGGCCACGGTCGCTCCCCCCGTGACGGGGGCGGGCGGCCATACTGACCGGGTCGGCGGGTTTCATGCCGGCGGGACGCCTCCCGTGAGCCGTGCCCGAGGACCCGACCTTTCCGGACCCCGACCGGCGGAACCCGGTGGCGGCCGGCTGTGGACGCTGCCCGGAACTGGTCGACTGTCGTACGAGTATCAGCCACGGCGTCGGGCCGACGGACGCGTCGCTGGTCGTGGTCGGGGAGGCCCCCGGCGCGGGCGCGCCGGCGGCCGACCGCTGGCGGGGCGGGAACCTGACCGGGATGGCCTACACGACCCGCAACTCCGGGCGGAAGGTGCGCCGGCTGGTCGCCGACGCCGGCTTCGCGGACGACGCCTACTACACGAACGCCGTCAAGTGCTTCCCCTGCGACGGCACGGGGAGCAACCGCGAGCCCACGCCCGAGGAGCGGGCGAACTGCCGGCCCTATCTCCGCGAGGAACTGGCGGCCGTCGACCCGGACGCCGTCCTCACCACCGGCAAGCACGCGACGACCTCGGTGTTCGCGATGGCCGGCCGGTCGCTCGACGGGTTCCTCGACACCGTTCTGGAGCCCGTGGAGACCGATTTCGGGCAGGTGGTCCCGCTGTTGCACCCCAGCTACCAGGAGGTGTGGCTCTCACGGCTCGACCACACGCGCGGCTCGTACCTCGCGGAGCTGCGAACGCTGCTGCGGTGACCGCCACCGGTCGGCCGGAGCGTCGTCGGGGAGTCACAGGGTCCGCCGAGAGGGCAGGTTTCAAGCCCTCCCCCGCGGATTCGACACCAACGAACATGTCCGACCAGGCGATCCAGCGGGCGGTGCGCGAACTCCGGAACGCGGAGGTTGCCGCGACCGAGACGGTGACCGTCCAGAACGGGACCAACGTGTTCCCGGACGACGTGGGGGAGCCGGTGCGGGTCCTCGACGCCGGGAGCGCGGTCCGGAAGGTCGAGGACCTCGCCCGGAACGCGCTCGGCGAGTACCTCCCCGAGGGGGTCGGCATCGCGACACAGAACGGGGAGTTCGAGGTGAGCGCGCCCGCAGCCGAGGGGGTCGACGTCCGCTTCGACACGGAGCTGTTCGCGGTCCACTCGACGCAGGTCACCTTCTCGGGTACCGTCGAGCGGGCCGCCGACGCCGTCGAGGTCGGCATCGTCACGGTCAACTTCCGCCTGCTCGACCGTCAGCGGTTCCCCGGGACGCAGGGTAGCCGGGGGCAGCAACAGGGCGAGCAGCAGGGCGGACAACAGGGTCAGGGCGGACAGTAACTATCGGAGCGCGGCCACGAGCCCGTTCCCGGTCATCGCGAACACCGTTCCGTCGACGGGCGCGAGCGTCCGGGCCGGCGCGTCGAACGCGACCCGCCAGCGCTCGCGTCCGTCGGTGGGGTCGAGCGCCCGCACGTCGCCGGAGGCCCCGCCCGTCGCATCCTCGTCTCTGGCCGTCGCCACGAGTACACGGTCGCCCGCGAACACGACATCACGGACGAACCGGCCGTTTCCGGCCTCGTGCGTCCACTCGACGGCCCCGTCCTCGAGCGCGAACGCCCGCACCGTCGCCCGGAACCGCTCACCGGTCGTCGGCTCGCTGGTCCATTGCCGGTAGACGCCAGCGTACACCCGGTCGCGGGCGGCGTCGACGGCGGCGTACCGGGACCCGAGGAACGCGTCCCGCTCGTCGCTGCGAATCGCCCGCCACGCCACCTCGCCCGTCGTCGCGTCGACCGCTCGGAAGGCCGGCGCGCCGGCGTCCGTCCGGAAGCCGTACCGCGTACCCGGCACGAGCACCCGAGAGCCGGCGCCCACAGGGGCGCCGATACGTTCCACCTGTGTCACGGACCGCCACTCGGCCGGCGGCACCGCGCGCAGTGGCACGTCCAACGCACTCCGTGGCCGGTACCGGACGAGTTCGTAGCCGTCGTGGCCGAACAGCGCGCCGTCGTGGACGAGCGGCTGGGCCCGCAGGTCGGGCGACTCACCACCCCAGCGACGGATGCCCGTGTCCTGCTCCCGGGCGACCGACCCGAATCGGGTCGTGGTCAGGACCATCCCGGCTGCGACCGTCAGCCCCGCCGGTAGAGCGGGGAGGTCCCGTGTCCACGCCGTGTCGCCGGTCGCGGCGTCGCGGGCGGCGACCCTCGGACTCTCGCCGTCGCCGCCGGCGACGAACAGGCGACCACCGCGGCGTGCGAGGGTATCCACCGGCCGCTCGTCGCTCCACACCTTCGACCCGCCGCCCCGGTCGAGTGCGACGAGACCGTCGGCACCAGCGTACACCCGGTCGGTATCGACGACGAGCGCCTGCGGCGCGAACTGCGACGACGCCGCGACGGACGCGGTCCAGTCGACCGTCGGGTCGTCGGGAACGCTCACGTCGGGCACGGCAGCCGTGTTCGCGAGGTCGTAGCGGGAGAGTGGCCACGTATCCGCAGTCGGCGTCCAGTCGTCCACCTCGCCGAGTCGGACGCGGTCGGCGACCAGTCCGCCACCGGCGACGAGACCGGCCGCACCGGCCAGGAGGGCACGTCGGGAGGGCATCGTCGTCCGGTTCCCGACGAACCACCGAGTGGTTTGTGGTCCGGAGAGCGGTCAGGTGGCGGACTGGTCGCCGATGTCAGAGATGTTCGTAATCCAGCTACTATCGAGCATCTCCGTCGCATATATCACGAAGATGAACAGAAATACGAATATGTCGAGAGCTCCGGGACTGTCTCAGCCTACAGCTCGCCCTTCGTACTCGGCGTGTCACCCGCCCGGCGCTCGTCGACCCGCGTCGCGTCGTCCAGCGCGCGGGCGAGCGTCTTGAACAGCGCCTCGACCTCGTGGTGGGCGTTCTCGCCGGTGACGCCGGCGTGGAGCGTGAGCCCGGCGTTCATCGCGAGCGAGCGGGCGAAGTGGGCGGCCATGTCGCTGGTGAACTCGCCGACCGACGGCTGTGAGAACGCGCCGTCGAAGTCGAAGTAGGGGCGCCCGGAGACATCCACGACCACGTCCGCGACGGCCTCGTCCAGCGGGACCCGGCGGTCGGCATAGCGGACGATGCCGCGTTTCTCGCCGAGCGCCGCGTCGAACGCCTGCCCGATGGCGATGGCGACATCCTCGACGGTGTGGTGGTCGTCGATGTGGAGGTCGCCGTCGCACTGGACCGTGAGGTCGAACAGGCCGTGCTTGGCGAAGGCGGTGAGCATGTGGTCGAAGAAGCCGACGCCGGTGTCGACGGTGGCCTCACCGTCGCCGTCGAGCGCCAGTGTGACCTCGATGTCGGTCTCGGCGGTCTCCCGGGTCACGGCGGCCTCGCGGACGCCACCCTCGGTCGTCTCGTCGCTCATGGTCGCGGCTCCGGGGCCCACCGGCAAGACGGTTCCCCCTCGGTGTGGGTGCGCCGCCCGGCGCGGCGGTACTTAAACTCAGTATGTGACGTAATCTACCCGCACCCGGAATCACCACTGCGGACTATCGTGTCTCCGCGTCGGCAGTGCATCCGAGTCGGTTCGGCTCCATCTTCGACTCGCCACTGGCGGCCGCGTCGACACGGCACCGTCTGGCGCGCGTGCCGCTACCGGGGGGTGGGGGTGCGCTCGCCGGGGAGAGCTTTTGTGAGTGGCCGAAGAACGAGCGACAAATGGACGACGGGGGGGAGCCCGTACTCGATGTTGTCAGGCGGCGCTGGCCGGTGTTCGAGCGACTGCTGGACGGTCCCTCGTACAAGCGCGACCTCGTCGCGTCGGTCGACCGGTCACGGTCGACCGTCGACCGGGCCGTCCGGGAGCTGGAGGGGGAGGGACTGGTCGAGCGGACGGACGGCGGCTACGTCGCGACCGTGGCCGGGCGACTCGCCGCCGAGGAGTACCGGGCGGCGACGGACTCGCTCGCGGCGGTCGAGGCGGCGGTCGCCGCGCTGGAGCCGTTGCCGTACGACGCCCCGCTGTCGGGCGCGGCGCTGGCCGACGCGACGGTCGGCCTCGCCGGGGCGGATGCCGACGCGGCGGCGCTCGCCGACCGGTTCCTCGACCGCCTCGCGAGCGCGGACAGGGTGGCGGCCGCCGTCGCGACGGCCGCGGACGAGTCGTTCGCGGCCGAGGCCGTCGCGGCGGCCGGAGCGTCCGTGTTGCTGCCACCGGACGCCGACACGGGGCCGGACGGGCGGCCGGCGACGACCGAGCCACCGTTCTCGCTGCTCCGGACGCCGACGGCCGTCCTGGTGCTGATCCACGCCGACGACGGACGCCCGCACGCGCTGGTCGAGGCGACCGGCGACGACGCGCTCGCGTGGGCCGGGGAGCGGTTCGCCGAACTCGACCCGGAGCGCGCCGCCGCGACGCCCCCGGGACACGGCGACGGGCCGGAGTCGACACGGCTCGCGTCGGAGGGGTTCGAGCGCCTCGGCGATGCCGCGTTCGACCCGGCGAACGCCCGCGACCTCGTGCTGGCGCTCCGGACGGGCCACGAGTTCGCGGACGTGGCCGCCGGGCACGCGCTGCCGCGGGAGCGACCCGACGACGGCGATGCCGGCCGCGAGCGCCTCGACAACTGCCTCCTGGCACGCCTGACCGACGGCCGCGACGTGGCGCTCCTGGGGCCGCCGGGGAGCGGCAAGAGCACCGTCTGCCGGCAGGTCGCACACCGCTGGGACGAGGCCGACCACGGCGCGGTGTGGTACCGCCGGAGCGGCCGGGGGCGACAGTTCACCGCGCCGGAGGCACTCGCAGCCGCGGCCCGGCGCGACCCCGGACACACGCTGGTCGTCGTCGAGGATGCCGTCCGGTCGGGCCGGGCCGTGTTCGAGACGATGCGTGCCCTCCGGGACGACCCGACGGTCTCGGTACTCGTGGACGCGCGGACGGCCGAGTGGGGCGACCCGCCGGGCGAACCGCTGTCCCCCGCGGTCAGAGCCGACCGGGACGAGGCGGTCGAGGTGTTCCGGATGCCACCTCTCGACGAGCGCGAGCGCGAGCGGTTCGTCGCCCACGTCGCCGCCGACCGCGACCGGTCGGCCGAGAAACTGGCGTCGGCGGTCGAGGCGGTCGCGCGCTGCTCCGACGACCACGCGGCCGGTGCACCGTCGTCGGTGCTGGCGTTCCTCCACTGCCTCGCGACGGCCGCGGGCGTCGGGGAGGATGTCCCGAGCGCGCTGCAGGCGGACGCGGAGACGACGCTGGCGCGACTCCGCGAGGGCGAACCGGCGGCGTACGACCTCGGCGTGCTGGCGAACCTGCTGAACGCGGCGGGGCTGGCCGTGGAGCCGGCGTCCCTCTACGCGCTGGTCGCACCGCCGGCCGACTACGACGCGACGGCCATCGACGCCGCCATCCAGACCCTCCACGGGCGGGTGCTGTTCGGGCCATCGCCGCTGGACTGTCAGCTCCCCCACGAGGAGTGGTCGGTCGCGTTCCTCGACGCGCTGGTCGAGACGGAGCCGGCGCCGGCGGCCCAGCGCCGGGTCGGCCGCGTCTGCTCGGCGCTCTGGTCGCTGGCCGACGACCCCGAAGGCCGCGAGGCGGTTCGAGACGCGCTGGGCGCGGAGGCAGCGGTCCTCGAACGGGTCGCCGCCGACCCGACCGGGTGGGCCGACGAGACGGTCGACGCGCTGTTCACGCTCGTCGAACGCCAGCCGGGGCTGGCGCCGCTGCTGGGCGAGAGCGACCACTCGGCGCTCACCCTGCCCGACGCCTGTTCGCCGGGGGCGGCCGTCCGAACCGTCTCGAGGCGATGTCAGGCCCGCTTCGACCGAGGGGACTACGAGGCGCTCGCCCGCGAGGCGGCGGCGCTGTACCACCGGGCGGGCGTCCTCGACGCCCCCGAACGGACGCGGTTCCGGTCCGAGGCGTTCTTCCACCGGGCCTGGGCCGCCATCAGGACCGGCGCGTTCGACGACGCCGACCGGTACGCCGAGTGGGCGCTGGCGCTGGCCGAGACGGTCGACGATGACGAGCGGGCACGGGAGGCGCTCGGCGCCCGCGGCGTCGCGGCGTGGCTCGCCGGAGACCTGGACGACGCCGAACGCCACCTCACCGCTGCGGAGTCACGGGCCGACGCCGAAGGGGACCCGGCCGGGGCGGCCTCCATCCAGAACAACCTCGGCATCGTCCACTACGAGCGGGGTGAGTTCGACGCCGCACTGGACCGGTTCGAGCGGAGCCGAGCGCTCCGCGAACGGGCGGGCGCCCGGGTCGCGCTCGTCGACTCGCTGGTCAACCTCGGCGTCATCGAGCGTGACTGGGGACGGCCGGCGGCGGCCATCGAACGGTTCGAGACAGCGGTGGACCTCGCGCGCGACGTCGGGGCTCGCGACTATCTCGCCCACGCGTTGCGTGCGCTCGGGAACACGCTCGCCGACGACGGCCGCGACGCGGTAGCTACCGAGCGCCTCGAAGAAGCCCTCGCCCTCGCCCGTGATGCCGGCAACCGGGAGAACGTCGCCCACTGCCTCCGGGGGCTGGGCGTGGCCGCTCGGGAACGGGGCGACCTCGACCGGGCCGAGCGCCACCTGACCGAGAGCCGCGAGACCGCCGACGACGTCGATGCCGACCGCGCGCTCGCGCTCGCGCTCCGGGAGCTGGGCACGCTGGCCCGTGAGCGCGGCGCCAGCGAGGTGGCACTCGACCGACTGGACGCGTGTCTCGAGACGTTCGACCCGGAGACGCGGAACGCCGAGACGGCACGTGCACACCGCGAGCGCGGCGAGGCGCTGCTGGCGCTCGGCGACGACGCGGCGGCGCGTGCGGCCTTCGAGACCGCACGGACCCAGTACCGGGCACTCGGCGCTGACCACCGGGTTGCGGAGTGCGAGAGTCGGATGGCGGGTGTCGCGGACTGAACCGCTCCACCCATGCCGGCACCCGGACTCCGCGAGCCTCGCGGGCCTCGTCGCCGGCTGTGGGCGGGCGCCACTGCCCTGGCCGGGGTCAACCGCTGATAAAGAGCAGAGTAGAACCGGACTGGTGCTCGATTTTATATACCTCTGCCCCGACGAACGGGTACAGTGCCGCTCATCCAGTCAGTGGCGGATACGGTCGTCGCGACGGCTCCACAGATGGCGGCCGCCTCCCCGACGGGAGCGGCCGTCTCCGGTGCCGCCGCCTACGCGCTGGTTCGGCTGGCCGGTCGGCGGGAGTACCGACCCACGGACGGAGCCTGAGGCCGACCGAGCACGGGACCGGCCGCGGTTCGTCACTCGACGGCCGCGCTCGCCTCGGCGAGCGTGAACGCGCCCTCGTAGAGCGCCGTGCCGACGACGACCGCCGCCGCCCCCGCGTCGTGAACGGTCCGGACGTCCTCGACGGTCGCGACGCCGCCGCTGGCGATGACCGGAGCGTCCACGGCCTCGACGACGCGGCGGACCTCCTCGCCGCGGACACCCTCCATCTGTCCCTCGACGTCCACGTCGGTGAACAGGATGCCCGCCGCGCCGGCATCGACGAACCGCGCGGCGGCCTCGGCCGGGTCGAGACCCGTCCCCTCCGTCCAGCCGGAGACGACGACCTCCCCGCCCCTGCTGTCGAGGCTGACGAGGACGCCCTCCGGGAAGCGGTCGGTGATGGTGGAGACGACATCCGGGTTCTCGACGGCCGCCGTGCCGAGGATGACCCGGTCGACGCCGCCCTCGAGCAGCGAGAAGGCGTCGGCAGCGGTCCGGATGCCGCCGCCGACCTGCACGTCCGCGTTCGTGGCTGCGACCACGCGCTCGATGGCGCCCGCGTTCGCGCGCTCACCCTCGAACGCCCCGTCGAGGTCGACGAGGTGGAGCGTTCGAGCCCCCTCGTCCTCCCAGTCCCCCGCGGCCTCGACCGGGTCGCCGTAGGTGCGCCCGGTTCCACGCTCGCCGCCCACGAGCTGGACGACCTGCCCGTCCTGTACGTCCACCGCCGGCACGACCTCGAACGAGTCGAACATTCCGGTTGGTGTGTACTGGGTGGCCGCGCGGCTAAACGGTGCTGGTCGGGCCGTCACTGGAGACAGTCGTAGACGGCCTCCCGGACGGCCACCTCGCGGGGGTCGTCGACGAGATGGACGCCCAGTCGGTTCGGAACGTACGCGAAGGCGAGGTCGGCGTCGGGGTCGGCGAAGCCGAACGTGCCGCCGAAGCCGGGCGTCCCGAACGCCGCGTCGGAGCTCCCGAACGTGAACTCGCCGTACGGCTTCGAGTAGCCCATGTCGTACTCGTTTCGGATCCGCACGACGAGGTCCCGGTCGCCACCCGACGGGGGCGTCGGGACCGTCGTCAGCTCCTCGTAGGTCGCCTCGTCGATGCCGAGGCGGTCACCACCGGTCGCGAGGTCGTCGTAGACTTGGGCCAGCCCTCGGGCCGTCCCGATGCCGTTGGCCGAGGGGATCTCGACCGACCGGAGCGGCGGCTCCGTCAGGTCCGTCGGGTCGTCGTAGGCGACGCAGTTCGCGGCGCGGTTGCTGAGCGACCGCGGGTTCAGCAACGCCGCGAGGTAGCGCGGCGACAGCCGGTGGGCGTTCCGGAGGAGCTGGACCGGGCCGAAGGGGTCGAGCTCGGCCACCCGCTCGTCCGGGACGGACTCGGGCAGGCCGATGTGGAACTCGGCGTCCAGCGGGTCGGCGACCTCGTCCGCGAAGAACTCGCCGACGGTCCGCCCGTCCGTCCGGCGGAACAGCTCGCTCGTGTACCAGCCCAGCGTGAACGTGTGGTAGCCATGGCGGGTCCCGGGGCCCCAGTCGGGTTTCTGGGCCGCCAGAACCTCGGCGAGTTCGTCGTGGTCGGCCAGCTGCGCGGCGGTCACCGGCTCGTCCAGCGTCGCCAGCCCGCTCCGGTGGCGCAGCAGCTGCTGGACGGTGATCGTCTCCTTGCCGTGCCGAGCGAACTCGGGCCAGTGGTCGGCGATGCGGTCCTCGAGGGCGAACAGTCCCCGCGAGAGCGCGACCGCCGTCGCCGTCGCTGCCATCCCCTTCGTCCCGGAGAACGCCATCGCCATCGTGTGCTCCGCCCAGGGCTGCTCGCCAGCGGTGTCCCGGTAGCCACCCCAGATGTCGACGACACACTCCCCCTCGTGGTAGACGGTACAGGCGGCCCCGAGCTCGTTCCGCGACCGGAAGTTCTCGGCGAAGGCGTCCACCACCGGTCCGAACCCGTCCGCGGCCGTCCCGTCGACGACCGGCATCAGCGATCGTCTCCTTGTGTCATGTTATCAACCCGGACAGACATGATACCGGGTAGGCCACAAGCGAAGATAAATCTTGACCGGGGGCTACCGGTCGGTGAACAGAAGCTCGTCCACCACTGCGCTGTCCGCCGCAGCCCCGGCCGTCGGGTGCTACATCGTGTACGTTGTCAGCGCGGCCAACCGGCCGTCCGCGACGGCGAAGGTGTCGACGAACCGGAACCACGTCTCTCCGTTCGCGCGCTCCAGCCGCCCCTCGACGGCGACGTGGGCGTCCGTGTCCGCGTCCGCGTCGTCGCTTCCGTCGCCGGCCCGGTAGACCCGCTCGACGACGTGCGTGGTGTCGGTATCCGGGCGCTCCTCGCGCATGAACCGGACGAACGCGTCGGCCCCCTCCAGCGTCCGGTCGGGCCGGTGCTGGACGAAGGCGTCCGCAAGCAGGTCCCGCAGGGCCACGTAGTCGCCGTCGTCGATGGTCCGATAGTAGGCACGGGCGAGGTCGCCGGCGTCGGTCATGGCTGGGTCCTGGGTGCGTGGACGGTATCAAACCCCGCGGCCGCAGGGGTTCCGGAATCCTTTTGTGCAACACCGGCGTCGCATCTGGTACAGGCGCGCTGGTAGTGTAGTGGTATCACGTGACCTTGCCATGGTCACAACCGGGGTTCAAATCCCCGCCAGCGCACTTCTCCGACCACTCCCCGTCGAGCGGCCGCGCTCTCCGACCGCTTCCCACAGCAGCGACGGCTCTCGTCCGCTGCGTGAAACCCGCTCGTCGGCGGACAGGACCATCCGGTGTGAGGAGCTGGTCCCGGGGAGGAGGCTACCCGGGGTGGCGGCGGCGGCGACCCTTGCGCCCCACCCGGTTCCAGAATCAGAGACGGGGGCTGAGTCCGAGGCCAGAGAGGGCCGTCAGCAGCAGGAGCCCCAGGGACGTACCGTCGAGCCGGCCGAGGACGAGGACATCGGGCGTGGAGATATTTCGACTCACACTATCGGGGGAGATACCCTTCTCGACAGTTACGCGTCCGGGCCGTCCTGGCGGCGCTCGCTCCGGGAATCCCACTGGAACAGGACCTTCCCGGTCTCGCGGTCACCGCCGAGAAGCCGCGGTCGGTCGACGGTCTCGACCGTGACCGATGCCTCGTCCGGGCGCGGGAGCGTCACCTCGCGGTCGTCGATGGCGATACGGACCTCGTCGTACCCCCCGGCCTCGGCGACTGCGAGGGCCTCCTCCAGTTCGCGGAGCGGCTCGACGAAGTCGTCGTCGTTGTACGAGTGGTGGGTCCCGGGCTCGGCGCCCCAGGCGATGTTGTCCACGTCCTCGCTACGGCCCGAGAGGACGGCGTTGACCGACGCGCCGACGAGCAGAATCAGCCCGCCGAAGTAGAGCCAGGTGATGAGGAGGATGATGACGCCGACGATACCGTAGGAGGAGGTCGAAGAGGCGGCGACGTAGTAGCGGAACACGGCGCTGAGGGCGGTCCAGCCGACGGCAGCGACCAGGGTGCCCGGAATCACCTCGCGGACGGTGACGTCCTCGTCCGGGAAGATGTAGTACATCGGGAACAGGGCGACGCCGATACTGAGGACCGAGAGGAGGGGGCGGACGACGGTGTCGGCCTCGCCGAGCGTGGGGAGTCCGACGAATCGCTCCGCGGCACTGACAACGAAGAGAGCGATACCGAGCGCCCCGAAGACGATGAGACCGTCGATTATCTGGTCGGCGAAGGAGTTCGCCGCCTCCGACTCGTAGATGTCGGAGAACGCCTGGTCGAGGCCACGGAAGATGCGCAACGTCCCCCAGCCGAGCGCGACGAACGACAGAGCAGAGAGGCTGGCGTTCTGCGTCCCACTGGTGGCCGCCTGCAACAGGAGGTCCGTGAACTGGCCCGTGACGCTCTCCTCCTGGGCGGCGCCCGCTGGCGTGAGGTTGCCGGCCATGGCCTCGATGAACGTGCGCGCCAGCGTCTCGTCACCCACCTGCGAGATGAGATACAGGACCAGCAACAGGAACGGCACCAGCGAGACGAACGCGTGGTAGGCGATGCTCCCAGCCATGAACGTGACGTTCTCGGCCCTGACCTCGGTGATGATAGCCTCCATCACAGTCCGTGCACGGCGGACACGAGGGTCGTCGAGTACCCGGCTGCTCATGCTGGGGCCTTCTCGCGCCCCCGTATAACCCCCCGGGATGCCGGCGACACGATTCCGTGGGAGAAGGAGCTGAGCTGCTGGCCGGCGACGGCGGCGACGCCGAAGCGAGCGGGGTCAGGCGCCGTCGAGGAAGCGACGGATTTCGTCGCCGACGAGCGCGGGGCGCTCCTGATGGACGAAGTGGCCCGCATCGCTCACCCGGAGGACCCGACAGGGTGCGTCGAAGGCGCGCTCGGCCTCGTCGTACAGGTCCGTCCCGATACAGCCGTCGCGAGCCCCCGTGATGAGCAGCGCCGGCACCTCGATAGCCGGTCCCTCGTCGGGGGAGGGCGGGCCATGGAAGACCATCTCCTTCAGGCCGCCGCCGACGATCTGTCGGTAGTACGCCAGCGCGTGCTCGACGGTGTCCCCGCGCGCCATGGTGGCCTTCACGCTCTCGATGCGGCTCCGGGAGTAGTCCCAGCCGGGACTCCAGAGCCCCCAGAGGAACTCGACGAACTCGAAGTCCCGCCATCGGAGCGCCTGCTCGGGGAAGCCAGGAACCTGGAACAGCCACATATACCACGAGCGCAGCACCTGCTTCGGGTAGCGCGTCAGCAGCGCCTCGAAGCGCGGCGGGACCGCCATCGCCACCAGCCGGTCCATCGCGTCCGGGTTCGCGGCCGCCGCAGCGTACGTCGCGACGGCGCCCCAGTCGTGACCGACCAGCACGCGCTCGCCGTCGCGGTCGAAGTGGTCGGCTGCCACATCCAGCAGTGCGTTCGCGTCCGTGCCCAGCGCCTCGGCCGTGTACTCGCCGTCCGGGGCCGGGTCCGTGGGCGCGTACCCGCGCATGTACGGGGCGACGGCGGTGTAGCCCGACTCGGAGAGGGCGTCCAGCACGGGCACCATCGACCCCGCGTCGTCCGGGAACCCGTGGAGACAGACCGCGAGGTCGCCCGCGTCGTTCGCGTCGGTCGCGGGTTGTTCGACCAGGCACTCGAAGGAGAGGCCGTTCGCCTCGAGTTCGATGGTCCCGTAGCCCGCCGTGTCACCGGCGGCGACAGGGTCGGCCGGGCGCACGTCGCTATCAGCGGAATCCTCGTCGCTCATACTCGCCCCTGCGACGCCCACGCTCTTAGCCGTGGGTGTCCTACGACCGGACATGACGGTTGTCGCGCTGCTGTCGGTCGCACCGGTCATCGAGGACAGCATGGCGAGCGAGGTGGCCAAAGCGGTCGCCGCGCTCGACGACTTCGACGTCTCCTACGAGACGAACCCGATGGGGACGGTCATCGAGGCCGACGACATCGGGACACTGTTCGACGCCGCGCAGGCTGCCCACGAGGCGGTCGACGGCGACCGCGTGAGTACGGTGCTGAAGATCGACGACAAGCGGACCCGGGAGTTCGAGGCCCGGGAGAAGGTCGACGCCGTCGAGCGGGAGCTGGGACGCGAGGCGAAGCGGGAACGGGAGCGGTGACCGGGGCGCTCACCGCTCGGGGTGCGTCGGCGCGTCGAACCCGCCCCGGACGAGTGGCTTCGCGACGTGCCGCCGGGCACAGGGCGGCACCTCGTACCAGCCCCGTTCGAGGTCGCGTTCGACCGCCCGCTCGACCTTCCCCGGCGCCGCGGTGCCACAGTCCCGGCAGCGGTAGCCCTGCCCACGGCCCGCGGAGGACATCGACCGGCCGCAGTCCGGACAGTCCGGCGTCGCGGGTTCGGTCCGGACGAGGTCGCGAACGGCGAACTTCTCCAGTTTCAACGTCCCGTCGCTCACCTCGCCGCAGGCGGTGACGTGGTCGCCGACGCGCAGGGCGCGTACGCGGTCGCGGAAGCGCTTGGTCGGCTCGAACGCCGCACAGGCGAGCGTCGTCGGGTCCCCCCCGGGACCGTCGCCCGTGGCATCGCCGCCGGGTGCGCGCAACTCGCAGAAGACGTGCCCGCCCCGGCGGGTCTCGGGCGGCTCCGAGACGACCCCGTCCAGCCGGTACGCACGCCCGTCACGGGCGTTCGCGAGCGTCCCGTCGCGGAGGTGTGCGTCGGTTCCCTGGTTGGTGACGAACGTTCGCGCGCGCTCGGCCGGCTCCGAGTTGATGGCGGCGGCGACCCGCCGGCAGGCGTCGGGGGCGTCGCCGCGGATGCCGTAGAGAACCGGCCCCGGCGTGTGGGGGACACAGACCGTCTCTCGCTCGCCACGGTCGACGGTGTCCCAGACGGTCGGGTACGCCTCGTCCGCGGCGGCGAAGACGCTCGCGGCGTCGACGGAGCGCTCGGTCCCCCAGCGCTCGCGCGGCCGGTAGACGATGTGCTCGTAGGTCGGTGTCAGGTCGTCCTCGGCCCAGGCACGCCACGCACCGGTGGCCGCGAGCGCGCCCACGAGGCCGCGCCCGTCACCCCAGGTCGCGTCGCGGGTCTCGACCGCCTCGGACGCGTCGGCGAGCACGTCACGGGCCGTCTCGCGCGCCAGGATGTCGCGGACCGCCCCGGCGGAGAGGTCAGCGACCCCCTCGGGAACCGACTCCGGCGCGCCCGCGAGAGCGACCACGCCGGGATTGGTCCGGGGGTCGTCGACGACCGCGGTGTCGTCGACGAGGGCGCGAGCAGCGGCGAACGCGACATCGACGGCGGCGTCGGTGTGAACCGCGAGCGCAGCGTTACCGCGGGTCTTGTACTCGACGGCGGGGTTGAGTCGGACGAGGCAGACCCGGGCGACGCTCGCGCCGCGCTCGCGCAATCGCTCGGCGAGCACGGCGGCCGCGTACGTCGTACACATCCCCGCCTCGCGCGAGTCCGTGTCGTCCAGTCCGACGACGGTCACGGTCGTCATTATCTGCCCGGTTACGAACGGGTTTCGCTCCGCGACCGCCCGACCGACTGCACCCCGGTTCGCCGCTGAGCGGCCACGAACAGCCCTCGGACCCCCGTTCGCCGTGCCACACTACCCGGTATTTGAATGTGTCCCCGGTGCCTCCAGAATCGACGGACACAGCGGGTGAGGGGACACAACACATATGTTCATCGAGTCATCTATATTCCTCTATGTCCCGGTCCGCACTGGTCGAGAACGTGACCGCGATGCTCGAGGACGCTGGGTTCCTCGTCAGCGACCGGTGTGCGATCCGCCCGAAGAGCTTCGACGTGGCCGCGCGCCGCGGCGAGGACACGCTCCTGCTGAAGGTCCTCGTCAACATCGACGCGTTCGACGCCCCGACGGGGGCGGAGATGCGCCGGCTCGGCCACTACCTGGGCGCGACACCCATGGTGCTCGGGCTCCGGACCCGCGACGAGGAACTCGACCCCGGCGTCGTCTACTTCCGTCAGGGCGTCCCGGTCCTCTCGCCGGACACCGCGATGGACCTGTTCGTCGAGGAGGTGCCGCCGCTCATCTACGCCGCGCCGGGCGGTCTCTACGTCAACATCGACAGCGAGGTGCTGGCCGACGCCCGCGAGCAGAAGGACTGGTCGCTCGGCCGCCTTGCGCAGGAGCTCGGCGTCTCCCGGCGCACCGTCTCGAAGTACGAGGACGGCATGAACGCCTCCGTCGAGGTCGCGGCCGACCTGGAGGAGATGTTCGATGCGCCCCTCACCTCGCCCGTCGAGGTGCTCGACGGCGCCGAGGAGGTCCGCGAGGGCGACCCCACGCCCGAGGACCCCGACGCCGACCCGGACGACGAACCCGTCATCGCGGTCCTCACCCGCGTCGGCTACGACGTCCACCCGACCGACCGCGCCCCCTTCAAGGCCGTCGGCGAGGCCCGGCGCGCCCGCCTGGCCTCGATGCTGACCGGCCACTCCACCTTCGACCGGACCGCCGAGAAACGTGCCCGCATCATGTCCTCGGTCGGCCGGGTCACCCGGACGCGCTCGGTGTACGTCGTCGATCGCGCGACGCGGGACAGCGTGGAGGGCACGGCGCTCGTCGAGCGTGAGGAGATGGAACAGGTCGAGGACGCCGACGACCTGCGGGACCTGATCCAGGAGCGCGTCGACATCGACGTGGAAGAACCGGCGTAAGGGTTGTTCTGGAGCGGTCCTGTCGTCCCGGCTCGCGGGTCGCCCGAGAACGGACTGCCGGACCGGAGCACTGGCTCAGCACGCACCACTGGTCATCCCTCGGAGGTCACTTCCGAGGATGCGACATACCGTCGTGTCGCGTAGAATCCGACGGCATAGATACCGAACGCGAACGGTCCGACCGCGAAGATGCCGACGGAGAAGATGCCGACCGCGAAGACGCCTGCAGAGAAGATTCCGACCGAGAAGATGCCCGCGGAAAGCACACCGAGACTGAAGTTCCCCGCTGCGAGGAACCCGAAGGCCGATTGCCCGGAAGCCAGCACCTCGTATCCAGCGATGGTTTCGACACCTGCCAGTGTCAACACCAGCGCGATTACCAGCAGGCCAACCGCCACGAAACCGCCCGCATCCTGCCAATCTGTTTCCATAGCCGAAGATGCGACGAAAAGGGTATTAACTCAACATCGTAGTCCAGGGTGCTGGGAATAACCGTCACTCATCGACACGGACCCAGTGGTTCGCTCCGTGAGCGAGGTGCACCCGCGGTTCAGGACGAGCACTGCGATCTGCCGCCGCCCGGAGATTTCGACAGGGCCATCGATTCCAGCGTCGCCGCCACGACGATGCCGTCCGGCGATCGCTGCACGAACGTCTCCGAGCCCCGACGAGGCCTCATTCCCGGTCGTCACCGTCGTCGCCACCCTGCCCGGCCTCTATCTCGACCACCAGCTCGTACGCCGGGCCGAGCCCGAACACCTCCCGGTAGCAGGCCTCGATGAAGTCGGCCGCGTGCTTCGGGTCGGCGAGCGCCGAGACGTGCACGATACCGTCCTGAGCCTTCCGGGTCTCGGGCTGCTGGAGCTTGAACACGGGAAACGACGCCAGCAACTCATCGAGCGCGGCGCGTGCGCTCCCGACATCGGTGGCGGCACCCGCCTCCGCGAGGTCCAGCGTGATAGTCCGGTCGGCGTAGGTGATGCCGACCTGCCGGTCGCTCGCACGCGCGACGAAGTCGACGCCGTCCTCGCGGGAGCGGTGGCGAGCGATGGCTCGAACGGCGAGCCGTTTCCGGTCGGCCGGGGACGTGGCGGGCATCGTCGGGACTCGGGGGCCGAAGGGCTTCGGTCTGACGGAGCGGGCGACGAGAGGCGCACCCATCGACACCGTTAGGTAGCGGCGGGAGCCGTCTCCCCACAACGCATGGATCACAACCTCCTCATCACGGTGTCGGGGCCGCCGGGAAGCGGCGCGTCGAGCACGTCACAGGCGCTGGCGGAGGCGCTCGGAGTCCAGCGGGTCGACGGCGGCGAGGTGTTCCGCGAGCTCGCGGAGGAGCGGGGGATGAGCCTCACGCAGTTCTCCGCGAAGGCCGACGAGGACCCCGAGATCGACCAGCTCATCGACCGACGCCTCCAGCGCGTCGCCGAGGTGTGGGGTGCCTCCAACAAGGGGTTCGTCCTGGAGTCCCGGCTGGCGGGCTGGCTGGCCGGCAACCGCGCGGACCTCCGCATCTGGCTCAACGCCCCCGAAGAGGTCCGCGTCGAGCGGACCGCCGACCGCGAGGAGATGGAATCCGAGATGCGGGTCCGCGAGGTCCAGGAGGTCGGTCGCTTCGAGCGGGCCTACGGCGTCGATGTCACGGACACCTCCTTCTACGACCTGTCGGTCAACACGTCGCGCTGGTCGCGTGAGTCCGTCGTGGCCATCATCATGCAGGCCGTCGAGGAGTACGAGTACACCGAGGACGAGGGGGCGTTCACGAACGAAATCGAACTGCCCGAGACAGACGGCGAGACGGAGCTGGGTCCGAACTCGTAAGCGGCGTCCATCCGGGCGGTGTTCGTCTCGGTAATGATGGCCGCCGACAGCTCCGGCGAGAGCGGCGCGGAACGCAAGGAACCGCTGCCCTGGGCGGTAGCACCGATAAGGCACGCATATCACGACGACCCGAACCGCGCCCACGGCGTGGAATCCGCCCGGAGCCGGTCGTTACCGCGACAGTTCGAGGATTTCTGCCAGTTATCACCAGAATAGGACACGTAATTGAGCATCGAACTGTAGAAAACAGCCAATATGCTGAATATGCATTGAACAACCCCATAACGTAAGAGCGGGGCGCGGGATACATCCGGTCGACTACACACGATGAGCCAGCAGACAGACCAGCCGTCCACGACCGGAGCGGCGGACGCGGCGGGCGGGGATGCTGGGGATGCGGTGGCGTCCGAGCGCGGGCCCGACCGCCGGTCGTTTCTGAAGTACGCCGGAGCCGGCGGGGCCGCTGCACTGGCGGCGGGGTGCAAGGAACGCGAGTTCGGGGACCGGAACGTCGAGACGTTCACTCCGGCCAGCAGCACCGGCACCGGAACGGCGCCTCCTCAGCCGCTCTCGGGCGAGTCGATCCGCCTCGGCTGCCTGGCCCCACAGCCGGAGAGCTTCCCGGTGGGCCAGTCGATGTGGAACGCGATGCGGATGGCCGTCGCGGACCTCAACGAGAACGGCGTCCCCGGCATCGGTGGCCGCGGCATCCTCGGCGCGCGGGTGAAACCGTACGTGGGCAACACGGAAGCCTCCCCGGGGACCGCCCGCGAGGAGTTCCGGCGACTCGTCCAGAAGAACGGGTGCAAGACCACGTTCGGGACCTTCCTGACGCAGTGTACGCTGCAGTGTATGCCCTCGATGAAGGCGACCGACACCACCCACATCACCACAGCGGCCGCCGGACCCAAGCCCGCCAGGGTCGTCCACGACCGCTACGACGAGTTCAAGTGGCACTTCCGGGTCGGCCCGCTGAACTCCTTCGACCTGGCCCGGGCGGAACTGGAGTTCCTCACCCTCTATGCCAGCGAACTCGACTGGGACACCGTCTCGGTCCTCATCGAGAACATCGCCCCGTTCGACCCCTTCGCGAAGGTGCTGGACGAGAACATCCGTGGCATCGTCGACGAGGTGCCCGTCTTCAAGCGGTCGTCGTCGGGGACGACCAACTGGACGCCGCTGTACGACGAGGTGCAGGGTGTCGACTCCGACCTCGCTCTCATCGCGCAGGCGCTGACGGGCACGGCCGCTGTCAAGCAATGGGCCAACCAGAACCGCCCGTTTGAGATGGGCGGCATCAGTCTCCCCGCACAGATCTACGAGTTCTGGGAGGAGGTCTCCGGTGCCTGTCAGTACGTGTTCACGATGAACGCGGTCACGCCACAGACCACCAACACCCCCCGGACCCAGGACTTCATGAAGCGGTATCGCGAGAAGTTCGACACCTACCCCGTCTACTCCGGCCCCATCACCTACGACGGCGTAAGGGTGTACGCGAAGGCGATGGCGGACTACGTCCTCGACAACGGCCTCGAGCGCCTCCCGACGAACGCGGAGATGGTCGAGGCGCTGGAGAACGTGACGTTCGAACACGGGACCATCCTCCCCGAGTTCCAGTTCACCCCGAAGAGCGCCGACTACGCCCACGACCCCGCATGGACCTCCATGAAACAGACCGGGGTCCCGGTCTGGCAGCAGTGGCAGGTCGACAAGGCGGTCAGCGAGGACTACGGCGTGATGCACTCGTTCGCGCCGGAGCAGAACAAGACCTCGCCGTACTCGTTCCCCCACTGGATCGACTACCCCAGCGACCACCCCGCCAACACCGAGGGGCCGCCCGGCCGGAACAACGGCGCTGGCGACCTGTAAGCGGCGTCCAACGACCACCCTGCCGGTGGCCGGTCGGCTACCGGTGCGCGGCGAAGGAGAAACGGCGTGTCGGAGTCAGACCGCCGACGTCAGTCTCCGAAGACCTGCCGCATCATCGGGTGCATCTCCATCAGCTGCTCTTCGGCGATCTCCTCGTAGAGCTTGTACGTGATGGAGACGGTCAGCAGCAGGCCCGTCCCGGAGACGGCGCCGATGGTCCCGAGCATGTTGGCCATGACAGCCAGCAGCCCGACCAGGGCGCCGCCGATGACGGTCACCTGCGGGATGTAGCGTTCGAGCACCTTCTCGATGACGCCGGGCGACTGGCGGAAGCCCGGAATCTGCATCCCGGAGTTCTGGATCTGCTGGGCCGTCGCCTCCGGCCCCATGTCCGCGGTCTCGACCCAGAAGATGGCGAAGATGGCGCCACCGACGACCATGATGAACAGGTCGACGAACACCCGGGCCAGAATCATGCTGGGCGGGTTCGAGGTCGTCCCGAGGAACCACATCCAGTCCTGGTAGCTGTAGATGGGTGCCAGGTAGTAGAACAGTCCACCGACGGGTTCGGCGGTGCCGGCGCCGCTGGACTGGTAGACGCCCAGCCAGCCGGGCATACCGGCGCCCAGCTGGCTGTTGAGGATGCGGCCCAGGAACTGGATGTTGGCCTGGAGCGCACGGACGAGGATCATCGGCAGGACGCTGGCGTAGATGAGCTTCACGGGGAAGCGGCCACGCGCGCCCTTGACCCGGGCGTGCGAGAGTGGAATCTCGACACGCACGGACTCGGCGTAGACGACGACCGCGAAGATGGCGACCGTCGTGAACAGGAACAGGAGCTGTCCGGGCTCGATGAGCAGGTTCAGAAGCCCCTGCGTCGACAGGACGGCTCCGAGCTGCTGTTGCCCGGTCAGGATGGTGTACCAGTTGTAGAAGAACCCGGGGTTCCGCGTGATGCCGGGCACGCCGAAGAAGCCGCCGATGAGCCGCTGGCTGATACCGGCGATGATGAACAGGCCGATACCGGAGCCGACGCCCCACTTGCTGATTACCTCGTCCATGAACAGGATGAGGAGACCGCCGACGAAGATCTGGGCGAACATCAACCACTTGACGCCGGCGAGACCGATACCGAGCTGGCGTGCGACGGTGTCGCTCGCGGGCAGGAACCCGCCCGCAAACACCATCGGGAGTCCCGTCAGGATGATCATCACGACCACCAGCAGCTTCTGGAGGCCCTGATACAGGATCTGGTCACGGGGGTTCTCCTGCGTGTTCAGCCCGAGCAGGTCGGCACCGCCGAGCAGCTGCAGCACGATGGACGCCGTGACGATGGGCCCGATTCCCAGTTGCAGCACGGTTCCCTGCCCACCCGCGAGGATGGTCCGGAACTGCCCGAAGGCGTCGTTGCCGCCCCCACTCGCGAGTCCGTAGACGAACACGTTCGTGAGGAAGAAGTACAGCACGAGGATGCCGGCGGTCCAGCCGAGCTTCCGGCGGAAGGGCACGTGGCCCTCCGGACGCTCGACGCCGGGCATCCGCGTGAGTACTGGTTCGGCGGTCTCCTTCCAACTCATTCGTTAATCCTCGTTGGCCTCGTCCGTTGTATCTCCTTCGGCATCCTCGGCCTCGTTCTCGGCGGCGCGCTCCTCACCGCGCTCGGTGAGGACCGCCTCGCCGCCGGCGGCCTCGATGGCCTCGCGGGCGTCGTCCGAGAACGCGTCGGCGTGGACGGTCAGCGACTCGTGGACCTGCCCGCCGGCGAGCACCTTCACGGCGTCTGCCTCGTGGCCGTCCTCGACGACGTCGCGAACGTCGACCTCGTAGCCGTCGCCGGTCTCCTCGGCGACGCCCTCCGCGGCGAGAACGACCGCGTCCTCGTCGAGTTCCCGGACGTTGATGGTCTCGATGTCCTCCTGTACCTTCTGGGGGCGCTTGAAGCCGGACTTGCCGAGCGGCGGGTAGAGGTACTGCTCGTGCTTGTCACGGCCGGCGCGACCGCGACCACCGCGGTGGCCGGCGCCCCGTCGCTTCTTGTGCGAGCCACCGCCGTGGGTGCGGGAGCCGCGCTGTCGTCGTTTTTTGGATGTCATCGCATCGCCTCCAGCAGGGCGTCGATCTCCTCGGTCGACTGCTTGCCGAGGACCCCGCCCTCCTTGATGGGGTGCTTGATTCCGTCGTGGCCGCCACGTGGCGGGTGGAGCCGCAGCGTGGGCGAGAGGCCCTCGTCCTGGAGCTTCGTCTCCTCGTTCACGAGCGCCTCGGCCAGCGACGCGACGTCGCTGTAGTCCGTGTTGTCGGCGACCCACTCGTCGTCGATGTCGGCGTCGCCCTCGGCGGGCTCGCCGCGGCGACGGACGAGCGTCTCGACCATCTCGGCCGAGGGCTCGCCGTGGGCCACCCAGTCGTTCACCTTGTTCACCATGCCACGGTAGGTGTCCGTCTCCGGGACCAGCGTGGCGTGGTTGACGCGGTGGAGGTTGAGCATGCCGAGTGTGTCGCGCACGTCGGTGCCCTGGTTGACCTCACCGCGGAGCTGGACGAGTACACGCATCAGTCGCTCACCTCCCCGGGCTCGACGTCGGATTCGGCACGCAGTGCGCGGGGGCCACGAGCCATCGCGGCGTTCTCCAGCGCGCGGAAGGTCGCCTTCCCGAGGTTGAGCGTGGTCCGGGTGTTGCCGTGGCTCTTGGTCCAGGCGTTCTCCACGCCGGCCAGCTCGAGCACGTTCCGGACGGTCTCGCTCGCGGCGAGACCCAGACCCTCGGGGGCCGGGATGAGCTCCACCGTGACGGAGCCCGCCTTGCCCTCGGTCTTCCGGGCCAGCGAGTGGGGTCGCTCGGAGCGGTCCTCCCACGAGCCGGCGCCGCGCTCGACCTTGATCATGTTCAGCTTCGCGATTCCGATGGCCTTCTGGATGGCACCGCCGACCTGGTCGTCACGCCCCTCGGCGTAGCCGACGTAGCCGTCGCGGTTGCCGACCGCCACCACGCACCGGAACTTCACCCGGCGCCCGGAGTCGGTCATGCGCTGGACCATGTTGATGTCCAGCACCTCGTCCTCCAGCCCTGGGAGGAGCTGGTCGACGATCTCGGGCTCCTTCAGCGGGAGCCCGGATTCGAGGGCGGTCTTCATATCGCTGATCTCGCCCTCGGCCACCTTCCGGCCCAGTCGTGTCTGGGGTTCCCAGCCTCTGCTCATTGTTCGATGTCCTCCATGATGGTCTCGCGGACCGTATCGAAGTGGTCCGGCAGTTCGGTCGCATCGAAGTCACCGCTGTACAGCGGCTCGTCGAGCGACTCGGCGTACTCCGCGATGTGTTCCCCGCGCGTACGGGGCCACTCCGCGAACACGTCGTCGCTGTGCGGAACCTCGAGCCCGGCGTCGATGGCGCCTTCCTGCACCGCGAACGCCTTGTTCCCGGGCGTCGCCGTGTTGAGGCCGATGTCGAGGACCGCCTCCTCGAGCCCGGCGTCGAGCGCGCGCTTGCCGGCCAGCAGGCCGGTCAGGTACGCCGCAGGCAGGTTCCCGGTGGGCGCCTCCCAGCCGAAGTCCTGCAGGTCGTTCGAGGTCGCCGACGCGACCGTGTCGTCTCCCTGTGCACCACGCACGACCAGCTGCGCCCTGGTGTGCTGATTGCTCTTTCGAGCGACCAGCCGCGGCTTGCCGGATTTCAGCAGGCGCAACCGCTGGTGGTAGTTCGTCCTGGATTCGCGCCGACGCCGCATCGGCACCTTGTATCGTGGTCCTGTCGCCATCAGTCGTCACCTCCAACGTCGTAGTTGGCCCGGACGTGGCGCTCCACGTCCGCGACCGAGTCGAACTCCCCGCCGCCCGCCATCCGGTACAGCTGGCGGTAGTCGGTGGGGTCCAGTTCGCCGTTCTGCCGGTACTTCCGGAGCCGCCGCCGCTGGGCGCGGATCTTGCTCCGCCACTCGTCTTTCTCGTTGCTGCGACCGCCGGCCTTGCCCTTGCGGGAGCCCTGGCCCTTGCGGTGCCCGTACGCGCGCTTCTTCGCGCGCTCGCGGGCCCGGCCACGGCTGTTGCCGCTCTTGGGCTCGACGCGGATGGCGCCCTCGTCGATGAGTTCACGCACGTCGTCGCGCGTGATGGCGTCCGCGATATCCTCCTGCCGGCTCGGGTCGAGCTTCACACGGTTCTTGCCGACATCGAGAACGTCGGCGGCCAGTCGCTTCTGTGCCTTCAGGTCGGTCATGATTCCACCTCCACCTCCTCGTAGGTCGGGTTGAGGACGCGAATCCCGCGGTCCTCGGCCTCCTCCTCGATGCGCTCGCGCTTGCGGGCACCGACGGTGGAGCCGATGCGGACGGCCTCGGTGTCCCCGTCGACGCCCTCGAGGTCGTCCACGTTCATCACGCGGACCTCCTCGAAGCCCGAGGGGTGCTTGCCCCGCACCGCCTTCGGCGTCCGGAAGCCGGCCTCGACCGTGTCACCCTTGCCCTTGATGCCCCGTCGCTGCTTCGACAGGCCACCGCGGGGTCGGCGCCACGAGGTCGGGGTGCGCTTCTTCTTGTGGTAGTCCTGGCGGTAGAACTGCGGCTTGCCCACGCGCTTGCGCTGGGCCAGCAGCCGCTCTTCCTTCTCGGTCAGGTCGGGCGTCTTGTCGGCGTGGCCGCGGGGACGGAGCTCCGTCTCCACGTCCTCCTCGGCTGCTTCCTCCTCGTCGCCCTCGACCTCGGCCTCTGTCTCCTCGGAGACCTCGAGACCGCCGACGTCGGCCTTGATACGCGCGGCGAGCGCGTTCCCGATGCCGTCGACCTCTGCGAGGTCGGACTGGGAGGCACGACGCACGTCGTCGACCGTCTCGTAGCCCGCGCCCTCGAGGGCCGCGGCCTTCGCGTTCCCGACACCACTGATGTCGGTCAGGTCGGTGTACTCGTCCTCCTCGTCCTCGGCCTCGGGCTCTTCTTCGTCCATCCGTTCGAGTTCCTCTTCGGTCTCCTCGCGGGCCTGCTCGTCGGCCTGGTCGCGCGCCTGGTCCTCGCGACCCCGCTTGTCGTCCGCCATCAGGCGTCACCTCGAGACGGCTTGCTGGTGATGTAGACCCCGTCCTGGAAGACACGGGTGTCCTTGTCGTTCACGCGGGTCAGCTGCTCGATGTCGGCGGCCGTCTGGCCCACCGCCTCGATGTCGCTGCCGCGGAGCGTCACGTCCTCGCCGTCCACCTCGACCTCCGTGTCGCCGCGGACGGGCGTCCGCCGGGGGGACTTCTCGCCGAGGAAGTTCGAGATGACGACCTCGCCACCTTCGACCTTCACCTGCATCGGGAAGTGGGAGTAGAAGACCTCCATCGTGTACTCCCATCCCTCGGTCACCCCGTGGAACATGTTCCGCACGTGGGACTCGAACGTGCCGGCCGTGGCGTTGGTCTTGGCGTCCTCCTCGTCCGAGGTGATGACGACCTGACCGTCCTCGACGGCGACGTCGATGTCCGGGTACCAGAGCTTGCGCGTGACGCTCCCGTTGGGCCCCTCGACCGTGAGGTCGAGCCGGTCCATCGAGGCGTCCACGTCCTCGGGTACGTCGATTGCGATGCGTGTTGTCATTGTCAGTATACGTAGGCGATAACCTGGCCACCAACGCCAGCCTCGCGGGCCTCGTAGTGGGACATGACGCCCTGCGAGGTGGTGACGACCAGGGCACCGTAGTCACGGGCCGGGAGGAATCGTTTCTCCCAGCGCTCGAACTCGTCGGCGCCTGCCGAGTAGCGCGGCTTCACCGCGCCACACTGGTTGATGGCTCCCTTCAGTTCGACCTCGAACAGGCCGGCCTTCCCGTCGTCGACGTACTGGAAGCCGTCGACGTACCCGCGGTCGTAGAGGACCTCGAGCACGGAGCCGATCTCGTTCGAGGCGGGCTCGACCTCATGCGTCAGGTGGCCGACTCGCTCGGCGTTGTCGATGCCGGACAGCGCGGCGGCCAGTGGATCGTTTCCTGTCATCAGTTGTACTTCTCGAACCCCATACCGCGGGCGATCTCCCGGAAGCACTGCCGGCAGAGCCAGATGTCGTACTTGCCGACCAGGCCCTGCTCGCGACCGCACCGCTGGCAGGCCTCCTGCGCGCCGGTGCGCTTCGCGGCGTTCTCGCCCGTGGGTTCCTCGTGCTCTTGTTCCGTTTCGCTCTCGCTCATTCGTTGACCTCCGCGTCGAACTCGCTCTCGACGAACGCCACCGCGTCGGCCGCATCGAGGCGGTGGCGCGGCGGGATGTCGCTCGTTGCCTTGTCGCGCTTGCGGACCCGGTAGCCCGGCCGGACGAGGTTGACCGTCACGTCCAGCCCGTAGATACCGATGCTCGGGTCGTACTCCTGGCTCGGGAAGTCGGTGTGCTCCTCGACGCCGTAGGAGAAGTTCCCGAACTCGTCGAACTGGCTCGCCGACAGCTCGACGAGCGGCAGCGACGTCTCGAGGAACTCGCGGGCCAGGTCGTCGCGCAGGGTCACCTTCGCGCCGATCGGGTCGCCCTCGCGGACGCCGAACTCGGCGATGGTGCCTTTCGCGGTCGTCCGGACGGGATCTTGCCCAGCGACCTCAGCCAGGATCTCCTCGGCGTTGGCGAGCTCGCGCCCGCCCTCGCCGACACCCATGTGGACGACGACCTTCTCGATGCGCGGCTTGCGCATCTCGTGGAACTCTCCGCCCTCGGCTTCACTACTCATCGTCGCTCACCTCCTCGGCGTCGTCGGCCTCGGGTTCGTCGTCCGTGCCCGCGTCCGCCTCGTCCTCGTCGGCTGTCGCCGACTGCGACGTGTCCTCGTCGGTGGCGGTGACGTCGGGCTCGGCCTCACCCTCGTCGTCGGTGAAGTTCTCGTCGATGACGACGACGTAGTCCTCGACCGTCTCGAAGCGGCCGTCGTCGCCCTCGATGAGGACGTTGTTCTTCGAGGAGCCGGGGGTGACCTGGATCTGGTCGATGCGGCCGATCTCGCCGGCGTGCGTGCCGCGGACGGCCGTCACTAAGGCCCCCTCCTCGTACGGGAAGTGGGCCACGATGGACTTGTCGTCGTTCGAGACGACGACGGAGTCGTTGGGCGAGATCTGGTCGTCGCCGGACCGGAGCGTGGCGCCGTCGTGCAGGGTGAGCTGCGTGTGGCCGCCAGCCTCCTGGGTCTTGCCGACGACCTTGCCGAGGCGCGAGCCAGCGCTGTCGGCGTCGATGGCGGTCAGCGCGAGCCGACCGCCCTCGTCGGGGAAGACCCGATAGTGCTCGTCGCGCTCGGTGAACTCGAGGATGTCGAACATCCCGATGGGGCGCTCCTCGTCGGAGGCCGGCTCACCGTTCACGAGCACGTTGTCCTGCTCGAGCGCGTAGCGGGTCTCCTTCCGGGAGTCCGCGTAGTCGAGCACGTCACGCAGGACGATGAGCAGCGGGACCCCGCTCTCACCGTGCGGGCCGGCGTCGGCCTTGACGGTGTAGGTGGCGGTCTTGCGCTCGACGGGCCACGACTTCGGCACGGAGAGTCGCTTCTGGTGGCGCGTCATTCGTCGTCACCTCCCTCGTTCTCGGTCTGTTCCAGCCGCTCCTCGCGCAGGTCGTCCTCGAGGTCGAGACTCGTCACGACGAGGTTCGACGCGTCGAGGTCACGGGGAACCTCCTCCCCGTCTGCCTTCTCGACGGTCACGTCCTCGACGTTGATGGTCGCCGACCGGAGATCGACGTCGACGACCTCGCCGGTCTCTCCGGCGAAGTCGCCACGCTGGACCTCCACGGTATCGCCCGCGTTGACGCGGACGGACCGCTGGCCGTACTCCTCTCGGAGGTCCTCCGAGAGGTGGGCACGGACCTGCTTCTGCTTCTCGTGGAGCGGCGCACGTCGCTGTCGTGTCCGCTGTTTGGATGGCTGCTTGCTCATACTATCATCGTCGCGGTGGACGCGATGGAGCCGAACCGCTCGGCCACTTCGCGTGCGATGGGGCCCTTGAGTTCGGTCCCGCGGGGGTCCTCGTTGTCGTCGACGACGACCGCCGCGTTGTCCTCGAACTTCACGCGCGTCCCGTCGGGACGGCGGATGGGCTTGCGCTGCCGGATGATGACCGCAGGCAGGACCTGCCGTCGCATCTCCGGGGTGCCCTTCGTGACGGAGACGGTGACCTTGTCACCGAGTCCGGCCTTCGGGTGCCGGTTCTTCGTGCCGGACTGGCCGGCCACGCTGATGACCTTCAGCTCGCGGGCACCGGTGTTGTCCGCACACCGGATGAGCGAGCCCTTCTCCAGGCCGGGCGTGACGTCGGCGTTGAGCGCCTCCATCAGTCGTCACCCTCCTTGATGTCTATCACGACGTGGCTCTTCGTCTTCGAGAGCGGTCGTGTCTCTGCGATACGGACCGTGTCGCCGACCTCTACCTCGAGGCACGGCGGGTGGTGTGCGGATACCCGCGACCGGCGTTTCATCAGCCGGTCGTACTTGGGTACCGTCACGTCGTACTCCCGCTCGACGACGACGGTCTTGTCCATGTCTGTCGAGGCTACCTGTCCCTCGATGACCCCGCCCCGCACGGAGAGCTCCCCGTGGAAGGGACAGTTGGGGTCGGCACAGGCCGCCTCAGGTTCGGTTGCGTTCAGTCCTAGCGCCATATCGAATCACCTCTATGTTCGGTCCGTCGGGCCGGGCGGGCGACGAGTCGCTCACCTGCCACGGTCACGAACGCGTCCTCGGCCTCCTGCACGCCACCGGGGCGTGCCGAGGCGTCATCGCTCGGGGTCGTGTCCGCAGGCAGGCGGAACTCGAACGTCGCCGCCGCCTTCGGGACCTGCCGCACGCTGGCCCCCGAGTCCTGCGCACCACCGACAGCGTCGCTGCTCTCGACGAGCAGCGTCCGCTCGGTCTCCTCGACCACCCGCCCCGCGATGCCGACGTACCCGTCGTGGGTGGCGTCGGCGACGCGGACCGGCAGGCCGGTGAGTTCGTGGCGCGGCAGCGTCTCGGGGGTCAGCATCGTCACTCGTCAGCCTCCTCGTTCTGGATCGTCTTGATGCGGGCGATGGCCTTCCGGAGCTCCGGGATCCGCCCGGGGTTGTCCGGCGCGCCACCGGCCGCCTGCACGGCCCGCGCGTTCAGGAGCTCCGTCTCGAGCTCGTCGAGCTCGGACTCCCGCTCGGCGGGCGTCATGTCGCGGATCTCCTCGACGTGCAGGATGGTCATTCGTCGTCACCCTCCTCGTCCTCGTCCTCGTCGGCATCCGCCGACTCCGAGTCGTCCTCGGCCGGGGCCTGTGCGCCCTCGTCGGCCTCGTCGGGCATCTGCTCCATCAGGTCGTCGGCCTCCTCCTCGACGGACTCCTCGAGCTCCTCGAGGTCGTCCTCGATCTCCTCGTCGGGCTCGACGGCCGGGGCGGGCTCCTCCTCGTCCTCGAGGACCTCCTCTTCGATGTCCGCCTCGTCGAGGACCTCCTCCTCGGTGTCGGCGGCGTCGCCCTCGGTGGTCTCCGCGAGGTCCTCGGGCTCGCCCTCGCCAGCCATGCCGGCGTCCTCGGGCGCGTCGCCCTCACCCTCGAGGAGCTCCTCGACGCTCTCGTCGGACTCCTCGATGTAGTCCTCGACCTCGACGTCCTCGTAGACCTCGAAGTCGTCGGGGAGCACGGCGTCGGGGCCGATGATCTTCACGTCGACACCGATGGTGCCGAGCTTCATCACGGCGACCCCCTGACCGTGGTCGACCACGGTCTCGGCGGGCTCGCCGTTGTGCTTGATGTAGCCGCGGTTGAACTTCTCAACGCGCGACCGGGCGCCCGTGACCTTCCCGCTCAGGACGATCTCGGCGCCCTTCGCGCCGGACTCCATGATGCGGTCGATGGTCGTGTGGCCGGCCTTCCGGAAGTACCAGCCACGTTCGAGCGCGTTCGCCAGCCGGTCGGCGACGATCTGCGCGTTGAGGTCCGGCTCGTCCACCTCCTGGACGTCGATCTGCGGGTCGTCCATGTCGAAGCGGGACTCGAGCTCGGAGGTGATCTTCCGGATGTTCTTTCCGCCCTTGCCGATGACCATCCCGGGCTTCTCGGCCTTGAGGACGATCTGGGTCCCCATCGGGGTCTGGGCGACATCCATGCCGCCGTAGCCCGCTCGGGACAGTTCGGACTGGAAGAACTCGTCGATCTGGGTCCGTTCGAGGCCGTTCTCGATGAACTGGTGTTCGTCTGCCATTATTCGGTCTCCTCCTGGGTCAGGATCATCTCGACGTCGACCTGCGGGGTGTTCCACTCGGAGGCGCGTCCGAACGCACGGGGCTTGCGCCCCGGGGACTCGCCCACCTTGTGGGCGGCGACGTGCATGATGGCCATGCTCTCGCCGTCGAACCCCTGGTGGTCGGCGTTGCCGATGGCGTTCTCCAGCAGGTCGAGGAAGGCCTTGCTGGCCTTCTCCGGGTATCGACCCGCGTCCCAGCCATCGATGTCGTTGCGGTGACCGACCCCGGAGTTGTGGGACTTGAATGGGACCGACGTCTCGCCGGCGATCACCTCTTCGAGGTAATCGATGGCGTCGCCGGCCGTCATGCCCTTGATCTCGCGGGCGATCTCCTTGCTGTGCTTGTGGCTCATGTGCCGCTCCCGGAGCATCGCTTTCGCCGTCGAGTCCGGGTCGGCATCGACCGAGTAGCTGATTCCCATGGTTTACTTGAGGGGCACGAACTTCGAGGACCGGGTCGCGCCGATGCCGGCCTGGCCGTGTTCGACCGAGGTCCGGGTGAGGGTGAACTCGCCCAGGAAGTGGCCCAGCATCTCCGGCTCGACCAGAACGCGCTCGAACTCGTGGCCGTTGTACACCTCGAAGGTGAGACCGACCATCTCGGGGACGATCGGCATGTCACGCAGGTGCGTCCGGAGCGGGTTGTTGGCCGTCGCTTCCTCCTCGGCCTCGCGGGCGTCCTCGAGCAGTTTCTGCTGCTCGGTCGTCAGCCCTCGGGTGATGCTCCGCCGCTGGCGGGCGGGCAGCAGTTCGGCGACCTCCTCCAGCGACAGCTCCTGGAGCTCGTCGAGCGTGTGACCGCGGTACGTGAACTCCTCGTCCTTGTCGCGGCCGATCTGGTATTCGGAACTCATGATTTGTCTCGGCCCCCTTTGCCCCCGCGGCCCGTCCGCCGCGAGGAGATGTCACCGACCTTGCGTCCCGGCGGGGCGTTCCGGGAGATACTCTTCGGCTTGCCGGGGTGCTGGCGGCCACCGCCACCGAACGGGTGGTCGACGGCGTTCATCGCCACACCACGGACGGTGGGGTACTTCCCACCGCGCGCTCGCATCTTGTGGTGCTTGTTGCCGGCCTTGACGAACGGCTTCTCCGTTCGGCCGCCGCCGGCGACCACGCCGATGGTGGCGCGGCAGTCCGGCGAGAGGCGCCGGACCTCACCGGAGGGGAGCTGGACCACGGCCGCGTTGCGGTCGTGGGTCAGGAGGTCCGCGCTGACGCCGGAGGCGCGCGCGAACTTCCCACCGTCGCCGGGCTGGCGCTCGACGTTGCAGACCGGGACCCCTTCCGGAATCTCGGCCAGCGGGAGCGTGTTGCCCGGTGCCACCTCGGCGCTGACGCCGAGCTGGAGCGTGTCCCCGACGGCGATGCCCTCGGGAGCGAGCACGAGCCGGCGGTCGCCGTCCTCGAACTGGATGTCCGCGACCGGCGCGCTACGCGCGGGGTCGTGCTCGATGCCGACGACCTCCCCGGAGATCACGTCGCCGTCTTCGACCTTCCGGTGGGAGAGGTCGGCCTTGTAGCGGTGCGAGGGCGCACGGAACGTGGGGGTACCGCGCCCACGCCGCTGGCCCTGGATACGACGCCCCATTCAGAACACCCCCACGCGGGACGCGACGTCCTGTGCGTCGTCGTCCTCGTGTAGCGTGATGGTCGCCTTCTTGTGACCCTGCATCGTGTTCTGGGTGTTGACGTTCGTGACGCGCACGTCGAAGCGCTCCTCGACGGCGGCCGCGATCTCGTCCTTGTTCGCGCCCATGTCACAGACGAACTCGAGCTTGTTCTCGAAGTCCATCTTGTTCATGGCCTTCTCCGTGACGAGCGGGTGCTTGACGACATCTCCCGTCATCGTCCGCTCACCCCCTCGATGGCGGATTCGGTGAACAGCGTCAGGCGGCCCGGATGCGTACCAGGCGCGAGGTCCTCCGCGTTGACCTCGTCGGCCGTCGCGACGTCGACGCCCGCGAGGTTGCGGGCGGCGCGCGAGGGTTCCTCGCTGGTCACGACGAGCACGGACTTCGGGCTCTTGTACTTCCGACCGCGGCCCTTGCCCTTGCCGGCGCGGACCTTGCGGCCCTCGTCGGCGCGCTCGACGTCGTCGGCGACGCCGAGTGCCTCCAGCACACCCAGGGCCTCCTGGGTCTTCTGCAGGTCCTCGAACTCGTCGGAGACGACGAGCGGGAACGCGACGTCCTCGTCGAAGTCGTGGCCACGCTCGGCGACGAGCTCGCCGTCCGTGGTGGCCGCCAGTGCCGAGCGAACGGCGAGCTGGCGCTCCTTGTCGTTGATGTCGAGCGTGCGGTCCTTCTCGGCCTTCGGCGGGTGCGCCGGGCGCCCACCCACCGTCTGGGGGACGCGCTTGGCGACGCCGTTCTGCCGGGGGACGTGCGCCATCCCACGGCCGGAGCCGGGGGACTCGGCGGGCGTCCGCAGGCCCGCGAACTCGTCGGTACCGTAGTCCTGTCGTCGGTTGGCCTGGGCGGCGAGCACGGCGCGCTTGATGAGGTCCGGTCGGTGGACCGTCTCGAACACGTCTGGCAGCTCGATGCTGCCAGCGTCCTCGCCGTCCAGGTCGCGTACTGTTGCTTCCATGATCTATCCCTGGTTGGATTCCGTGGAGACGTACCGCACCTCGGGGTCGAGGGGCGGCTGCTTCGTCGCGCGGACCGCGGGGCGGAGACGCAGGAGGCGCTTGTTCGGGCCCGGAACGGAGCCCTTCACCAGCGCGTACGACCCGTCGACCTCGCCGTAGTTGACGAAGCCGCCGTCCGGCGCCATCTCGCCCTCGTCCAGCGCGAGGAGTCGCTTGTTCAGTTCCGTCCGCTGGCTGTAGCCCATCTGGCCCTGCTGCGGGACCGTCGAGCGGACGCGAGAGGGGTTCCACGGACCGAGGTTGCCGATGCGTCGGCGCCACCCCTGGCGTGCGTGCTTGCCCTTCCGCTTCTGGACGCCCCAGCGCTTGACCGGGCCCTGGGTGCCCTTGCCCTTCGTGACGCCCGAGATGTCGGCGTACTCGCCGGCACGGAAGACATCGGTCACGTCGTGTGCGCCACCCTCCTCGAGGAGGTCCATGGCGAACTCGACGCGTGCGTCGACGGACGGGCCGCCGACACGCGTCTCCATGACATCCGGGGTCGTCTTCGGGACGCTCGGGAGCTCACCGGGGACGGTGTGCGTGATGAGGCGCACGTCGTCCACGCGGCCCTCGTCGAGGGCCGTCTGGAGGTCCGAATCGTCCATCTCGTCCGGGGCGGAGACCGCACGCGAGAGGTCGTCGTGACGGTTCTCGGCGTCGGCCCACACCTCGGTAATCGGTCGCTGTCCGTACGGCGTCGACTCGTAGGCTCGCAGGGCGGCCGCCCGGACGGGCGGCGTCTCCACGACCGTCACGGGGACGGTCTCCTCCATCCCCTCGCGGGGGGAGTCGGGTTCGTCGTTGATCATGACGACGTGCGTCATGCCGGCCTTGTAGCCGGCGAACCCCTGGATGGCAGCCTGGTCGCCGTCGGCCGGCCAGGTCGAGATGCGAGGCACCTCGCTGTCCGTCCGCGACCGGGGGCTGTAGCCCATCGAGCCCTTGCGTGGTCTGCTCGGTTGTGGCATGTGTTGTGTTCCTCTGTCTGCTGTCTGGTGGGCGCCTCGTATGGGGTGCGAGAGGGCCGAATCCGCCCCGCGCAACAACGCACGTGGGCGTCCCTCGTCGCACCGTGGAACTCGACGCCCCCGAACCCCCTACTGCCGGGGGAGACGCAGGGACGAGAGCGTTGCGAACATCGCCTCTTCCGTTCGCACTGTCTCGCTTCCCTGGTCGGGGACCGTGTTGAGCCAGAGGTCGAACCGCGGGTCGCGCGGTTCGTTATCGGTGGCGCCACCTGCCTCGCCGGCGGGTGCGCCGTCGTCGTCGGTGTCGGTGTGGCCGGCCACGGCCACGGTACCAGTCTCACTCGGAGTCCCCTCGCGCGCCGCATCCTCGATGTCGAGGATGGCGGGGAGCCCCCGTTCGGGAGCCCCGAAAGCCACCGTCCAGCCGCCGGCCGACTGACACTCCCCGCGAAGGGAGTCGAGTCGGGCGACGGTGAGCCGCTCCCCGAAGCGCGACGCGGCGATACGGACGCCGGCGTCGGCTCGGGTGAGCGTGGTGGCCAGGTCCGCGCGTTCGACGTCGAACCCCGGCTGGGGTTCGTCGACGAGCTTCGCACGGACCGGTTCGCGTGAAGAGACCCTGACGGTCACGCGTTCCCCCTCGCGCGGGGCCGCCATTCCTGGCGGCACCGGCAGGGAGATCGGGTGTTGCAGGCCGCAATTGACCCGGACGCGCTCCTCAGGTCCGACCTCGGTCACGATGCCCTGTCTTGACGACCCCGAACCGTTCGATCCGGAGCCGGTCTGTGCACCCAGGTGGAGCGGCGGCAGCACGCCCGCGTACTCCAGTTCGCTCCGCCTGCCCCAGGCCTCCTTTCGGAGGTAGGGCGCCGTGGCGGCGTACGCGAGTACGGTGTGCACGAACCCGCCGTCACCCCAGCTGGCGTCACGCTCCCCGACGGGGTCGGGGTAGACGACCAGCCGGTCGACCCGGAAGACCGCCGCCGCGCGGGCGACGGAGCCGAGTTTGCGGGTCGCAGCCCGCTTGTCCTCGGCTTCCCGGACCAGTGACGACGGCACGAGCACGCTGCGTGTCATGCCGTGGCGCTTCCACGCCGGGCCACTAGACTGTGCCGGTCGTACCGAATCCGCGCATAAAAGGATAGTGTTTCTACACGGCGTCTGTGGCCGTCTCGCACGGGTTTCGCCGTGGGAACGCGTGTCGTGGTCGCGGTAAACAGTGCCGGAACATGGGTGTGTCGGTCGTGCGGTTCGCGGGCACCCGGAAGATGCTGCAACCCTCTCGGGAGCCCTCGACCGCTCGAACGACGACAGCGACCGAAAGGAGTTCCCCAACGACAGCGACCCAAAGGACACCGACGAGCAAAGGACACCGACGAAGCCCTCGCGCGCTCAGGGGCCCGCGACTCGCTGCGGTCCTCGGTCGCTCACTCCGTTCGCTCCCTGTGGTCCTTGCGTCGCCGGGGGCCCGCTGAGCGCGCTCGCCCTTCGATTCCGCCAGGGCGTCGATGTGTCACGGTCAGGTCGCCCTGCCCTTCCCCGAGTCGCGCGGGCCTCCCTTGCGGTCGGCCACGCGCTCCCGGCCCGTGGACTACCGAGAATCGCGCAGCACCGTCAGTCCGATGGGCGCGCGCTGGCGCTCCCGCTCCGGCTTCCGTGAGCGAGTTCATCTCGCGAGCACCACGCCGGAGCCGGAACGCCGGCACCGCGCGAGGGCTTCGGAGGAGGCCCTTGACGAACAGAATCCAGAAAACATCGCCTAGAATCGAATTATGATTGGAAAAAGCGGAACAAGTGATTGAAACGCCCATTAAATGTCATATAACGGTGTTCTCCGGAACCCGCCAATCGCATGTAGCCACCCCCCGAACGTACACCCGTCTTATGCGAGTCGTACGCGGGCGCGCGACGGACATCGAGGAGGACCGGGCCGTCACGGAGCATCTGGTCACCGATGCCGCCGAGACCGGCGTGCCCGCGGTCCGGGTCTGGACCCCCCATCGGCAGGTCGCGTTCGGCCGGCGCGACGCGCGGGAGCCGGGCTACGAGGGGGCGCGCGCGGCCGCCCAGGACCACGGCTACCCGCCCCACGAGCGCGAGACCGGTGGGCGTGCAGTCGCCTACACGGGGAACACGGTCGCGTTCACGCGCGTCGAACCCATCGAGGAACTCCGAACGGGCATCGAGGAACGCTACGACGAGGTCGTCTCGCTCGTGAGAGCCGCGCTGGCCGACTGCGGCGTCGACGCCGAGCGCGGTGAACCGCCGGACTCGTTCTGCCCGGGCGCGCACTCGCTATCGGCCGACGGGAAGCTATGCGGCATCGCCCAGCGCGTCGGTGGGGAGGTGGCCCGCGTCGGTGGCATCCTCGTCGTGCGCGACCACGCAGCGGTCGCCCCCGTGCTGGCATCCGTCTACGACGCGCTGGGGGTGCCGTTCGACCCGGCGACCGTAGGGAGCGTCGCGCGAGCCCGCGGGGTCTCACCTGACGCCGTGGACCCCGAGGCGGTCGCCCGGACGCTGGAACACCACCTCGTCGGGAACGCCACGACCACCGTCGAACATCTCGACTGAGGGGCTGCTGTCATCGACCGTGCGGAACCGCCACCGACCGAACGAGAGCACGACTGACCGCGGATGCCGGGACGTCCCCCACCTGACGGTTCGTCGCCGAGCATGGCGCCGACGCCGTCCGCTTCGAGCACCACACCGCGAGCGTGGCGGCCGTCGGGTTTATTGCCGGTCGTACAGGACATCGTAGCATGGATTCCTCCGGCCACGGCAGTCGCGGTACCACGAACGGGTCCGAGGTCGGTGTGACCTGGTTCCTGAAAGTCGCACTGCTCTTCGCCCTCATCCTCGCGGTCGCGCTCGGTCTCGGCATCGGCCTCGGCGTCATCCCCGTCGGCCTCTGAGGCGATGGAGCGACCCTTCGGGCCGCCGTCCAGCACGACTCACCCCCCATATGCCTACTTTCTTGAGGACGCCACGAGAGGCAAGCGTATGCTCGGACCACTCCGTCGACATCCGCTCGCGACGGGCGGACTCCTGCTCGGCGCGGTCGCCGCCGCCGGTTCGCTCGCCGACTCACGCCTCGACCCCGTCGGCTGGCACCCGCCCGACCCGCCCCCGATGGCGGGCGCACTGGAGCCGGACCACGCGCTGGCCGACGCCGACCGCGTGCTGACCGCCGACGGCCCGGAGGACACCGCGTTCGACGCCGAGGGGCGGTGCTACACCGGCGCCGACGACGGCGTCGTCTACCGCACCGTCGAACCGGTCGATGGCCGCACGGACTGCCCGGTCGAGCCGTTCGCCCGCGTCGGCGGCCGCCCGCTCGGCCTCGTCTTCGCGGACGGTATCGACGAGGGCGAGCCGGGCTCGGACCTCATCGTCGCCGCCGAGGACGCCGGCCTCGTGAGCGTCTCGCCCGACGGCGACGTGGAGACGCTCACCGACAGCGCCGCCGGCCAGCACACCCAGTTCGCCGACGACCTCTACGTCCACGACGGCGTCGTCTACGTCACGGACGCGACGGTCCACGACATCTTCCAGGACGAACTGTTCGAGCTGCAGGACACCGGCCGCCTGCTGAGCTACGACCTCGAGACGGGCGAGACGACGGTCGAGCTGACGGGACTGGGCTTCGCCAACGGCGTCGCGCCCGGCCCCGACGGGGAGTCGCTGCTGGTCAACGAGACCTCGCGCTACCGCATCCGCCGCTACTGGGTCGAGGGTGACCGCGCCGGCGAGGACGAGGTGTTCGTCGACAACCTCCCCGGCTACCCCGACAACGTCGACGTGGCCAGCGAGGGTGGCTACTGGGTCGCCATCCCCAGCATGCGCGACGAATCGCTGGAGGCGCTCCAGCGCCGTCCGTGGGTGAAACGACAGCTCGGCAAGCTGCCCGAGTCCGTCCTCCAGCAGGTCAGCGGCGACGCGTACGGGCTCGTCCTCCGCGTCGACGAGTCCGGTGAGGTCGTCGACTCGCTCCACGACCCCGCTGGCGGCGTCTTCGGTGTCACCTCCGCGACGGAGTACGACGGCGACCTCTACCTGGGTTCGCTGTTCAACGACTACGTCTACCGGTACGACCTCGATTGAGCGGGGGGTCACGGCACACGTCACCGACGGCCGACAACACGGCGGTCATCCGTGTGGTTGAGGGTGGACACCACGGCAGACCGGTTCGTGAACCGACAGCCGGGCGAAGCCGCCTGCTCGCGTCGGTCCGGGACCGGTCGTTCGACGATGTGGCATTCGGGTCGCGACAGGTCGCGGCGCCCCCCGCGAGGAGGATGGTCGCACGGTGACCTCCGCACCGGAATGAGAACGATGGGACCGCCCGGATTTGAACCGGGGTCACGGGCACCCAAGGCCCGAAGTATACCATGCTAACCCACGGTCCCGCAGGGAACTCTACTGGAAGCCGGTGGGAAAGCGTTTCGCTCCCTCTCCGCTCACACCCCGACCAGAACCGAGATGCCGGCCGTCGTCACCAGAGCGAGCAGTATCTGCAGCGGCGTGCCCACGCGGAGGTAGTCGGTGAAGCGGTAGCCGCCGGGGCCGTAGACGAACAGGTTGGTCTGGTAGCCGACGGGTGTCATGAACGCTGTCGAGGCGGCGAACGTCACGGCGAGGACGAACGGGTACGCGGCGCTCGGTTGAATCTGGAGCGCGGCCTCGAACGCGACCGGGATCATCAGCACGACCGCGGCGTTGTTGGAGATGATGTTGGTCAGGACGGCCGTGACGACGTACATCAGGCCGAGGACCGCCACCAGCGGCAGCGACCCGGCAGCGATGACGATGCCTTCGGCGATGAAGTCGGCACCACCGGTCTGCTCCATGGCGATTCCTAGCGGGATGACGCCCGCGAGCAGGAAGATGACGTCCCACTGGACGTCCTCGTACACCTCGGTCGGCTTCAGGCAGCCGGTGAGGACCATCAGCAGCGAGCCAGCGAGCGCCGAGACGACGATGGGGAGGATGTCGAGCGCGGCGACGCCGACGACAGCAGCGACGATGCCGACCGCGACCGGGATGCGTGACTGCCGGAAGTCCGGGCGCTCGACCTCCTGGGCGACGATGAAGTCCCGGCGGTCGGCGAGGCGCTCGATGGAGTCGGCGGTGGCCTGGATGAGCAGCGTGTCACCCACCTTGAGGCGAGTGCGGTCCATCCGCTGGCGGATGAGTTCGGGCCCACGGCGGAAGGCGAGGACGCTGGCGTCGTAGCGCTGGCGGAAGTTGGTGGTCGCGAGCGTCTCGCCGACGAGGAACGAGCCAGGGGCGACGACCACTTCCACGAGGTTCTCCCGGCCCTCCTCCGCGGCCTCCAGTTCGGCCTCGTCGACGGTGCGGGCGACCAGGTCCAGCCCGTCGACGTCCATGATCTCGACCAGCGTGTCCCGGTCGGTCCGCAGCGCGAAGATGTCGCCGGGCTGGATGGTCTTCGGCCCGAGCGGTTCGAGGAACACCTCGTCGCCGCGGATGAGCTGGACGATGTCCACGTCGAAGTCCGTCTCCACCAGCGCGTCCCGGATGGTGTCGCCGACGATGGGGGAATCCTCTCGGACCGTCACCTCCGTCAGGTACTCGCCCATCTCGAACTCCTCGGTCAGGTCCTCGCGGGCCTTGATGCGCTCGGGCGTGAGGTACTGGCCCAGCGTGAACAGGTAGATGGTGCCTGCGATGCTGACGAGGATGCCGAGCGCGGTGAACTGGAACATCGAGAACGGCGCGTTCGGAACCCCGAGGTCCGCGGCCACCTCGCTGGCGAGGATGTTGGTCGAGGTGCCGATGAGGGTGAGGGTACCGCCGAACATCGAGGCGTACGAGAGCGGGAGCAGTAGTTTCGACGGCGAGGTCCGTCCCTCGTGGGCGATGTCGGTCACCATCGGGAGGAGGATGGCGACGGCGGCGGTGTTGTTGATGAACCCGGAGATGGGGCCGACGGCGCCGATGGTGGCCCCGAGCTGTCGCGTCTCGCTCTCGCCGGTCAGCGAGGACAGCTTCCGGCCGAGAATCTGGACCACGCCCGTCCGCTGGACGCCGGCGCTCAGGATGAACATCGCCAGCACCGTGATGGTCGCGCCGGAGGCGAACCCCGAGATGCCCTGCTGGGGCGAGATGCCGGTCAGGTCCAGTGGGCCGGCCGTCCCGAGCACCATCAGCGAGACCATCACCCCGATGGCCGTGATGTCGATAGGGACCGGCTCCGTCGCGAACAGGACCAGCGCCACGAGGATGATGGCGAACACGGCCAGCATCCCGGGCGTGACCGGCGGTAGTGCCACGCCGTCCGGCACTCGTAGCGGCGAGGAAAAGGTTGCGGCCTCGGCGCGGCCTCAGACGCCGAGTTCCGCAGCCAGCGCGTGGAAGTCGTCGACCGTCAAATCCGGGTCACCGGCGAAGTCGTCCCACGGCTCGCCGCCGCGGGCGACCCGCACGGCCTGCATCCCGGCGTTCATCGCGCCGTACACGTCGAAGAAGGGGCCACAGACGTGTGCGATGCGGTCGATGGGGGTCCCGGTTCGGGCGGCGGCGTGGCGGTAGATTTCAGCGTCGGGCTTGAAGCTCTCGACCTCGTCGGCGCTGATGGTATCCTCGATGACGTCGCCGATATCCGCCGCCTCGACCATCGAATCGAGCATATCCGGGTTCCCGTTGGAGACGACGTAGCAGTCGTAGTCGGCGGCGAGTGCGGCGATGCCGTCGGCCACGTCGTCGAACACGTCGAGGCCGTGGTAGGTCTCGAGGACGGCCTCGCGCTCGGCGGCATCGGTCTCGACGCCGTGGGCGGCGAGCGCGTGGGTCAGCGCGGCCCGGTTCAGCTCGTAGAACGGCTGGTAGGCGTCGATGGCGTTCGCGACCATCGTGTACAGCAGCGAGCGCGAGCGCCAGTGGTTCGAGACAGGTTCGGGGTCGGTCACGCCGTCGACGTTCGCGAGCGCCGCCTCGACGGCGGCCACGTCGACGAGGGTGCCGTACGAGTCGAAGGTCAGCGTCTCCACACGGTCGGGGTCGAAAGGCATGGCTGGGCCGTCGACCGGCGCCGAGTTAGTTCTCCGGGGCACGGAGGACCCGCGCTCACCGTGCCTGTCGGTGCTCCATCGCCGTGACCACGCCGCGGACGGCGACCCACGGCAGCAGGACCGGCACCGTGAACAGGGCCACCGCAGCAACGCCCGCACCGAGCGGGCCGGTTGCGGCGGCCACGCCGACGGCGAACAGCGCGCCGACCAGCGCCAGCGGTGCCAGGACCGCGAGCGCCAGCGCCGTCAGGAGGGCGCGGCTCCGGTGGTGGTTGCCGCTCGATACCGTCGTCGTGCCGGGGGTGGAGGGGTGTTCGGTTCGCATCTGTCTTCACTCGTACCCAGGACCCGGACGACCATAATGGTAATCTGAATTACATTTCTGTATGCGAGTTTACTGGACCCTCCTTCTGTAACCAATCGGAGAGGAACCGGGCGGCGCAAGCAGGAAGACCAGCGGGGCGTCAGCGCTCGGTGACGAGGAACTCCTGGCCCTCCTTCATCCGGAGCGTCATCTGTGGCGAGAGCGGCGGGCCGTCGTGGTCGCCCTCCTCGCCGAGGTAGTAGAGTTCGTAGTTCCGTCCGATGGTGGCCAGCGAGAGTTTGGCCTCGAGCAGCGCGAACTGGCGGCCGATGCAGATGCGTGGGCCACCGCCGAACGGCGCGTAGGCGAAGTCGTGGAGGTTCTGCCGGAACTCGTCGGTCCACCGGTCCGGGTCGAACTCCTCGGGCTCGTCGAAGAACCGCGGGTCGCGCTGGATACGGCGGATGAGGACGCCGATGCGCTCGCCCTCGGGGACGCGGTAGCCGTCGAACTGCACGTCCTGGTCGGCGACACGAGGGAGCGCGTAGACGGGCGGGAACAGGCGGAGCGTCTCGGTGACTACCTTGTCGGTGAACTCCAGCCGCCCCTCCTCGATGTCCTCGGCCGTGGGCGGACCGTCCAGCGCGTCCACCTCCGCGTGGAACCGCTCGCGGATGTCGGGGTGCTCGGCGAGCGCCCAGAGCGCGAACGTCAGGGAGGTGGTGGTGGTGTCGTGGCCGGCGAAGATGATGGTGACCATCTGGTCGCGGAGGTCCTCGTCGGTGAACATCCCCGAGTCGGCCATGCCGGACTCCCGGAGGCCGACGAGGAGGCTCATCAGGTCGTCGGCCTCCCCCGGGTCCGCAGGCGGGTTCCGGGCGGCCTCGTCGAGCAGTCGGTCGGCCTCCTTCTGGAGTGTCTTCTTGCCCTGCCTGAACCGTCGGCGGGCGGGCGTCGGCATCCAGCGCGGGAGCGGGTAGGAGGTAGGCAGGAACCAGTCGTGCAGCGCCTCGGCACCCTCGCGGATGTTCTCATCGCCGTCGAGTGCCAGTTCACGCCCCAGGATGGCCGCGAACAGCACGTCCAGCGTCAGGTCGGTCATCTCCGACTGGAGGTCGAGTTGCTGGCCACCCTCCCAGCGACCGACGCGGCGCTGTACCTGCTCGACCATCGTCTCGGCGTGACCCATCACGCTCTCGCGGACGAACAGCGGTTGCAGGGTCTTGCGCTGCTGGGCCCACTCTTCGCCCTCGACGGTCAGCAGGCCGTCGCCGAACGCGATGCCGAAGTCGTCGGACTTGCGGAACTTCTCGCGGTCGGTCAGCATGACACGCTTCATGTGGTCGGGGTGGGTGACCTGCGTCAGGTCACCGAGACCGGGGAGCCAGACGCGGTAGACGTCACGGACAGCCGCGGCCCGGTCGCTGAACCCGATGGGGTCCTGCACCTGTCGGAGGGCATGCAGCTTCGGATTCCCGAGGTTCGGCGGGTAGGGCGCCAGCGGCAGGTCCGATACCTCCTCGTCGGCCGCCGCTCCTGCCGAGTCGTCCTCCTCGTCGCGGACTCCTCCCGACCCGACGGTGTCGATGCTGCCGCCAGTCGGCCCGGTGTCTGAACTCATAGCCGGCGGTTGGGTGGTGTGTGTTGATAAGTCTCGTGCCCCGGATACGGGCGGGGGTCTTATGTCGGGGGCCGATGCGTCCGGAGCGACCGGGACGGCGGCGTCAACCGAGCCGGGTGTAGACGGCGGTCCCGACCCGCATCGCCACCAGCGGGACGAACGCGAGTTGCGCCATCAGCAGCGTCCACGCCGCGACGACGACCGGAACGCTCTGCCCGTGGGAGACGGTGACGCCGATAGCCAGGCCGGCGACGGCCACCACGAGCAGGGCGACGAGCAGGACACAGCCCAGGACGAGCAGGTCGACGAGGAGCGCCCGGATGCGCGAGCGCGCCGCCTGCCGGCGCTCCCGCCCCGCGATGTCGACCGCCAGCGAGCGGGTGGCCGTCGACAGCCACCGTCGGAGGTCACGCATCCTGCGTCCCGAGCGGCTCCTCGGTGTCGCCGGCATCGGTCGGGGCCGCCGACTCCGTCGCCGCGTCGCTCGTCCGTGCCCGTCGCTCGGTGTGCTGGACGGCGATGTCGCCGTCGACGGTGACCCGGAGCTCCTCGTCGCCCAGCGGCACCGTCACCCGGAGCCGCCACGGCTCCCGGGAGAGGACCTCCAGGTAGCGGTCGCTGATGCACCACTCCAGCGTCCAGAAGCGGACCGTGTTCAGGTCGATACCGTGGTCCCGGTAGAAGGAGACGACCTCGGCGTCGTCCAGGAGCGTCAGCCCGACGGAGGAGACGATGTGGTTGTTGCACCGCTCGCACTCGTGGATGACGAACAGGTCCTGCTCGGCGATGGGTTTCACCTTGTCGGCGGGCAGCTCGTCGGGCTCGACGAGTTCGGTCGTCACGCGCCCGTTACACTCCGGGCAGACCCCGTCGGCGGTGAGGCAGGCGAGGTGGCGGGCCCGCTGGTTGAACGCCGACAGCACCTCCTCGCGGGACCGGTCCTCCAGCCCTCCGGGTGGGAACGGGTAGGTACCGTGTGGCCGCTCGCACTCCACACACATGATGAGGAACGCTTCGTCGCGGTAGGAGGCCTGCAGACCGCCGCCGCAGGCGACACAGTCGCCCTCGACCGGGAACGGCTCCAGTTCCGGGTCCTGGTTGTACGTCCCTGCCAGCACCGCACGGACGATGGCCTTCCCCGCCTGGCGGAACTCGTAGCCCTCGTCGGTCTTGCGGACGAACTGGCCCCGGAGTTTGTCCAGGTGGTAGTTGAACTGTGCCGAATCGCGCATCCCCACCGCGCGCCGCAGGTCCGAGAACGCCGCGGGCCGGTCGGCCGCCCACAGCGCCTCCAGGATATGTAAGCGTGTCTCGTTCCCGACGATGGCGAAGGCGTCCGCCGGTGGGAGACACTCCTCGCACTGCAGGATGGAGTCCTCGGTCGCGCTGGCCTCGTCGCTCATGGGTGTGCCAAGACGACCCACCCAGTAAAGCGTTCGCTGAAGCCGCTTTATGTAACTATGGCTACATTTCATGGGGTCGGATTTATACCCGATTCGTGACACCTGGTACCATGTCGAAGACACGGCGTGGCTGCCTCGAGCGAGGGGGCGCGCTCGGCCTCGCCCTCGTGGGGGGCCCGCTCGGGGGGTGTATCCATGTCGGCGTCCGTGACCAGCCCCGGACGACGGTCCGTGTCGGCTCGAAACCGTTCGCCGAACAGGAGATCCTCGGCTCCCTTGCCTACGAACGACTCCAGCACGTCGATGGCATTCAGGTCGTCAACGAAATCGGGTACGGTGGTTCGCTGGCGAACTGGGAGGCCGTCGTCGCCGGCACGAAGGACCTCTACTGGGAGTACACCGGAACCGCCTGGAGTCGGCTCCCGCCCCGACACACGGAGCGGATTACGGAGCCGGAGCGGCTCTACGAACTCGTCGCTGCGGACGCCCGGGCGCAGGGCGTCCGGATGGGCGAGCCGGCCCCCTTCTCGAACGAGTGGGTGCTGGTCGCCGACCGGGAGTGGAGCGAGCGGACCGGCGTCACCACCATCGGCGGGCTCGCCGACCATATCGACGACGGCGACACCGACTTCGGTATCGCGCTCAACGAGGACTTCTACCACCGAGAGGACGCCTGGAACGGCGTGGCCGACTACTACGGCATCGACTCGGAGGTGCGGACGAACCTGGAGGCCGGGACGTTCATCGTCACCTCCGCCGGACTCACGTACGAACTGCTGCGGGACGGCCGGGTGCAGGTCGCGAGCGGCTTCGCGACCGACCCCCAGCTCGACCGGCCGTCGGTCGTCGAACTCGACGACGACCGGGACTACTTCCTCCCGTACCAGCCGATGCCCACAGTCCACGCGCCGACCGCCGAGTCCTATCCGGAGATTCTGGAGACGCTGGCACCGATTGCTGCGGCCCTGGACGGGTCGACTATCCGCCGCCTCAATCGGCGGGTACTCGTCGAGGACCACCAACCGGGCACTGTCGCCCGGTCGTACCTGGAACAGCTCGGTGAGGCCACATGACCCGTTCCGTGACGTCCGGGCCGTGTCGCTCGATACGGCCCACTGCGGTACCGGAGCGAAGCGATGAGTAGCGACCGCCCCTCGATACCCGGCGTTCGGCGGGTCGCCAGTGTCGTCCGGACCTCGTACCGCCGGAAGCTTGCCGCAGCACTGCTGGTGGTGCTCCTCATCGGCGGCACGGCCGCCGTCGGCCTGTACCTCCAGGTTGGCGCCCTGCTGGGGGAGAACGTCGAGCGGTCCATGACCGCCGCCACGAACGCCGAGGCCGGCGAGCTCACCGAGTGGAGCAGTCAGAACCGGCTGGCCGCACGGGTCCTCTCGGAGCATCCCGTCTACGCGACCGGAAACCAGACCAAGGTCCGTGACTACCTCCAGCAACGGGTATCGGGCCGCGAGGAGTCGCATCTCGTCGGTGCGTACGTCCTCGACCGGCGGGACCTCGTCGTCGAGACGAGCGCTGCGCCGGCGCTGGAGGGGACGCCGGTTGCCGACCTGCCGTGGCAGGAACGATTTGCGTTCCAGAGCTTCGACGATGTCCGCATCACGCGCCCCCACCAGTCCCGGGACGGGACGACGGTCGTCGGGTTCATCACGCCCATCCGTCAGGCACCGGGCCACCTGCTGGTCGTCACCGTCGACGCCACGAGCATCTTCGACCGGTTCGAGCACCCGGTCGCGGGCGGGTTCACGCGCGTCGTCGACTCAAACGGAACCGTCGTGTTCGCCGACAACCGCTCGGCGATGCTCCACCAGTACACCCCTGGACCGCTCCGGGCCCCTGCGGTCAGCAGTGGGCTCCGCGGTGAATCGGGGTTCGTGGACGCCCCGCAGTACGAACAGTCGGCCACGGGGGAGTACGTCGTCGCCTACGCCCCGGTCGAGGGCACCGACTGGGTCGTCCTCGAGCACGCCCCGGTCAGCGAGGCCTACGCCATCACCAGACAGGTCGGGATGTGGATCGGCATCATCTTCAGCATCGTACTGGTCGGGCTGTTCGGCGTGGTGAGCTGGCTGGGGCGGGACGTGAACAGCGCGCTGGCCGCAGTCTCCGGGCGAGCGGAGCGGATCGAACGGGGCGAGTACGACGTGGCCTTCGACACCGACCGGCCCGACGAGTTCGGTGACCTCAACCGGACCCTCGAACGGATGGGCGACACCCTCCGGGAGCGGATCGAGGAGATCGAGGAGACGAAGAAGGCACTCGAGGCCACCAACGTGGCGCTCGAGACCCGCTCGACGATGGTGAGCGTTCTCAATCGCGTCCTCCGGCACAACGTCCGGAACGACGTCAACAACGTCGCCGGGCGAGCGGAGCTCCTGGCCGAGCGCGTCGACGACGAGGCCCTGCGCGAGGAGCTCGAGGTCATCAAGCGGACGGCGCTCGCGCTCGCCACGCTCTCGGAGCGTACAGAGCGCATCCAGCAACTCCTCTCGGAGGACCCCTCCGAGCGGACCACCCTGCGCTTCCCCGACTGCCTGCAGTCGGCGCTCGAGAGCGTCCGGGCCGCCCAGCCGGACGCGACCGTGGCGCTACACGTCCCCGACGGCGCGACGCCGGTCGCGCACGGGACCGCCTCCTTCCCGGTCGCCCTGGCCGACGTCGTCGACCAGATTGCCGCCCACAACGAGGGCCCCGTCCGTATCGACGTCACCGTCTCCCGGGAGCCGTCCGCGGGCGACGTGGGGGACGCGATACTCCTCACCATCGAGGACGACCGCGACGGCCTGCCGGCCCTCGACCTCGAAGCGGTCGGCCAGGGGGTCGAGACCCCGCTCAACCACGCCGAGGGGCTGGCGCTCTGGTGCCTCGAGTGGACCGTCACCCACGGCGACGGTGAGCTCCTCGTCGGCGCCACCGACGCGACGCTCCAGGTCCGGCTCCCGGCGGTCCCCGACGACCCGGACGCGCCGGAGTGAGGCCACGGACCGCGCCGCTGGAACCAGCACCCGGCCACCGCGCGTCCGTCGCTCGTGCGCCGACCCGCGGAGCCGGCGGCGACACTGCCGTTCGGCAGGAGTCCCGGTCCGGTACCCTTATACGCTGCAGGGGATGATACCCGGTATATTACTGATGTCGAACACACACCGACAACCGGAGGTGAACATCGGACTGGTCGGCCACGTCGACCACGGGAAGACGACCCTGGTGCAGGCGCTCTCGGGGGAGTGGACCGACCAGCACTCCGAGGAGATGAAACGCGGCATCTCCATCCGCCTCGGGTACGCTGACGCCACTTTCCGCCGGATTCCGGGCGCCGACTCGCCCGAGTGCTACACGGTGGCAGAGGAGGTCGACGGCGAGGAGACCGACGTCGTCCGGACGGTCTCGTTCGTCGACGCCCCCGGCCACGAGACGCTGATGGCGACGATGCTGTCGGGCGCATCCATCATGGACGGCGCCGTGCTGGTCATCGGCGCGAACGAGCCGGTGCCTCAGGCCCAGACCGAGGAGCACCTGATGGCGCTGGACATCATCGGCATCGACAACATCGTCATCGCACAGAACAAGATCGACCTGGTCCGCGACCGCGAGGCCGCCCTCGAGAACAAGACGCAGATAGAGAACTTCATCGAGGGAACCGTCGCCGAGGGCGCCCCCATCGTCCCCGTCTCCGCCCAACAGGACGTCAACATCGACGTCCTCATCGACGCTATCGAGGAGCAGATTCCGACGCCCGAGCGCGACGCGGACGCGGACGCACGGTTGCAGGTCGCACGCTCGTTCGACATCAACCGCCCCGGCACGGACGCCGGTGGGCTGATGGGCGGTGTGGTCGGCGGGTCGCTCTCGCAGGGTCGCCTCCACGTCGACGACGAGATGGAGATCCGCCCGGGCCGCGAGGTCGAGGAGGGCGGCCAGTCCGAGTACCGGCCGGTCGAGACCACCGTCCGGTCGCTGCAGGCCGGCGGCGAATCCGTCGACGAGGCCACGCCGGGTGGCCTCATCGGCGTCGGCACGGGACTGGACCCCTCGTTCACGAAGGGCGACGCGCTGGCCGGGCAGGTCGCCGGGCCGCCGGGGTCGCTCCCACCGACCCGCGACTCGTTCGTCATGGACGTGGACCTGCTCGACCGCGTCGTCGGCGAGGACGCCGAGGAGATCGAGCCCATCTCGACGGGCGAGCCCCTCATGTTGACCGTCGGGACCGCCACGACCGTCGGCTCCGTCACCAGCGCCCGCGACGAGGAGTGCGAGGTCGCGCTCAAGCGGCCCGTCTGCGCACAGGAGGGGGCCAAGATCGCCATCAATCGCCGTGTCGGCTCGCGCTGGCGACTCATCGGCGTGGGGACGCTGCGATAGGATGACCTCGGTCCTGCTCGACACCAACGCGCTCATGATGCCCGTCGAGTGCGACGTTCGCGTCTTCGAGGAACTCGACCGGGTGCTGGAGGACCCGGAACCGGTCGTTCCCGCCGCGTGCGTCGCCGAGCTGGAGAAGCTCAGCGAGGGGCAAGGCGAGGAGGGCGTCGCCGCGAGCGTCGGCCGCGACCTCGCCGACCGCTGCGAGCAGGTCGCCCACGTCGAGCAGTACGCCGACGACGCCGTCGTCGAAATCGCCACTCGCGACCCCGACGAGGGGACGACCGTCGACTGCGTCGCGACGAACGATGCGGACCTGCGCGACCGCCTGCTGGCCCGCGACGTACCCGTAATCGGTTTACGCGGGCGAAACGAACTCGCGCTCACTCAGCCGTAACGCCGCGACTCTCCCGGTTGCACACGAGAACACGACACCCGGACCACACACGATACAACCAATGTACAAACGCGTTCGACTCAAGGACACCGTCGAGGTGCCACCCGAGCATCTGGCGGATGTCTCCCCCGACCTGGTGAAACGACTCCTGCAGGACAAACTGGAGGGCCGGATGGACGAGGACGTCGGCTCCGTCGTGAGCGTCATCGACATCCACGACATCGGCACCGGCGCCGTCCTCCCCAACCGCCCCGGCGTCTACTACGAGGCCGAGTTCGATGCGCTGACGTTCGACCCCGAGATGCAGGAGGTCGTCGACGGCGAGGTCGTCGAGGTCGTCAACTTCGGCGCCTTCGTCGGTATCGGCCCGGTCGACGGGCTGCTCCACGTCTCGCAGATCGACGACGAGTACCTCGCCTACGACGAGGAGAACCAGCAGCTCGCCTCGCGGGATTCGAGCCGCGTCCTCTCGGTGGGAGACTCCGTGCGGGCACGCATCGTCACCAAGAGCATCGACGAGCGCAACCCGCGCGACTCGAAGATCGGCCTGACGGCCAAGCAGCCCGGACTGGGCAAGCACGAGTGGCTCGAGCAGGACCGCAAGCGCCGGGCCCAGCAGGGCCAGGCGGGTGATTAGATGGCCGACCGACTCGTCTGCCGCGAGTGCCACCGCGTCCTCGAGACGGACGATGGGGAGCAGTGTCCCGCCTGCGGTTCGACCTCCGTCACGGAGGACTGGGCCGGCTACGTCATCATCGCTCACCCCGAGGAGTCACAGATCGCCGAAGAGATGGGCGTGACCGAGCCGGGCAAGTACGCCCTCAAGGTCCGATAATGGCCGACGGCGGGGATGCGAACGGCGCCACCGGCGACTCCCCGGACCCCGGCCAGCCCCGGGTCGTCCTCTCGCTGCCCGACTCGATGCGTGGCGAGCTGAAGGACCCACTCGGCCCCATCTACACCGACGCCGACGAACTGCTGGGCCAGTCGGGAAGCCCGCTCATCGCTGTCGGGGACATCGTCACCTACCACCTCCTGCTGGGCCACACCCGGCCGGCCGTCGCGCTGGTCGACGGGAAGACGAAGCGAGAAGCCGTCACCGCGGAGGTCCGGGACGCCATCGATACGGGAGCGTTCGACCACCACGTCCGGGTCCGGAACCCGGCCGGCACCCTGACCGCGGGCCTCCTCGAGGAACTCCGGGCCGCGCTCGACCGCGCGACCGCCGGCGAGGGCCAGTCGACGGTCATCGAGGTGACGGAGGGCGAGGAGGACCTCGCCGCGCTCCCGGCGCTCGCCGTGGCGCCGGACGACGCGGGTGTCGTCTACGGCCAGCCCGACGAGGGGATGGTTCTGGCGACCGTGGACGACGAGGCCCGGGAGGGGGTCTGGGACCTCCTCGAACGGATGGACGGCGATATCGAGCGGGTCCGGGACCTGCTCGGGGCGTGAGTTCGTCGCATCCGGGACGCTCGAACCGTCTCTGACACCGCCGAGAACCAGTCACCTGTCGGTCTCGTAGTAGTCCTCCTTCAGCCACGCCAGTCCGGCGCCGGCGTCCTTCGCGGCCGCCTCGAGCCGGCGCGTCAGCAACTCGAACGCCTCCGAGTCCGAGACACCGGTTGTCTGTCGCGCCGTTCGGAGCACGTCGCGTCGGCGCTCCAGCGAGTGGTACTCGCGGACCGCCTTCCCCGCCTTCCGGAGGTGGAGCATCCGGTCGATGACGTTGAGCACCACGTCCTTCGTGACGGGTTTGGTGATGTAGTCGTCGAACGGGAGGCTGACGATATCCGGCCCAGGGTCCACCGCGGTCACCATGACGACGCGGGCGTCGTAGCCCTGCTCTTTCAGCTCGAGGAGGAACTCGTCACCGCCCATCCGGGGCATCCGCCGGTCGAGGAGAACCACGTCCACGTCCCCGGTGACGACATCCAGCGCCTCCTGGCCGTCGGCGGCGACGAGCGTGGCGTGGCGCTCGCCGACCCAGGTCGAGAGAATCTCGGTCATCGCCGCCTCGTCGTCGACGATGAGGACGGTCGTCTCCGGAGCGGTGGCGCCGGACCTCGGAGAAGAGTCGGTGTTGCTGTCAGACATACGCCGGTTACGGTTCCAATCTACCTTAATTTAGCGGTCAGTTGGCTATACACTATCACTCGTACTCGGCCGGTCCCGTATCGGCCAGCGGCGACGCCGAGGGACTGATACACCCCGGGCCCGTACGTGCGGGCGAATGATCTCTACCGCCGACGTGGTCGGCCTGCTCGTCATCCTCGGGGTGAACTCGGGGGCGGCCGCCCTGCTGACCCGCTTCTTCAGGGTCCGGCTCAACACCCGCTGGGGCGCGGCACTGTACGCCGTCCTGCTGGGAACGCTGGTCCTGACGACCCTCACCATCGTCCTCGGCGGCGTGGGGCTCGGCCCGGACCTGGGCAACCCGGCTGCCGTCATGGGCCTGACGGTGGTCCTCCCGCTGGCGACCGGAATCGCCTTCGACTACTTCTGGATGCCCGCACCCGACGACGTGGACCTGCCCACCGAGTACAGCGGTTCCTCGCGGCGGGACCGCCGGGAGCTATAGGGGACGTAGTTGGAGGGAGGTGTAGTCAATATCTCCCTGGAAGAAACCACCTCGGAAGCCCCTGACCGCTCGACCCGGCCGGGCCTCGCTGCGCTCCTCACGTCGCTCCCTTCGGTCGCTCGTTGCGGTGCTTGCATCGGCCGGGCCGGGTCGAGGCGGCCAGCCCCTTCCATTCCCACCCGAGATTGTCCGTTCCACGGGGCGCACACACCGAGCTAGCATGGTGTGGACGCGACCTCGGACAGCCACAGGGCGGGACTGAAAGGGGCCGCGGGCTCGGCGGGGCCCGGACGACGCAAGCACCGCAGGCCGACCGCAGGGAGGCCGAGGAGCGCAGCGAGGCCCGGCCCCCCGAGCCCGCGGGGGCTTTCAACAGCTCCCTGTCTCAACAGCTCCCTATCGGTGCTGTCAGCAGCAAACTCACCAAGCCAATCCAGTACCTACGCACGACAAGCCTACCGACAGGGTCCCGTACCGCGGCTAACGGCAATGCATGTCTTCGACCCGCCAGATTAGCCGAATATACTCCGAACCTATGTCGAAAACGTCCTGCAACACTATTTTGTAGGTTTTTAGAAGGCAAACAATGCCATAACCACACGATATCCCGCTGTTACTCTTCGGGGTCGTCCGAGTCCGCGACCTGTCGCAGGCGGGCCACGCCGTCACACTCCTCGAGTACGTCGACCACGGGGTCGGGGACGAGCGACTGCCAGTCGCCGCCGTCGATGATGCGCTGGCGGACCTCGGTGCCCTGGAACTCGTCGCGGCGGTACATCTCGGACTGGCGGACCTCGATGCCGGCCTCCTCGAACAGGCGGATGACGAGCGGGTTGTTGGAGTAGGCCACGTCGAAGTTCGGGCTCATCGACTGGACGTGGCTCACCCAGACCGCGTTGCGGTTGAGGTCCTCGATGGGGACCGCGTAGGTGAGGAGATCCATCTCCTGGGTGGCCTTCGTGATCATCATCACCCGTTCGCCGGCGGTGAACGGGTCGTGGGGCGTGTGCGACTGGTCGGCGCTCCCGATGCCGAGGACGAGTTCGTCCACGTCCCGAGCGATGCGCTCGACCATCGCCTGGTGACCCTCGTGGTAGGGCTGGAATCGCCCGATGTAGAACCCTCGACTGGTTGCCATCCTGTCTCCTCGGCCGATTGTGTGGCCCCATTCATAAGCACCCCGGGTCGCCGTCGCATGCGACGACCGCACGCGACCTCGCTCGCTGGCCGGTCCACGGGAAGCGCCGTGGGGCGCCGACAGCGGCTCGCACGGAAACTCGCGAGAGGGCCGCTTCCGCCCGGTTTGCGCGTGTACGGCAGCCACCAGGTGGGAGAAAGTATATCAGTTGAAGGCCCTTCGCTAGCGGTGATAGCAACGGTTCTATGAGCGATGACAACAACGCGGATGAGCACCCCGGTCGCGGGTCCGAGGACGAGGTGCCCGAGGAGGAGCACCCCGACCCGGGCATCCCGCTCGACCGGGAGGAGAGCGAGACCCCGAGCGGGCCGCCGGCGCCCGCGGACGAGTCCGACGAACTGACGGACGGGTCGGACCTCGGGAGCGATGTCACCGTCGAGGCCGGCGCGGAGGTCGAAGCCGACGAGGAGGACGGGCTGCTCGGTGGCCTCCAGATCACCTCGACCGACGACATCGAGGTCCCCGACCGCCTCGTCGACCAGGTCATCGGGCAGGACGACGCCCGCGACATCATCCTGAAGGCGGCCAAGCAGCGCCGCCACGTCATGATGATCGGCTCGCCCGGAACGGGCAAGTCGATGCTCGCGAAGGCGATGTCCCAGCTCCTCCCGAAGGAGGACCTGCAGGACATCCTCGTCTACCACAACCCGGACGACGGCAACGAGCCGAAGGTCCGGACCGTGCCCGCGGGGAAGGGCGAACAGATCGTCGAAGCACACAAGGAGGAGGCCAGGAAGCGCAACCAGATGCGGAGCTTCCTGATGTGGATCATCATCGCCGTCGTGTTCGGCTACTCGCTGCTCATCGCCGGGCAACTCCTGCTCGGCATCCTCGCGGCGGGTGTCATCTACCTCGCGTTCCGCTACTCCTCGCGGGGCAGCGACGCGATGATCCCGAACCTGCTGGTCAACAACGCCGACCAGCAGACCGCGCCGTTCGAGGACGCGACCGGCGCGCACGCCGGCGCACTGCTCGGCGACGTCCGGCACGACCCGTTCCAGTCCGGCGGGATGGAGACCCCCAGCCACGACCGCGTCGAAGCGGGCGCCATCCACAAGTCCAACAAGGGCGTGCTGTTCGTCGACGAGATCAACACCCTGGACATCCGGTCCCAGCAGAAGCTGATGACCGCCATCCAGGAGGGCGAGTTCTCCATCACGGGCCAGTCCGAGCGCTCCTCGGGCGCGATGGTCCAGACCGAGGCCGTCCCCTGTGACTTCGTGATGGTCGCGGCGGGCAACCTCGACGCGATGGAGAACATGCACCCGGCACTGCGCTCCCGCATCAAGGGGTACGGCTACGAGGTGTACATGGACGACACCATCCGTGACACCCCGGAGATGCGCCGGAAGTACGCCCGCTTTATCGCCCAGGAGGTCGAGAAGGACGGCCGGCTCCCCGCGTTCGACGAGGGCGCGATGGAGGAGGTCATCCTCGAGGCCCAGCGGCGTGCCGGGCGGAAGGAGCACCTCACGCTGGAACTGCGGAACCTCGGCGGCCTCGTGCGGGTCGCAGGCGACATCGCTCGCGCCGAGAACGCCGAGTTCACCACCCGCGACCACGTGCTGCAGGCCAAGCGCCGCAGTCGCTCCATCGAGCAGCAGCTCGCCGACGACTACATCGAGCGCCGGAAGGACTACGAGCTCTCCGTCTCGGAGGGCCAGGTCGTCGGGCGCGTCAACGGGCTCGCCGTCATGGGCGAGGACTCCGGTATCGTCATGCCCGTCATGGCGGAGGTCACACCGGCACAGGGTGCCGGTGAGGTCATCGCCACCGGGAACCTGCAGGACATCGCCCAGGAGGCCGTCCAGAACGTCTCGGCCATCATCAAGAAGTTCTCGGACGAGGACATCGGCAAGAAGGACATCCACATCCAGTACGTCATGTCCTACGAGGGCGTGCAGGGTGACTCCGCCAGCGTCACGATGGCCACCGCGGTCATCAGCGCGCTGGAGGACATCCCCGTCGAGCAGGACCTCGCCATGACCGGCTCGCTGTCGGTCCGTGGCGACGTGCTGCCGGTCGGGGGCGTGACCCACAAAATCGAGGCCGCCGCGAAGACGGGCCTCGACCGGGTCATCATCCCCGCGGCCAACGAGCAGGACGTGATGATCGAGGAGGAGTTCAAGGACCAGATCGAGATCATCCCGGTCACGCACATCAGCGAGGTGCTGGAGGTCGCGCTGGCCGGCGAGCCCGAGAAGGACTCGCTTGTCGACCGGCTGAAGAACATCACCGGCTCCGCGCTGGACCGGCAGGTCGGCCGGTCGAGCGGTTCCCCCTCGCCGCAGTAAGGTGCGGTGGGCCGCGTTCGCGGGCGTCGCGGTCGCGGTCACGCTGTTGCTGCTTCTTCTGGCGCGCGCCTCACAGGGAGCCGTCGGTACGCCGCCGGCCACGCCGGGCGAGGTGCGCTGGCTCGACCGGCTGGATGACGGTGCCGACCACCTCGACGCCGGTGATGCCCCGGAGCCCGCGCCCGCGAGTCCGCTCGAGGCGTCGATGGCCAGCTCGTCGTCGATGTCCCCGGTCGTCCTGCTGGTCAACGTCGCGTTCTCGCAGGGGCTGTTCGGACTCCTCCTCCTCGCTGGAGCGTGGTACACCGGCATCCCGGCGAGCGCGTTCGGCGCCGGGAGCGGCGATGTCGGTCTCGACGCGCTCGCGGTCGGCGTAGGCTTCGGCATCGCGCTCTCGCTGGCCAACGGCGTCGCGGGCGCCGCCGCGAGCGCGCTGGGTCGCGACCCCAGCGAGGACCTCCGTGCGCTGCTCGCCCCCGACTCGGCCGGGGGCTGGGTGCTCCTGCTGGGCGTGGTCCTGCCGCTCATCGCGGGCTTCGAGGAGCTCCTCTTCCGGGGGGCACTCGTCGGCGTCATGGCGACGGGCTTTGGCTGGTCGCCCTGGCTCCTCGCACTCGCCTCGTCGGCCGCGTTCGCACTGGGGCACGGCGCACAGGGCCCCGTCGGTATCGTCGTAACGGGCCTACTGGGATTCGTGCTCGCGGCCGGCTACGTCATCACGGGGAGTCTCCTCGTGGTGGTGGTCGCCCACTACCTGGTCAACGCCGTCGAGTTCGTCGCCTACGAGGGGCTCGACCTGGAGCCGCCGTTCGGCGGCTGACGCGGGTTCGCCGCTACAGCCCCTCCAGCGACCGGAGCTTCTGCTCGACCTTCGGTGGCGCGGAACTCGGGCCGTCCCGGACCCGGTGGTCCGGGACGACAATCGGGACGGGGTTCGCGTCCAGCGCCATCCGCACGGTCTGGAGGTCGTCCCCATCGTCGTCATCGAGGCCGGCCAGCCGCGCCAGCCGCTCGACGGAGACGTCCTCGCCGTAGGGGACGTTCCGGAGTGCCTCTAGAACGGTCCGCTGCTCGGTCGGCACCGTCAGCGCGATATCCACGTCCTCGAACTGGTCCTTCTTCCCCTCGAGATAGGCGAAGAGGCGCTTCAACAGCGGGTACTCGTCCTCCGCACCCTCGTTGGGCTCCGCCGGGAAGGAGACGTTGATGAGCTTCTCGCTCGCGACGCCCAGCTGGACGTGGCGGTCGAGGTACGGCGACTCGCGGGCGTAGATGCCCGTCTCGTAGTCCGGGCCGGGTGCGCCGTCGTCGGTCACATCGGCCGCGTCAGCCGAGACGGCCGAGGGGTCGGCGTCCTCGGCGTCCGCGTCGGCTTTCACCGACATGTCGTCCTCGGGGGCGTCTTCGGGGTCGGGCATGGACGGGGCATCGTCCGTCCGGGCAATCAAGCTTCGCCCGCCGTCGTCCGTTCACGGAGTCGATCGTATGCCGCGTGTCCGCCGGCGGCCAGCAGGAAGGCGATGCCGACGTTCGCGAGGAGCGCGGCGGCGCCGGTCCCGACGACCACCGCGCCCTCGGCGGGCGTCTCGACCGATTCGAGCGCCACGCGGCCGAGGTGGACCGCCACGAGGACGAGCAGCACGCCCAGGGCGGCCATCGGGAAGCCGCTCCAGAGGCCGGCGACCAGCGCGGCACCGGCGTAGAGGGCCGCGAGGACGATGTTCGCGCCGGCGGTCCGCGCGCCGAAGGCGTGCTTGCCGGCGAGGCCACCGGAGCCGTGACACATCGGCACCCCGCCCAGCGGCACCGCGAGCAGGTTGGTGACGCCCATGCTCCGGGCGAGGCCGTCGGGCGAGATGTCGCGGCTGTAGAGGTCCTCGACCAGAAGCGCCGTCGCGACGGCGGCGTTACCGACGGTCATGGCGAGCTGGCCGGCGAGGCCGGTCAGCGCGTCCTGCGTGACCATCGGGGTCGGGAACGCCGAGAGCGTGGGAAACGCGACTGTCGGCGTCCCGCCGACGGCGTAGAGCGCCGCGAGCGTGCCCGCGAGTAGCACCGCGGGCGCGGGTGCGCGACGGTCGACGAGCGCGGCGCCGGCGGCGACGGCGACGCCACCGGCTGCCACGACGGGCGCGCCGGCCGCGAGTTCGATGCCCGCGACGAGCAGGAGGAGCGCGACCGCGAACTGCACTCCGCGGACGACCGGGCGCCCGACGAGGCGAGCGATACGGCCGACGAGCCCGGTCGCGCCCGCGACGAGCAGGACGCCGCCGGCGAGGAGGCCGGCAGCGACGAGTTCGCCGTAGCCGAGCGTCCCGGCGATAGCCAGGCCGGCGAGCGCCTTCATCGGCTCGACGGACATCGGCAGGCCGTAGTGGAGACCCCAGACGACCTGGAAGACCGCGAACCCGAGCAACACCAGGCCGAGCGAGGCGTCGGTCAGGGCGCCCAGCGCCACGACGAGCGGGAGGACCGTAATCGAATCCCCCAGCGCGCCGGCGACCTCGCCGCGGTCGAACCGGAGCGCGACCCGCCGTCCGAATACCTCGGCAGTGGCCATTACCGCCCGGTAGCGGCCGCCACCACATGTCCCTTGTCAGGAACCCTACACAGATACGCGGCCGGGGGAGTGTAACCGTGAGCAGTTCCGCGTTCAGTAGACGAGCTCGCCCCGGACGAACGCGCGGGCCCGGTCGTCGTCCGGGTCGTCGAACACTTCCTCGGTCGGGCCCTGTTCGATGACCGTCCCGTCGAGCATGACCGCGCTCCGGTCGGCGACGCGGCGCGCCTGCGCCATATCGTGGGTGGCGAGTACGACGGCGATGCCGCGGTCTCGGGCGTCGGCGACGGCGGTCTCGATGGCGTCGGTGTTCCGGGGGTCGAGGTTGGAAGTGGGCTCGTCCAGCAGCATCACGGCCGGGTCGGTCGCGAGCGCACGGGCGACGGCGACCCGCTGGGCCTCGCCGGCCGAGAGCGAGCGGGCATTCCGGTCGGCCATCCCCCCCAGGCCGACCGTCTCGAGGGCACGGGTCACCCGCTCGGGGGAGTCGGGGGGGGCGACCAGCCCCCGGAGCCAGCGGGCGGCGCGCTCGCGCCACGACCGGCGGACGGTGAGTCCGTACGCGACGTTCCGGGCGACGCTGCCGGTGAACAGCGAGCGGTCCTGGAAGACGAAGGCGATACGGCGGCGGAGCCGCAGGCGCTCCCGGTCGCCGAGCGTCCAGACGTCACGCCCGTCGACGGTGAGCCGTCCCTCGTCCGGCGGATCGAACAGCGCGAGTAGCCGCAGGAGCGTCGTCTTCCCGGTCCCCGAAGGCCCGACCAGCGCGACGACCTCGCCGGGCTCGGCGGCGAGGCTGGTGTCCGAGAGCACGTGCTGCTGGCCGTCGCTCCCCGCGTAGCCGTAGGTCACCCCATCCGCGACGACACGCGTGCCGTCCGCGGCGGGGGACGCGTCGGTCCCAGACGCGTCGGTCGGCTCGGCATCCCGGCGGCCGTGGGCGGCGCCCGTGTCGGGGCCGCTCGCGGTCACGAGTGCTCCCCCCGAGCACGGACCACGTTGCCGACGGCGTTGACCCCGAGCGCGAGCGCCAGCAGGACCACGCCGAGCGCGATGCCGACCTCGTACTGGCCACGGCGGGCCTCGATGGTGATGGCGGTCGTCAGGGTGCGTGTGAGCGAGACGAGCTCGCCCGACTGGTTTCGGATAGCGATGTTGCCGCCGACGATGAGGACGGAGCCGACCTCACTGACGGCACGACCGAACCCCGCGAGGATAGCGGTGATGATACCGTAGCGGGCCTCCCGGAGGACCGCAAGCTGCACGTCGCGGCGGGTCCCCCCGGCGGCGAAAGCGGCGTCCCGGAGCGACTCGTCCACGTCCTCGATGGCCGACAGCGAGACGCTCGTGATGACCGGCACGGCGAGGATGCACTGGGAGACGACCATCGCCTCCTTCGTGAACAGGAGTTCGACACCGCCGAAGCGGAGCGGACCGACGGCGAACCCCCCGCCGACCGGCCCCTGGTTCGACAGGAGCAGGAGGACCGCCAGTCCGACCACGACGCTGGGAAAGCCCATCCCCGTGTTGATGACCGTCTCGACCACACGCTTGCCGCGGAAGTCGACGAAGCCCATCGTCAGCGAGATAGCGAGGCTGATGAGGGTGCTGATGCCGACGGCGACGAGGCTCACCTGCAGCGTGACGAGCACCACGCTGATGAGATAGCGCGTGCCGAACTCGGAGAGCAGTCCTGCTCCTGCCATGCTGTCTGGGCGCCCCGTTCAGTAGTCGTTCGGGACGACAGTGTCTACCCAGTGCTGGTACCGACGCCGCCGTAACTCCTGTGCACTCCCGCCGTAGTCCTGGGGGACGTACTGGTCGAACTGCGGCTCCTCGGCCAGCGCGTTCGGGAAGAACAGCTGCGAGCCGTTCGCGGTGTAGTTCCCGATGGCCTCCTGGCCCGCCGGGCTCGTGAGGAATCCGACGTACGCCATCGCCGCCTGGTAGTTGACGTTGTCGTGGACAGCAGGGTTGACCGGGATGACGCCGTACGGGTTCCGCAGGATGGCCGGGCCGTCCTTGAGCGGCCCCTGAACGTGGATGACGAGGTCGATATCGCTCTTGAGCGAGAGGTAGGTCCCCCGGTCGGCGAGCGTGTAGCCGCCGACCTGGTTGGCCTGGTTCAGCGTATCGCCCATCCCCTTGCCGGTCTCCTGGTACCACGACCCCGTCGGTGAGGCGCTGGACTGGTCCCAGATGGTGAGCTCCTTCTTGTTCGTCCCGGAGTCGTCACCGCGCGAGAGGAACGTCGATTCCGTCTCGGCGATGGTCGCGAACGCCTCCGTCGCGCTCGACATCCCGTTGATGCCGGCGGGGTCGTCCTGCGGGCCGACGATGACGAAGTCGTTGAACATCACGTCGCGGCGGTTGACGCCGAAACCGTCCTTGAGGAACTGGTCCTCGGCGCCCCGCGCGTGGACGAGGATGATGTCGGCGTCGCCGTCACGCGCCGTGCGGATGGCCGCGCCGGTCCCCTGGACCAGCGGCTCCACCTGGATGCCGAACGTCGACTGGAACATCGGGTTCAGTTCGCCCAGCAGCCCCGTGTCGTACGTCGAGGTGGTCGTCGCGAGCGTCAGGGTCCCGTCGCCGACACTGTTCGAGCCACCACCGCCCCCGCCGTCGCCCCCGTCGCCGCCGTCGCCCCCGTCGCCCTGGTTCCCCATCGTACAGCCGGCGAGCGCGAGCGCGCCGCCGACACCGGCGGCCTGCAGCGCCCGCCGTCGCGTCGTCGAGCCCCAGCCCGTCTCGTCGTCAGCCTCAGGTCCCGTGTTCCGTTGTTCCGACATAGATACAACGATGGTGCAGCGGCACCGTCATAATCGTTTTGCCACCGGCTCCCACAGTGTGGATATGGACCCGAACGTGACCCCGGAACTGCGGGCCGGCACGGTGGCGTTCGGTGCCGACGACGCGGCGCTCCTCCGGGCCATCGACGAACACGGGTCGGTGAACGCGGCCGCGAGCGCGCTGGAGCGGTCGCGAGCGCGGGCGACCGGCCGGCTGGACGACCTGGAGGCCGCGTTCGGCTCGCTGGTCGAGCGCACGCGGGGCGGGACGGGCGGTGGCGGCACGGAGCTCACCTCGGAGGCCCGGCGACTGCTCGCCCGGTTCGACCGCCTCGGGACGACGCTCTCGGGGGTCGCCGCGGCCGAGGAGTGCGTGCTGGAGGGTCGGGTCCTCGACCGGGACGGGGAACTGGCCACGGTATCGACCCCGGTCGGCGAGGTACGTGCGCTCGCCCCGGCCGGCGCCGACCGGGTGCAGGTGTCGCTCCGCGCCGACGCCGTGACGCTCCACGCGCCCGACGAGGCCCCACCCGCCGGCGGAACGAGCGCGCGGAACCGGCTGGTTGGGACGGTCAGCACGGTCGAACGCGGCGAGTCGGTCGCACACGTCCGGGTCGCCGTGGAGAGCACGGCCGAGCGCCCCGACGGGACCGTCGAACTCGTCGCGCTGGTCACGCTGGAGAGCGTCGACCGGCTGGGGCTGGCCGAGGGAACGGCGGTCGTCGCGACGTTCAAGGCGACGGCCACGCGGGCGACCAGTACGTCGTAGTGTCCGAGCAGATTCCGAACCATGATGATAACTCGATAAATTGTTCCCCAATCCGAAAATATCAGACGTAATACGGCTACACCGTGCGACGTGGGCGCTCGCCGCGGCCTCGGTGGGGATGAACCCCTCCAGCACGGGAACGACAACCACAGCTCGCCGCGAACGTCGCCAGTCTCGAACGGCTTATGTCCCTTCCTCCCGAACTCTCCCGAGAATGAGCAGTCCTGAACTCGATGTCGTCGAGTTTCTCCTCACCGCAGCGGTCTACACGGAGAACGGTGACCTCGACGAGCGCGACCTGCCACCGCGGTACCGGCGGGTGTTCTGGTCGGAAGGCGAGATCGAACGGCCGCTGGCGACGACGGGGAACACCGCGGCCGCCGCGACCGGCGTCGACCGGCCGTGGGAGGCCGTCTCCGGCCTGATGTTCACCGAGCGCGACGACTTCTCGGGGACCATCGACCTCTCGGACCGGGACATGGCCGAGTCGTGGTACGTCCAGCGCGTCGACACCGAGCGCATCCAGGAGAACCCCACACTGGCCTCGCACTTCGAGGCCGAGATGGACGGAGTCGACTACCGGTCCGCCCGGGAGACGAACCGCCCGGTCCACGCCGACCGCGTCTGGATCGACTCCCTGCTCGACGAGATGTTCGACGAGGACGACGAGGAGATGCTGGACCTCGTCGAGGTCAAAGCGCCCGAGGAGGTCGAGATCACGATGAACGACCTCGTCCTCACGGAGGACCAGGAGGGCGAGATCGAGAAGGTCGTCAAGGCCATCGAGCACCGGGACTACCTCGCGGAGATCGGCCTGCGCGAGATCGGGAAGCTCCTGTTCGTCGGGCCGCCCGGCACCGGCAAGACCAGCGTCGCGCGGGCGCTGGCCCGGGAACTGGAACTCCCGTTCGTCGAGGTCAAACTGTCGATGATAACGAGCCAGTACCTCGGGGAGACGGCCAAGAACGTCGACAAGACGTTCGAGGTGGCAAAGCGGCTCTCGCCCTGTATCCTGTTCATGGACGAGTTCGACTTCGTCGCGAAGACCCGCTCCTCGGACGAACACGCCGCCATCAAGCGCGCGGTCAACACGCTGCTGAAGAGCATCGACGAGGTGAGCCTCATCCAGGACGACGTGCTCCTCATCGGCGCGACGAACCACCCCGACCAGCTCGACGCGGCGGCGTGGCGCCGGTTCGACGAGATCGTCAACTTCCCCAAGCCCGACGCCGGGATGCGTGCGGACATCCTCGATGTCGTCACCCGGCGGATGGATATCGACGACTTCGACCCGCACGAGGTGGCCGAACTCACCGAGGGGCTGACCGGCAGCGACCTCCGGCTCGTCCTCCGCGAGGCCGTGCTGGACGCGCTGACTGAGGAGCGGACCACCCTCACGCAGGCCGACCTCCGGCACGCCGTCGAGGGGTTCGAGGAGCGGGACAACCTCAAGAACATGGACGACTTCGACAACTGGAAGGGGACCCGCTCGGACGAGAGCGAGAACGGCGAAGGGGACTCGCACGACCACGACCACGACCACTCCGACCACGACCACACGCACGAGTCGACCGAGGTCGAACCGCCCTCCGAGTAGGGGATACTGTCATCGGGGTGACCGTGGGCCACTCACCCCGACCCGTCGCTCCGGTTCCCGCGTTCCTCCCGTTCGAACAGCGTGCCACAGAGCTTGCGGTGGCCGGCCCGGAGGTGCTGTGAGACGGTCGCATCGCCGATGGAGAGCGCGTCGGCCACCTCGCTGGCGTCGGTCCGTCGGGGCCACTCGTAGTAGCCCGAGACGTACGCCGTTTCGAGGGTCTGGCGCTGGCGCTCGGTCAGTTTCGACTCCACCTCGCCGACGTACTCGATACTGCTCTTCGATTCCAGGGTGACCTGCTGCTGGCTGACCAGTGAGGTGTCCGGATACTGCTCGGCGACGGCATCGACGACCGACCGCACGTCGCTCTCCGGCGGGAGTTCGACGGTGACGATGGCGCTCGATGGCTGGATGACGATCTCCCGGACCTGGCCGCCGCGCTCACCGAGCATCGAGAGTGTCGGCGGCTCGTCGAGCAACCACTCGTACAGTCCGACGCCGTCGTGCTCGCCCACGTGCCGGAACCGGGCCACCGTGTCGGCCCCCTGCTCGATGAACGTCCGGACCGCCGACTCGGTCGTCCCGTCGGCGCTCGCGTAGACGAGGAACCGGCCGTCGTCGAGCGGGATGGTGCGCTCGACCTGGATGCGTGGTGTCGTGTCCCCGGACTCGTCGACCGGGAGGTCGTCACTCGGAATCGAGAGTTCCAGCTCGATGGCACTCTCGGCCATCAGGGCCTCCCGGTGTTCCAGGGCCGCGATAGCGTGGCCGATGCTCTCGCCGAGATGCGAGACGACGGTCCGTTCTCGGTCGTCGAACGCCGCCTCACGCCGGGAGTAGAGGGCCAGCAGGCCGTACTGGCGGCCGTCGTACCGGAGCGGAATCGCCGCAATGGCACGGAACCCGGCGTCGCGGGCCGCCACCTGCCACGCCTCGTCCGCGAGCCCGTCGATATCCCGTACCACCTGTGTCCGGCCCGTCTCCAGGGCGGTCGCGCCCGGCCCCGTCGGCTCGGTGTCCTCGCCGTACGGGATGGAGACGGCGTCCAGATACGCCTGGTGTGGCCCGGCACTCGTCCGCGGGACCACCTCGCCGGCCGTGGTGTCGACCTCGCCGACCCACGCGAAGGCGTACGAGTCCGCGCCCGCGAGCGTCTCGCAGACCCGTTCCTCCAGTTCGGTCCGCGAGGTGGCGTCGATGACGGCACCGTTGACCTCGCGGACGACCTCGTTCAGGTCGACGAGCGCCTCCAGCTGGTCGCGCTGCTCGCGGAGCCGGCGCTCGCGCTCCCGGCGCTCGGTCACCTCACGGGTGTTGACCAGGATGCCATCGACGTGGGGCTCGTCGGTGAGGTTGCGGGCGCTGGCCTCGACGATGGCCTTGGTTCCGTCCTTGCGACGGAGAGTGACCTCGATGGTCGGCTGCGAGGACGGGTCCGCCAGGAGTCCCTCGAGTTCCTGGGCCACGCCTTCGGCCTCCCCCTGGTCGAGGTACTCGAAGATTGGCTCGCCGAGGGCCTCGGCCGGCGTGTAGCCGAACACCTCCTCGACGGAGGGCGTGATGTACGAGATGGTGCCGTCCTCGTCGAGGATGGCGCTCACGTCAGTCGAACGTTCGAGCGCCACCTCGTACTGCTTGAGCCGCCGCTCGTAGGCCACCCGGTCGATGGCGGTCACCAGCACGTTCGCGACGCTCTCGACGAACGAGGTATCGGTCCCGGCGAAGGAGCGCGGCGAGGTGTCGTGGACGCCGAGGATACCCCAGGGGTCGTCCGTCGGGCCGATGACGACGCTGATGCCGCTCTCCACATCGTGGTCGGTCAGGAGCGGTGGCGGGGCAAAGCGCGTCTCCTCGGCGAAGTCCTCGACCACGACCGGCTCCTCGGAGACCAGCGTGAACCCCGCCTGCGAGTCGCGACCGGTGTCGACCGCCGTCTCTCCGACGTAGCCGGGCTGCCAGCCCACACCGGCCCGCAGTTCGAGTTCCCCCGCCTCGGGCTGGAGGTCGAGCACCTTGCAGTAATCCGCGTCGAGCACGTCCACGACGGCCGAGACGGCGCTATCGAACAGGTCGTCCAGCGACTCGCCGCCGAGTGCCTGTCTACCGAGGTCGGCGACGGCCGTCTGCTGGTCGACCCGTCGCTCCAGTTCGCGCTGCTGGGCCCGCCGCTCGGTGGTGTCGCGGACCACGCCGATACGCTCCAGCCCGGTCGCACTCTCGATGAGCGCGAAGCGGGCCTCGGCCGGGAACGTCGAGCCGTCGGCGCGTTCGACCTCGGCCCGGATGGTCGGCGAGACGCGCTCGCCGGCCGACATCTCGGCCTCGATATCGCGGGCCCGCTCGATGGTCCCCTCGTCGACGAGTTTCGAGACGTGCTCGCCGAGCAACGCCTCGCGGTCGTAGTCGGTCATGCGCGCGTACTCGTCGTTGACCATCGTGAACCGGCCGTCCTCGTCGACCGTGTACACCCCGTCGTTCATCGCCTGGACGATGGTCTCGTACCGTTCGAGTTCGTGCTCGCGGCGCCTGGGTTCGGTGATGTCGGTGAAGTACACCGATAGCCCCGTCTCGGAGGGGTAGGCGTTCACCCGGAACCAGGTGTCGAGCGGGTCGTGGTAGGCCTCGAACGCCACCTGTTGGTGGGTCCGCATCGCCGCCTCGTACTCCTCCTGGAACGTCGTCCCCCGGGCCTCCGGGTACAGCTCCCAGATGTGCTCCCCCTCGATTTCGTCCGGGGAGTGGCCGAGCAACTCGCCCGCCCGCTCGTTCGCGTAGGTGAACCGCCAGTCGTCGTCGAGTGCGAAGAACCCGTCAGAGATGCGGTCGAAGACCACCTCCGGGTTCTCGCCGGATTCGAACCCGGTCGCGTCGGTGTCGTCCGTATCGGCAGGAGATGTCTGTTCACCGTCGGCCGGCGTCACGAGGAGCGTCAGGCGCTCACCGTCCGGGTAGACCCGACCCGGACGGAACGCTTCGTCCGTCGCCGGAAGCCGAACCGTCGTCGCTGCCCCCTCATCCCGCGCCTCCCGGAGGCGGTCCGCGGCGGCCGTCCCCTGCAGGTCGGGCCACGCGTCCCAGACGCAGCACCCCTCCAGGTCGGTCACCGTCCCCCCGATGAGGTCGCCCGCGGCGTCGTTGACGTACGTGAGCTGCCAGTCCGCGTCGAGCGACACGACGGGGTCGCTGATACACTGGAGCACCGCGGTCGGGGGGGCAGAGGTCTCACTCGGCATGGTGGTCGTCTATCCGTCCGTGTCTCCACACGGTCGGGGGAGTGATATCCCTCTTACGGCCGAACTGGTCGGATAACAGGGCCGACACGACAGAATCCGGGAGGCGACCGCTGATGAACTGCGAGACCAGTACCAAAACAGTTTGCCAGTACCGATATGACCCAGTCTATCCTGCGTTGCGATAGCGACGACTCGACGCGGACATCGAACGGGCAACGAACAACTATCGTCCACACAGCCAATGAACACCGACCACACATCACTCAGAGACCACGTCACGACGATGTATGCGAGATTCCGTCGAGCCCTCGGAAACAGCCGTGACGACCGGCAGGGGACAGATGTCGGGGCGAGCTTCTCGGGGACCACCGAGACGGACCCCCCCGCGAGCACGACGGACACACCGACCATCGCCGATGGGTCGGGCACTGCCGAGACCCTGACGCGCTCGGAACTCGCCGGCGAGACCGGACTCCACCCGGAACAGTACATCCGGCAGTTGCTCGCCGCGCACGATGGCCGGCTCCGGCAGAGCGACGTGGGGGACCTGGCCCGGCTGTCGGAATCGACGACGAGTCGGCTCCTCTCGGAGATGGAGGCCGACCAGCAGATCACGCGCGTATCCATCGGCCGTGAGAAGGTGGTCTGTCTCCCCTCCTCTGCGCCCGACGGCGCGAACGAGCGGGCGGTCTGAGAACTGGTCCCCCGGCGCTTCCGGCCCTCACCACGATACTTTTGCCCCGACACCACGATTCGGGAACCGATGGAGGTCACCCTCCTCGGAACTGGCGACACGACCGGCACGCCGACACCGGGCTGTTCATGCGACACCTGCGAGGCGGCCCGCGAGCGCGGCGTCGAGCGCTCGCGCTTCTCCGTCCACGTCCACAACGAGCGGACCGGTGAGTCGCTGCTCGTCGACGCCAGCCCCGACCTCCGCCAGCAGTTCCTCGACCACGACGTCGACCTGCCCGACGAGGTCGTCATCAGTCACATCCACTTCGACCATCTCGACGGGCTGGGCAACGCCTACCGGCTGTTCCCGGAGGTCCCGGTGTACGCCGCCGACGAGACCGACCCGGAGACCGACGAGAGCGTCGCCGGAACGGTCCGCCGACGCTACGACTACCTCGACACCGTCGTCGTCGAGCCCCGGACCCCGTTCGAGCCGTTCGAGGCCTGCGGGCTGGAGCTGACGCTCGTGCCGGTCGACCATCCGCCGCTCGTGTGCTACGGCCTCGCCATCGAGGACCCCGAGACCGGCGCGAAGCTCTCGCTCTCGGGTGATACGGGCTACGACATCCCCGCCGAGTCGCTCGATGTCCTCCGGGACCCGGACCTGCTGCTGGCCGATGGCATCGTCCCGGCGCACCTCTGTGAGTACCACCCGCTCGGTGGCGCCGACGAGGTCGACGGCGAGTTCATGACCTTCGGCACGAAGCACATGACCTTCGAGGGCGCCCAGCGCCTCGGCCGGGACCTCGATGCCGACGAGACGCGCGTCGTCCACATCTCGCATTTCGTCCCGGCCGAGGAGGCGTTCGAGGAGCCACTGGCGGTCGACGGGGAGCAGTACGTCCTGTAGCTCAGAACGGCCGGGACGGGGCCGAGCCAAGGCTGGGGCGGGGCTGGGACGAGGCTGGGACGCCATGGTTGCCAAGGTTCTTGCGTCGAGGGCCGCTCTGTACAGGTATATGATTTCTCTGACACTTGTTGTGGGGAAGCGGACCCCTGTCAACAGCCACCCCGGGGCCGTCCGGGGAGACCTGTGAACCCGAGCCGGGTCGACTCCATCGTCGACCTGACGTACGGCCTGCTCATCGCGGCCTCGGTCGGACTCATCGTGGTCGCCGGGAACACCGTCGGACTGGCCTTCGGCTTTGGCGTCCTCCTCTCGTTCATGCTCCACGTCGTCTGGAAGATGGCACGGTTCGACCCGAACTGGATGACCACGGAGGTCCAGCGAACGGTCGAGGAGACGGTCGACGAAACCGTCAGCGAGACGGTCGAGAAAACCGTCGGTGAGACGGTCGAGGAGAAGGTCGGCGAGACGGTCGAAGAGACCGTCGATGAAACCGTCAGCGAGACTGTCGAGAAGACGGTCGAAGAGACCGTGGACGAGACGGTCGGCGAGACGGTCGAAAAGACCGTCGATGAAACCGTCAGCGAGACTGTCGAGAAGACGGTCGAAGAGACCGTGGACGAGACGGTCGGCGAGACGGTGGAGAAGACCGTCGACGAAACCGTCGGTGAGACGGTGGAGAAGACCGTAGAGGAGACCGTCGGCGAGACCGTCGAGGAAACGGTCGAAGAGACGGTCGGTGAGACGGTCGAGGAGAAGGTCGAGGAGACCGTCGAGAAGACCGTGGAGGAGACCGTGGGCGAGACGGTGGAGAAGACCGTCGACGAGACGGTCGAGGAGAAGGTCGGGGAAACCGTCGAGAAGACGGTCGAGGAAACCGTCAGCGAGACAGTCGAGAAGACGGTCGAGGAAACCGTCGACGAGACGGTGGAGGAGAAGGTCGGGGAGACCGTCGAGACGACGGTCGAGGAGACGCTGGGTGCGCAGGTGGACTCGAAGTCCGGCGAGTGGGAGGACCGGACCGAGGAAGAGGTGTGGGACGACGAGGCGGCCGACGGCGAGTGGGAGGACGAGGACGAGCGGGAGGTGTGGGAGGACGACGAGGCGAGCGACAGCGAGGGAGAAGACGAAACGAACGACGACGGATCGGGTGCGACGAACGGCGAGGACGATGACAGCGACGAGGACGATGACAGCGACGAGGACGATGACAGCGACGAGGACGCGGACGACCCGGAGGACGCCTGATGGTCGACCCGTTGCTCGTCGTCGGCGTCCTCGTCTCGATGTTCGTCGCGTACAACATCGGCGGGTCGACGACCGGGCCGGCGTTCGGGCCGGCGGTCGGCGCCGACGCCATCTCGAAGACGGCCGCCGCGGCGCTGATGTCGGTGTTCTTCTTCCTCGGGGCCTGGACTATCGGTCGGAACGTCGTGACGAAGCTCGGCACGGAGCTGGTCGCCGACCCCGGCGTGTTCACGCTGGAGTCGTCCATCGCGGTCCTGTTCTTCATCGGCGTCGCGCTGCTGATGGGGAACCTCTTCGGCGTCCCGGCCTCCACCTCCATGACGGCCGTCGGCGCCATCGCGGGACTGGGGCTCGCGGGTGGTGTGCTGGACTTCGCCGTCATGGGGGAGATCGTCATCTGGTGGGTCGTCTCGCCCATCATCGGCTTCTGGGTGTCGCTCATCATCGGCCGGTACTTCTACGCGCGGCTCAACCGGATGATCGCGATGGAGCGCAGCACGGGCCCGCTGCTCGATGTCGACCGTTCGGGGCCGGTACCGGTTCCGCGCGTTCACGAGACGACCAACCGGCGTGAGCTGTACGGGACGATAACGGTCGTCGCCATCGGCTGCCTGATGGCCTTCAGCTCCGGCACGTCGAACATCGCCAACGCTGTCGCCCCGCTGGTCGGGAGCAAGGAGCTGGCGATGAACCCGGCCATCGTCTTCGGCGGCATCGCCGTCGCCATCGGCGCGTTCACCATCGCCCGGCGGACCCTGGAGACGATGGGCAGCGACATCACCGAACTGCCGCTGACGGCCGCCATCGTGGTCGCGTCGGTCAGCTCCACGCTGGTCGTCTTCCTCTCGACGCTGGGTATCCCCGCGAGCTTCGTCGTCATCGCCACCGTCTCCATCATCGGACTGGGCTGGGGCCGCGCGACCCGACCGATGACCGTCCCGGAGGCAGTCACCGCCGAGGACCCGCCCAGGGTATCCGTCGACGCGCTGGCCGCCGACGAGGAGGGCGAGGAACTGCCCCCCATCGGCGAGGAGGAGCCCGACGGACCCGACGCGGGCGACCTGTTCAACCCCGCGACGACTGCCCGGGTCGTCCTGATGCAGAACGTCGTCCCCGCCATCGCGACCGTCGGGGCGTATCTCACGTTCCGGTTCGTCCCGATATTCGGGTTCTGAGGGCGTCACCGGTTCCCGGCGACGGAGCCCGTCCCGGACCCCGGCGGCGCGAGTGAGCAGCGTTTTGCCGAATCCGACCCCAGCACCGCCAATGGTGTACGAGCTGAAGCCACCGGTCGAGGGGTCGCCGGGGCTGCTGATGTTCACGCACAAGGAGCGCCCCTACTTCCTCGACCCGCCCGAGCCGCTGGCCCGGCGGCTGGTCGCGCTGAAGGAGCGGTACGTCCTCGGGTTGCAGTGGGGGGCGTACCACGCCGACGTGGGCGAGACGCCGTACGTCGACTTCCAGATGGCCTGCCCCGGCACCGTCGACTGGGCGCCGGGCGCCGACCCTCGGCTCGTCGAGATGTGCTCGCGGGACTTCACCCCCGGCCGCTTCCGGCCGATTGACGTGCCCCAGCAGTGGGACGTGTTCAGCGTCGGCCACCCGATAACCATCAAGCGGTACTCGGAGCTCCTCGATGTCGTCCGGGAGTGCTTCGACCGCGGCGTCGACCTGGACGTGCTCCTCGTCTGTGCGGTGCCGGAGCCGCCCGACGACCTGGACGGCTACTGGGACACCGCGTTCTTCGAGAAGTACGACGCCGACTTCACCGACGCCGAGCGCGAGCATATCGACCTCGGGGTGCCGGTCGAGGCGTCGTTCGGCGACCGACCCCTGCATCCCATCCCGAACGAGGTGTTCCCGTACCTCTACAACGCCGCACGCGGGTTCGCGCTGTTCTCCCGCGAGGAGGGCCAGTCGAAGGTGGTCCACGAGGCGCTCTGCTGTGGGACGCCCGTGGTCGTCCACGAGGAGCTGAAGGGCGGCGGCCGGGACAAGCTGGACGAGACGAACTCGCTCCAGTTCGGCGACGTCGACGAGGCCGCGGACGCCTTCTGCGCGCTCGCCGCGGGCGACGCGCCGGCCTTCGACCCGGAACCGCTCCGCCGGGAACTGGTCGAGGAGTTCACCGCCCCAGTCTTCGAGGAGCGGGTGCGCGAGGTGTACGCCGACCTCGGACGCCCGTACGCGGGCGACCTGGAGACGACGGACCTGGCGTTCAAACTCGGGAGCCACACGGTCACGCTGCCCGAGTCGATGCGCTCGGGGAACACGAACGACCTGCGCTCGCGCGAGGCGTTCGTCCGGTTCGTCGACGACAGACTCGACCGGACGACACCGCTGGCCGACCGCGCGACCGCTCGTCGGGCCGACGCCGAGGCGACCGTCGAGGCGATGCGCGAGGCGGGTCCGGAGGCCGTGGCGGGGCGCGTCCTCCGGGCGGTCGACCGGCGGGTGCCGGTCCAGCTCCACCGGACGGCGGCGCGCGCGTACCGGCGGGTGACTGGTGACGGGACGACCGACGAGCCGGCCGGCTCCGAGAGCCGGAGTTAAGTCCGAGGCCGACGCACCGCCGTCGATGAACGTCGGACGGTACGGCTACGGGGCGCTCTCGCGACTCGGGATGGCTGCCCGCCTCGACCGGCCGGACTACCGCCACCGGAGCGCCGTCCTGATGTATCACTCCGTCCGACCCGCCGGCGAGTGTCGGCCCGGAACGTCGGACGTGGCCGTCGAGGAGTTCCGGGCCCACCTCGAGTACCTCACCGCCAACTTCGAGGTGGTCGACCTGCCGGACGTCCGGCTGAACGACGGCCGCGGCGTCGGGCGCAAGCACGTCGCGCTCACCTTCGACGACGGCTACCGCGACTTCTACACTGAGGTCCGGCCGTTGCTGTACGAGTACGAGGTGCCCGCGACGGTGTTCGTCTGCCCGGCGTTGCTGGACAACGCCTGCCGCCGCGAACAGGTGATGAACACCGGCCACCTGTTCGACACCCTGACGAGCGACCAGGTGCTCGAGCTGGCCGACGACCCGCTCGTCACCGTCGGGAACCACACCCGGACCCACCACAACGTCGGCGCCCACCACGACCGCGACATCATCCGCGAGGAGGTCGTCGGCGGGCAGCGCGACCTCGCCGAGCGGTTCGGCATCGACTGTGACCGCTTCTGCTACCCGAACGGCTCCTACAACGACACGTCGGTGTCCATCGTCCGCGAGACTCACGACATCGCGACGATGAACGAGTCCCGGCGGCCCCTGCTCGGCAGCGAGGACCCGATGTTCGTCCCACGGGTCGATGCGGGGCTCCCGTTCGGGCGCTGGCGCTGGCACATGAGCGACCTGAACGGGGAACTGATGCTGGCCGCCCGGATGGCCGGGTTCGGCGTTTCCTGACCAGGTTCGAAATCAGACAGCCGTTTTCGATACGTATCTACCAGTTTTAGCGATTGCTCCGCCAGATGCCGAGCAGGCTCCGCGCGTTCTGCACCCGGTTGAACGCCGTCTTCGCTGTCTCCAGCGCGACGTACTTCGCCACGACACCGAGCGTCACGTCCGAGGAGTAGTACATCCGGCCGAGTTCGTCCTCGGGCACCCTCTCCGGCTCGCGGCCGGCGTCGAACCGCTGGACGGCGTCGGCCACGAGCGGGACGCCGGCGCGGTGCTTGCGCCCTTCGAGCTCCGACCACGTCAGGCAGTCCGCGAGGTCGACCTCGCGCTCGGCGGCGATGGCGCCGGCATCGAGGGCCTCGGTCAGCTGGAGCAGCGTCACGCCGCCCGTCGCCACGCGGTCGAGGTAGTTCCAGAGGTGGGTGTAGACGCCCCGGTAGCGCCGGATATCGCCGTGGTGGTAGGAGAGCACGCCGTGGTCGGGCGCCGTGAGCACGTCGCCCTTCAGGATGCCGACGCCGTTCTGGAGCGCGATGTCGGCGTCGGCGATGCGGTCGACGGTCGTCGCCGGGAACCGGACGCCCGGGCCGTCCGCGACGGGGTCGAGGGAGACGTAGCGGCGCTCCAGCTCGGGTGACCGGGCCGCGTCCGGGATGTCGACGCGTCCCCCCGAGCCCGGGTCGTGCCCGTCCGTGTCCGTGCGGACGACGAGCGTCACGCGGGCGTCCGTCCGGGCCACCATCTCCACGAGCGCGTCGGCGAACCAGTCGCGGAGGTGGTCCCGTCCGAGGAGGAGCGCGAGCCGCTCGATGGCCATGTCCCGTCGGCGCCCGGACGGGGCAAGAGGCTACCGCTCGCGGGCAGTGTGGCGTTACTCCGGCGCGCCGCCGTCTGTCCCGTTTGCGCCGCTGTCCGTCCCGGTCGCACCACCGTCCGGCTCCGCGCGGGCCTCGCCGTCGCTCGCGACGCCGGCCTCGGCCTGGGTCGCGTAGAGGTCGGCGTACTGGCCGCCCTGCGAGAGGAGCTCCTCGTGCGGCCCGGCCTCGGCGATGCGGCCGGCATCGAGCGCGTAGATGCGGTCCGCGCCGACGACGGTCGACAGGCGGTGCGCGATGGCGACGATGGCGTAGTCGCGCTCCATCTCCTCGATGGCGGTGTGGACGCGCTCCTCGAGGCCGGTGTCGAGGTCGGAGGTCGCCTCGTCTAGAACGAGCACGTCGGCGTCCTTCAGGAGTGCGCGGGCGATGGCGACGCGCTGGCGCTGGCCCCCCGAGAGCCGGACGCCGTCGTCGCCCAGCTGCGTCTCGAGGCCGGCGGGCAGGTCGTCGGCGAACTCCGTCACCTGCGCGATGTCACAGACCCGCCGGACCTCGGCGTCGGTCGCGTCCCGGTTGCCGACGGTGAGGTTGTACCGGAGGGTGTCGCTGAATATCCAGGGTTGCTGGCGGACGACGCTCACCCGGGAGCGCCACTCGCGCCGGTCGAACGCGCGGATGTCCGTCCCGTCGGCGCGGACGGCGCCGGAATCAGGTTCGTACAGACGCGTCAGCAGCGACACCACGGTGGACTTGCCGGCGCCGGACTGCCCGACGAAGGCGACGAACTCGCCGCGCTCGAAGCCGAAGGAGACACCGTCGAGAACCGTCTCGTCGGCCTCGGGATACGAGAAGCGAACGGTGTCGAACGCCACCTCGTCCACGGGTGTGGGAACGGGGTCCCCCGCGTCGGGTTCGGCGTTGGCCTCCAGCGAGTCGACGAACCGCTCCATCCGGACGACGTGGGGGAGGTCCCCCTCGGCGCGGTAGTAGAGGTCGTTCACGTCCGAGACCTTCGGCGCGAGCCGGAACATCGCGAACAGGAAGACCGCGAGCCGGGAGACGGGGAGGCCGAAGACGGCCAGGCCCAGGTACAGCAGCCCGAAGACGGTCAGCGCGCTGATCCACTGGTATATCTCCTTGAACGCGGCCTGGTTCCGCCGGAGGAGGACGTTCGCCCGGGCGTAGGTGTCGACGGCGTCGCGGAAATCCGTGAACAGCTCCCCGGCGACGCCGAACAGCTTCACGTCCCGGATGCCCTGGGTGCCGGCCTGGACCGACTCCTGGACGCGCTCGTTGGCGGCGGCGATGCGGTCGCCGACCTCGTAGCCGGACTCGAACTGGGTGCGGACGAGGACGGTCGTGCTGCCGAGGACGGCACCCGTCAGGAACGTCAGCTGTGGCGCGAGGTACAGCGCCAGGCCGAGGTAGGCCGCCGAGACCAGCGTCGCCTCCAGCAGGCGGGTCCCGTTCTTGATGAACCCGCCCGCGTAGCGAGCCTGCGTGACGATGGCGTTGAGTATCTCGTCGGAGCCGTTCCGGTCGTAGTAGCCGACGCGTGCGTCGAGCGCCCGGTCGAACGCGCGGGTCTGGAGGTCCCGGACGTACGCGGTCTGGAGCACCGCCCGGAGGTACGCGACGACGAAGGAGGCGGCGTGGCGGGCGGTCATCACCACGGCCACCCCGGCCACGGCGGTCTCCAGCGTCAGCGGCACGCCCAGCAGGTCGTAGGTGGCGACGAACGCCGCGAGGATGCCGGTGGTGTCGCTGCTGGTTCCCTGCGCCAGCTCGATGATGGGGAGGATGAACCCCGCGCCGACGCCGGAGAGGACGGCCGCGGCGACCGCCAGCACGACGACCGCGACGGTCGTCAGCGGCCGGTAGGCGGCGACGGCCCGGACCGCCGCGACCTTCTCGCGGCGCCCCACGTCCGGGGCCTCGGGGTCCGGGTTCGGCCCGGCGTCCTCGCTCATTGCGCCCGTTTCGGGCGGCTTCGCTCATAAACTCGGGTATTCGGCGATGCCGGCGTGGAATGTGGGGCGCTGGAAATCAACTGTCGTGATTCTTCTCGCGAAATCTGCCGATTATCCAAGATAGGGGCAACATTTATACCCTGTTCCCCCGCGCGCTCGAAGTGAGGCGTGATACCATGACACAGAATGTGAAGACCCAGCTGCTCGGACGGAACGTCTCGTTCCCCGTCTCCGAGCCGTGGCTGGCGTACTGGCTGGTGATCATGCGGCTCGCGGTCGGGTGGTGGATGCTCCATGCGGGGCTCGACAAGTTCCTCGCCTGGCCGTTCGATGCCGGCTGGTTCGTCAGCGGCGCCGCGCAGGGGACCAGTCTCGGACCGATAGTGACCCTGTTCGCTGACGGCGCCCTCCTCTCGTTCGTCAACGTTGCCATCCCCCTCGGGCAGACGCTGATCGGCCTCGGGCTCATCCTCGGGGCACTGACCAGGCTGGCGTCGTTCTTCGGCGCCCTCCTGATGGCCTTCTTCTACTTCATCAACGGGGAGACCGGCGGCTGGAATCACGGCGTCGTCACCGGTGAGCTGCTGGGACTCCTCATCTTCGCGATGATCGCCACGCTCGGCGCCGGGCGCGTCCTCGGTGTCGACGCGTACCTCGCGGAGTCGGACCTCGTCCAGAACCATCCGAAGCTCCGGTACATCGTGGGGTGATACGTCATGAGTGAACTCGACACGGCGGACAAGATCGCGGCGTACGGCGGCGGTGGCCTCGTGGTCCTCGGAACGGTGGTCATCGGCCTGCTCGAGGTGCTCGCGGGCTCACCACACCCGGTCGACGGCGAAGGACAGATCGTCCACGAGGCGCTCGTCCCCCTCGAGATCCGCTCGTACATCATCATCCTCGGCCTGCTCATCTGGATGTTCTACGCGGTCTACAGGGTGGTCGCGACCACGCCCGACACCGGGAGGGCGGCCTGAGGAACGAGCGACAGGGACGTTCGCTTCGTTCGCATGGATTACACCTGCATCGGCGCGCCGCAGGCGCGCCGTTCACCGCTGGCGAGCGAAGCGAGCCAGCGGCCTTTTTTCTGAACGTTTTTTGCGCAAGTGGCCGGCGCTCTTCGCCGACCACTTGCGCAAAAAAGCTCTACTGGAACCCGATACGCCCGCCCCCCTGCTGTGGACCGGGCTCGGCGCCGCCGCCCTTGAAGTCCTCCTCGATGCGGTCGTAGTAGTCGCGGATGTCCTCGTTGATGGTGGGACGGACCGATTCGAGCGCCTTGCGGAAGTGGCGCATCTCGACCATCTCGGCGTCGTCGTCCTCGCGGAGTGCCTCGATGGCGGCCTCGCGGGCGATGGACTCGATGTCGGAGCCGACGTAGCCGCCCGTGAGCTCCGCGAGTTCACGGAGCGAGACATCCGGCGAGAGCGGCGTGTCGTCCGTGTGGATGCGGAAGATCTGCTCGCGACCGTCGACCTCCGGCTCGCCGATGTAGACGAGGCGGTCGAACCGGCCCGACCGGATGAGCGCGGGGTCGATCATGTCCGGGCGGTTGGTCGCGCCGATGACCATCACGTCGCCCATCTCCTCCAGGCCGTCGAGTTCGGTCAGGAGCTGGTTGACGACGCGCTCGGAGACGTTCGAGCCCACGTCACCGCCTCGGCCTGGCGCCAGCGAGTCCAGCTCGTCGAAGAAGATGACCGTCGGGGCCACCTGCCTCGCCTTGCGGAACGTCTGCCGGATGGCCTTCTCGGACTCGCCCACCCACTTCGAGAGGAGTTGCGGGCCACGGACGCTGATGAAGTTGGCGTTGGTCTCGTTGGCGACCGCCTTCGCCATCAGCGTCTTCCCGGTGCCGGGGGGGCCGTAGAGCAGCACGCCAGCCGGAGGCTCGACACCCATCCGCTCGAACTTCTCGCGCTGGGTCATCGGCCACTCGATGGACTCCTGGACCTGCCCCTTCGCCTCGTCGAGCCCGCCCACGTCGTCCCAGTTGACCTTCGGGAGTTCGACCAGGACCTCCCGCATCGCCGAAGGGGAAACCTCGTTGAGGGCTCCGCGGAAGTCGTCGCGCTTGATGATCATCCGGTCGATGAGGCTCGGCGGGATGTCCTCCTCGTCGAGGTCGATCTCCGGGAGGTACCGACGCAGGGCCTTCATCGCGGCCTCCTTCGTCAGGGATTCGATGTCGGCACCGACGAAGCCGTGGGTCTCGTCGGCCATGTGGTCCAGCGAGACGTCGTCCGAGAGCGGCATCCCGCGGGTGTGTATCTGGAGGATCTCCTTGCGACCCGTCTCGTCGGGAACGCCGATCTCGATCTCGCGGTCGAACCGTCCGGGCCGACGCAGGGCGGGGTCGACCGAATCGACGCGGTTCGTGGCGGCGATGACGATGACCTGGCCGCGCGACTCCAGGCCGTCCATCATCGTCAGCAGCTGTGCGACGACCCGGCGCTCGACCTCGCCGGTCACGTCCTCGCGTTTGGGGGCGATGGAGTCCAGTTCGTCGATGAAGATGATGGAGGGACTCTCCTCGGAGGCGTCCTCGAATATCTCCCGTAGCTGCTGTTCGGACTCCCCGTAGTACTTCGAGATGATCTCCGGGCCCGCGATGGAGAAGAAGCTCGCGGAGGTTTCGTTCGCCACGGCCTTCGCCAGCAGCGTCTTCCCGGTACCGGGTGGCCCGTGGAGTAGCACCCCCTGTGGCGGCTCGATGCCGAGCTTCTTGAATATCTGCGGGTGCTTCATCGGCAGCTCGACCATCTCGCGGACGCGCTGAATCTCGTTGGAGAGGCCGCCGATGTCCTCGTACGTGATGCCGCCGCCGGTCTTCTCGAAGCCGCTGATGGGCTCCTCGCGGAGTTCGACCTCGGTATCCTCGGTGACGAGCACGACGCCCTCCGGGTCCGTCTCGACCGCGATGAGTGGAATCGCCTGGCCGGGCGACCGCATGAATGGGTGGTTCGTGGAGGACATCACCGGGACGATGTCGTGTTCGACGACGGGCCGCTTGAGGATCTGCCGTTTGACCATACCCGCGGCGTCGGAACCGAACTGGACGCTGGCCTCCTCGGGCGGCGCCAGGACGAGCCGGTCGGCCTTGGTGGCCTCGGCCTTGCGGATCTCGACGCGCTCGCCGATGCCGACATCCGCGTTCTGGCGCGTGAAGCCGTCGATGCGGACGGTGTCCGTGTTCCAGTCCTGCCGGTCGGCGCGCCAGACCTTCGCCGCGGTCCGGTCACCGCCCTCGATCTCGATGATATCCCCTGGGCTCAGCTTCAGGTGCAACAGCGTGTCCGGGTCGAGGCGTGCGATGCCGCGCCCCGAGTCGTTGGGGTAGGCCTTCGCCACCTCCAGTTGAACCTCGTTCATGATAGGAGTGGTATACCAGGGAAGTTAACGCCCGCGGCGATATGTCTTGTGTTCACACGGGGGACGATGGCGCCGCCGGCCCCGACGTGGGGTGCCCGCGGCCACCTGGTTCCCGGGTGGGGGAAGGACGCCCGTCCAGTCAGTTGCCCTTCCCGAACTGCTCGTCGATTTCCTCCGGGGTGAGCGCGCCGATCGGCTCGTCCTCGGGTGAGTCGTCCGGCTCGCCGTCCGCCCCGTCCGAGTCGGGGCCCCCGGCGGCTCGTCGCGCTGCCACACTCGCGGCATCGATACCGGCGAGCTGGACGTAGACGCGTGCGGCGACCGCCGCGCCGAACGTGGTGACGACCGCCCCGAGGACGACGCCGAATGCGGCCGCGGCCGTCTCTCCGAGTGGGGTGACCTCGACCAGGCTCGTCGGGAGCGTCGCGACCTGCCCGACGAGCACCACGACGAGCAGGACGAACAGGACCCGGATGCGGTGGCCCTTCACCAGCCGCCACGACCGGCGGAGCGCCGGCACGACGCCCGCGCCCTCCACGGCGACGGCGGCCCGGACGAGGTAGAACGCGACCGCGAGGAAGACTCCGGGGAGGATGAACGCGACGAAGCCGACGAACACCGCGACGGCGGCCAGCGAGTTCGCCACGAACGAGACGAGCGAGCGCGCCGGGAGGTCAGCCAGCGCCTCGCGCGGGAACTCGCGGGCGTCGCGCACGAACACCTGGATGGCGACGACGTTCAGCGTCTCGGCCAGCAGCGCGGTCACGAGCACCAGCCCGAGGGCCGTGCTCACCTCGACCGGGAGAGCGAGCGGCGAGGGGTCCGCCAGCGGCGGGAAGTCGGCCGGGGTCGCGGCCGAGTTCTCGATAATCACGGCCCGGACGCGGGGCACGAGGGTCGCGAACAGGCTGGTCGTGGCGACGGCGCCAGCGAAGCCGACCAGCAGGTAGCCGGCGACGAGCGCCAGCCCGATGGGGCGGACGAGCCGCGCGGCGGCGCCGCTCAGCGCATCGCCGACCGCGAGCGTGTCGCCGGGCTCCGGTCCGCCCGAACCAGGTCCGTCCGGGGGCGACTCGTCGGTGTCGTCCACCCACACGTCCGGCCCGTCACTGCTGTCGTCGGACACGTCAGGGCCAGTCGTCGCGTTCGTCCTCGGTCGATTCGGGCGCGGCCTCCTCCTCCGGGTCCCCCAGCTCCCAGCCGGCTGCGTCGGCGGCCTGCTCGACGAGGAGGTACTCCCAGTCGACCCGGTCAGCGAGGTCGGCGTCCTCGTCGCTCGTACCGACGAGGACGTGCCGGTCCGTGTCGAACTGGCGTTTGACGTTCTCGAGGGACTCCTCGCGGCCCCGCGGGCCGGAGAAGAAGTCCTGCCGGATGCGATTCTTCCGGGTGAAGTTCGTCACCACGTAGGTCGGCTCCTCCGAGACGACGCCGACGTACTTGCTCCACGTGCGCGCGTCCGAGAAGACGGCGTCCGGCTCGGCCAGCCGCTTCAGGGCCGCCAACTCGAACGCGAGGGTCATGTCGCTCGAACCGCCGCCTCCGTCCATACCGAGTGGGTCCCGCCCGCCGGAGAAAACGCTTTGGAAAGGGCTTGACGCTCGGTCCGGAAGCCCCGGGGAGTCGTGACCAGACTCATGCCGTCCCCGGCGATACCGGCGGCCATGACCACCCACTCGGTCATCATCGCGGCGGCCGACGCGTTGCCGTTCGCCCTCGTCGGGGCCATCGTGGCCTTCCTCGGGGGGCGACGGCTCGCCGGCCCGGCGTTCGCCCTCCCCCTCGCGGGCCTCGTCGGCGTCGCCCTGCTGGCGAGCCTCGGCGCCATCAGCCTCTCGCGCGTCGCGGACCGCCCGTTCGTCTGCTGTCGGACGACGGCGAACGTCCTGTGGTTCTCCTGAGCCGGGCGACCCCCTCTCCCATGCCCACCCCTATTTAGGTATCGGCGTGGGAGCCCTGCGAACAGTTGACGGGGGCTCCGTGCCGGGGGTTCATAGACCGGTTCGGCAACACTTATATAGAACCGCTGACTGATTTTCGAACGACTATGGCACAGCAGCAGCGCATGGGCGGACAGCCGATGTTCATCCTCGCCGAGGACTCCCAGCGGACCCGCGGCGAGGACGCACAGTCCTCGAACATCCAGGCCGGGAAGGCCATCGCCGAATCGGTACGCACGACACTCGGGCCGCGCGGGATGGACAAGATGCTCGTGAGCGACGACGGCGACGTCGTCATCACGAACGACGGGGCGACCATCCTCGACAAGATGGATATCGAGCACCCGGCCGCGCAGATGATAGTCGAGGTCGCCGAGACCCAGGAGGAGGAGGTCGGCGACGGCACCACGACCGCCTCCGTGCTGGCGGGCCGGCTCCTCGCGCAGGCCGAGGACCTCCTCGAGGACGATGTCCACCCGACGACCATCGTCGAGGGCTACCACGAGGCCAGCGCACTCGCGCTGGAGGCCATCGAGGACATGACACTGGACGAGGAGCTCGACGACGACCTCCTGAAGAAGGTGACGGAGACCTCGATGACCGGCAAGGGTACCGGTGACATCGAGGCCGGCGCGCTCGCCGAGACCGTCGTCGGCGCCGTCCGCGCCGTCGAGGGCGAGGCCGGTGTCGAGCGCGAGAACATCACCGTTCGCACGCAGAAGGGCGCTTCCTCCTCCGCGACCGAGCTGGTCGAGGGCGTCATCACCGAGGAAGAGCCACTCCACGAGGACATGCCCCGCTCCGTCGAGGACGCGACCGTCGCCGTCCTCGACGTGGACCTGGAGATCCGCGAGGCCAACATCGACGCCGAGTACGACATCTCCGACGTCGACCAGCTGAACCAGGCCATCGAGGCCGAACAGTCCGAGCTCCGCGGCTACGCGGAGACCCTCGACGAGGCCGGCATCGACGTGGCCTTCGTCACGGGTGACATCGACGACCACGTGGGCACCTACCTGGCCGAGTTCGGCATCCTCGCCTTCGACTCCATCGGCGACGACGACGCCGGCTCCATCGCCCGCGCGACGGGCGCGAAGACGCTGGGCTCCGTCGACGACCTCGACGGCGACGACTTCGGCCACGCCGACCGCGTCCGCGTCGAGCGATTCGCGGACGACGACCTCGCCTTCGTCGAGGGTGGCGCGGCCGCCGAGGCCGTCACCGTCCTCGCCCGCGGCGGCACCGAGCACGTCGCCGACGAGCTCGAGCGCGCCCTCAACGACGCCATCGACGTCGCCACCGCCGCGCTCGACTCCGGCGGCATCGTCCCCGGCGCCGGCGCGAGCGAGATAGCCATCGCGGACCACATCCGCTCTGGCTCGGCCGGCATCGAGGGCCGCAAGCAGCTCGCCGTCGAGGCGTTCGCCGACGCGATGGACGTCATCCCGCGCACGCTCGCGGAGAACACCGGCCTCGACCCCATCGACGCGCTGGTCGACCTCCGCTCGCGCCACGAGGAGGAGGGCGTCGCCGGCATCATCTCCGAGGGACAGACCGGCCATATCGACGACCCCGTCGACTACGGCGTCTTCGACCCCGCCGCGGTCAAGCGCGAGGCCATCGAGTCCGCCACCGAGGCGGCCACGATGATCGTGCGCATCGACGACGTCATCTCGTCGAGTTAACGTCGCAGCTCCGCTCTCTCGGTCTCGGATTCTCGAATATCTTATTTATTCCACACGCATTAGATCATTCGCTGCATTCCGGAGATTGTTCCGGAGAGGTTAACGGACCCTACGAAGCCCTCACGCTCCCAGGACACCGCTGACAACCGAGACACCCTACGAAGCCCTCGCGCTCTCGCCCTTCGAGTCCACCAGGGACGTGGAGCGTTGCACGGAGCGGCGCCCCTGCCCTTCCCCGGGGAGCGCAGGCTCGCTTCGCTCGCCACGCGCTCCCGGCCCGTGGATTGTGACGGAGCGCGCATTCCCGTCAGTCGCACCGGCGCGCGCTGGCATTCGGGGGCTCGGCCTCCGCGAGCAGCGGGGCGCTACTACGCGCCCCGAGCGAACGGCGAAGCCGTGAGCGGCTTCATGCCGCGAGCTATCGGCCGAGCCCAACGTCTCTAAGGGCGTGAGGGCCGAAGCGCGTCGTCCGAGAGAGCGAGGCACTCTCCATCGTCGTCTCTATCCCCGTCTCCATCGTCGTCGCAGTCACTGGAACAGCCAGAGAACGAACACCCACACGGAGAACCACCCTCTAGCGACCGAACCCCTCAAGACGGGCACCAGCCTACGTGTGGCTGGCAGAGGGAGCCCGGCTCCCGTGCGCGACATGGCGCACGAGGAAAGTCCCCCCACCGTCCGGGCAGGCGACCGGGCGCAAGCCCGGGACGGGAGACCGTCGGCTCTGGAACAGCAACGAGACCCCCCGGTCCGAGTGGTGATGCGCGAGGGGCCACGAGGCCCCCCGGCGCGAGCGGGCGTGACCCGCGAGCGTGCGAAGCGAGCCGCGAGGCGAGCCAGCTAACCTGCAGAACGTCGACGACCGGGAACGGATGGAACGGCGAATCCTCGCCGGTGCAAGCCCGCCGCGCTGGTAGCCCGGACGAGCGGCGGGCGCTCAGCCGAATGCCGGGACGAACAGAAGGGGGCTTACTCCCCTCAGCCGCCAGCACCACGGAGCAGCCGCTCTATCGGGTACTCGCCGGTGATTCCGGATGCTGGAACGCGCCGCCGGGCTTTTGACAGGGGGTCGCATACGGGCGGGTATGGACTCCGTCCGAAAGGGACTCCGCTCCGAGCAGATCACGAAGGACACGTACGAGCGGCTGGTGTGTGCGGAGTGTGGCGAGAACCTGGACACCCGCGACAACCCGGACGGCCTCGGGAAGGTCCGGTCCTGTCCGGAGTGCGGTCGGGAGTGGCAGCAGGTCGGGTAGCACGGCAGGGGTCACCCGGGGCGGACCCGCGGTCCGGAAGCGGCGGACACGCGTCGGACGAGCCACCGAACGGTTTTGTGCCCACGTTACCCAGGTAGGACAGTGAGTATCGTTGCGGAGTGGACCGACGCGCTCGCCGAGGCCGGGGAACTCACCCCGGCCGTCGTCGACCGCATCATCGAGGCACACGGCAAGCGCGGCCGTCGCGCCATCGAGGCGGTCGGGGAGCGGCGCGTCAAGGAGTACCGCGACTTCACCGTCGTCGTCGGCCACACCGAGGAGTACGTCGTCGAGGACGGCGCCTGCACCTGCGAGGACAGCCAGTACAATCTCGACGCGGACGACCCCGAGGAACTCTGCTGGCACGTCATCGCCGCGAAGATCGCCCCCCGCATCGACGCCGTCGACCACCACGACATGTGGTACTCCGACGTCCGGGAGTTCATCTGAGCGATGGTCGAGGGCGACAGCGACGACGAGACCAGCGCGGACCCACCGACCGTCCCTGTTCTGGGCCGGCCACTGGTTCGCGCGGAGTTCTGGGCGATTCTCCTCGCGCTCGCCGCCGTCGCCTTCGGGAGCCTCGCCGTCGCCCGCGCGCTGGGGGCGGTCGCCGGGGACCCGTGGCTCATCGGCGCGGCGGCCGTCGCACAGGCCGGTCTCGCCGGCCACTACGCCCGGCGGCCGGTCGGCTACGCGCGGGGGACGCTACCCGTTCCGGCACACTGGTATCGCATCATCGCCGTCCTCACGGCCGGAGTGGCGGCCGGCGCCGTCGCGGCGCTCCTGCTGGGCTGAGTGGTGGCCGAGGTAGGGCGGGGACCGTAGTCGCCCCGCGAGTCACTCGCTGGTCTCGGTCGTCCCCTCGCGGTCTGTCTCCCGGAGGATGAACGGCCCGATAGAGAGGGTCCGTCCCGTGATGGTCGCGATGCGAAGGACGTACGACAGCAGGACGAGGAAGGGAACGAGCGCCAGCGCCGTCGCGACACAGACCACCAGCGACGCGCCGCCGATACCGAGGACCGTGGTCGTCGGGGCCGCCGATGCATCGAAGAAGGCCAGCACGGAGACCGTGACGACCAGCGACGGGAGCGAGGCGAACAGCACGAACCGCGAGAGGTCGACCAGCTCCGACTGGAAGTAGAGCGTCTTGAAGTGCTCACGGGCGGGGCCGAACAGCCGGAGCAGTCCCTCCAGTTCAGCCAGCGTCTCGCAGGTCTCGTCCGATAGCTCGTCGGCGTAAGCCGTCCGGAGCCGTCGGGCACGGTAGAGCTTCCGGGAGTACTCGAAGTCGAGCGCGGCGTCGACGACCTCGTACTGTCCGAACGTCGAATCCGAGAGCGAGTCGACCACCCCGTCGGCGGCCGTCGTCACGCCATCGGCGAGGTCGCGCACACCCTTCGTCGCCTCGTCGTCGGGGTCGTCGACCACGGAGTCGCCGAGGGTCTCGGCGCGAGCAGCGGTCGCCGTCACCATCGCCCGGAGGAAGGCGGAGGGCTCGGCGGGCGCGACAGGGTCCTCGAGGAAGTCGGCCACGTCCTGGCGGAACTCCATCGCGCCGTCCATCCGCTCGCGCTGGTCGCCCGCGGCCCCCAGCTCCTGCGAGAGGACGAGCTGGTTCAGCGTCAGGACCAGCGTTACACCCGTCACCGTGGCGCCGACCAGCGCCTGGAACAGCGTCTCGATGGGGTCGCTGCTACGGACCGCCGCCTCCGCCCCGGGCACGATGGCAACCACCAGCAGGAGCGACCCCAGCACCCCGGCCAGGAGTCCGGCCGTCACGAGCCGCCGGTCGGCCTCGACGAGCAGGTAGGAGAGGCGGGTATCCCGGCCGGCCCGTTCGGCGATGGTCTCCTCGGCGTCCGCCCCGACGTCGTCGGTCGTCGCGCTGCCGCTCACTCGCACACCACTCGCCGGGTCGGCGATGGCGCCACGGTGCTCATGCCACGGACGAGAGGCTTCGCCCTCTTAGTGCTTGATGAAGCCGAAACCGGACATCTCCGGCCAGAAGCAACGAGAGTCAACGGGTGATGGACCGGCAAGCCGCCCCGGTCAGTTCGACTCGTCCTCGGTCTCCTCGTCTTCCTCCTTCAGGTCGGCCAGCTCCGCCTCCAGCTCGGGGTCGGCGGCGTCGGTCGTCTCGTCGGCGTCCTCGCCTGCGGGCGGCTCCTCCGGGGCCGACTCGACCTCCGTCGAGCCGCGCCCGGACTCGGCCTTCAGCGTCTCCAGCTCGGCCTCGACCTCGCTGTCACTGCGCATCTCGCGGAGCTCCCGGTCCAGTTCGTCCTCGTCGGAGAGGGCGTCGTCGAACGCGCCCGTCTCCTGGAGTTCGTCCATCGCTTCGGCGCGGGCCTCCATCTCGTCGGTCCGGTCGCGGGCGCGCTCGATGGCGCGGGCGGTCTCCTCCATCTCGTCGCCGACGCCGCTCATCGCCTCGGAGACGCGGGCGCTGGCCTCGGCGGCCTCGTAGCGCGCCTTCATCGTCTCCTTCTCCGTGCGGAACCGCTCGATGCGCTCCTGCAGCTCGTCCTTCTTCTCGACGAGGCGGTCCTGCGTGTTCTGCAGGTCCGCGATCTGCCCTTCGAGGTCCTCGATCTGGGTCATCTTCTGTTTCTTCTTCTCGAGCGCCCGGCGTGCGAGGTCGTCACGGCCCGCGTTCACGGCCTCGCGGGCCTGCTCGTTGTGCTTCTCGACGTTCTCCGCCAGCCGGCGCTTCTGTATCTCGAGGCGCTTCTTCTGGGTCGTCAGGTCCGCGATGCCCTGCTTGACGTCCTGCAGTTCGTCGCGCATCTTCTCGTAGCTGTAGTCCAGCGTCTCGGAGGGGTCCTCCTGACTGGAGACGATGGCGTTCAGCTTCGACCGGATGACGTACGAGGCCCGAGAGAGGATTCCCATACCCCGGCTTTCGCGGGCCGTGGGCATAAATTTCCCATGTCCGGCTGGTATCCATAGCCCGGCGGACCCGGGTCACGGGCGACACCGTCCGACCGTCGACGGCGCGCCCGGACCCGATGACCACCCCGGTCACGTTGGAGCCGTGAAGGGACCGGAGCCGTGACCGCGACCGACAGGGATTAGCGCACGGCCCGCACAGAACGGGTATGGCAGACGACGAAGCCGACGTGGAGGTGGACCTGAAGAAGCGACAGATGCGACTGATGGGCGTCGGCTCCGTCATCGCGGGACTCCTCGTCCTCGTCGCCGGACTCATCAACGAGGCACCCTACGAGCCGCTCGTCGGCATCCTCGGCTTCCTCGGCATCGCGGCGATAGTGTTCGAGTACACGGAGAACATCCAGCGCGGGATCTCGCTCGGCTTCCTCGTCAGCGGTGTCCTCGTGTGGCTCTATCCGGTCGTGGTGCCGCCGTCGCAGGCCTCGCCGGTCTTCCTGGGGGCGCTACTGGCGATGGCCGGCGTGTTCAACGTCGTGTTCGGCCAGTTCACCGACCGGCTCCAGGAGTTCGGCGCGCGACTCGGCGGTGAGGGTGAAGAGGACGCCGAGGAGGCGTGAGCGATGACGCGATAACGTTCATCGAGCGGAGCCAGAGACCGGAAGTCGCTACTGCGTCGCCTTCGTCGGGGCGCCGGTCGTCCCGGCCTCGGTCTCGTAGCCAGCCAGCGCCAGCACGTCGTCGAAGAAGTCCAGCGAGTCGTTCGGGCCCGGATTCGCCTCGGGGTGGTACTGGCGGGTGATGATATCGAGGTCGTCGGATTCGAGGCCCTCGGGCGTGTCGTCGTTGACGTTGATCTGCGTGACCTCCAGCTGGTCGCCGGGCTCGTCGACGGTGTAGCCGTGGTTCTGCGTGGTCATCACGACGCGCCCCGAGCGCAGGTCGCGGACGGGCTGGTTGACGCCGCGGTGCCCGAACTCCATCTTCTCGGTGGAGCCACCGAGCGCGTTGGCGACGACCTGCTGGCCGAGACAGATGCCAGCGATGGGCGTCTCGCCGACGTACTCGTCGACCAGGGCGGCCGCGCGCTCGAAGTTCTCCGGGTCACCGGGACCGTTCGAGACGAACAGGAGGTCGGGGTCGACGGACTCGACGTCCGCGACCGTCGCGTCGTAGGGGAGGACCTCGACGACGGCGTCGCGCTCGACGAGCGAACTGATGATGCTGCCCTTCGCGCCGCAGTCGACGAGGGCGACCGTGGGCCCGTCGCCCTCGCGATTGTGTGTCTCGCGGTCGGGGACGCTGACCTGCGAGCCGATGTCGGTGTGGTCGCTCATGGCGATGCACTGCTCGAGTTCCTCCGTCGCGGCCTCGGGGGAGGCGTCCGGGCCCGCGGAGATACCACACTTCATCGCGCCCTCCTCGCGGATGCCCGTGACGAGGTCGCGGGTGTCGAGGTGGTCGACGGCCGGGACACCCTCGTCGGCGAGCCACTCGGCGACGTCCTCGGTGAACTCCCGCGCGACGGCCCCACGCGGGTGGACGCGGTCGGACTCGAAGCGCTCCTCCCGGACCCCGTAGTTCCCGATGAGCGGGTAGGAGAACGTGAGAATCTGTTCCTCGTACGAGGGGTCGGTGAGGGACTCCTCGTAGCCGGTGTAGGCGGTCGTGAAGACGAGTTCGCCGCGGGTACGCCCGGGCGCACGGCTCCGAGCCTCCACGACCCGCCCACCCTCGATGGCCACGTAGGCGGTCGGATGCTCGTCGCCGTCCTCGGTTGCGGCGTCGGTCATTACGATGCTCGTATCATCGCCCCCGGAATAACCGTTGCGTTCGAAGCCGAATTACGAATTTCGTAATCCGTAAGTGTACCCCCCCGGTAACCTCGCACCTCAGTGGGGTCCTGCGGTCGACGACGCACCCCGCACCTACACCATGGACAGCCTGGATCGGGAGATACTCGCCATCCTCCGGCGGGACTCGCGCACACCGTACACGGAGATCGCCGACGAGGTCGGGACCAGCGAGGGGACCGTCCGGAACCGGGTGGACCGGATGCTGGAGGAGGGCGTCATCGAGCGGTTCACCGTCGCCACCCGGACGGGGAACGTGAAGGCGATGGTCGAGATCGACGTGGCCGTCGACGTCGACACCACGGAGATGTCCGACGACATGGCCGACTGGTCGGAGGTGGACTTCGTCTGGCAGGTCTCGGGCGAGGAGGACATCGTCGTGGTCGCGGACACGACCGACACGGACGCGCTGAACGCGCTCATCACGCGCGCTCGCGAACTGGACGAGGTGGTATCGACGAAGACACGGCTGATACTGGACGAGAAACTCGGGTGACCGGCCGGACGAACCCGTCACTCGACGAGGTGAAGAACAGCAGGTCCGGACCGTGGGGTCCGGCAGTGGGGGTCGGCGGCCGGGATTCAGGCGGACTCGCTGGCGGCGCCGGGGGCGGCGGCGTCGAGGGACTCCTCGTGGAGGTTCCACTCGCCACCCGGCGGCAGCCCGTCCTCGACGTAGCAGGTCGCATCCGCGAGGTCGAGGAGCCCGTCCAGCCACTCGTGGTCCGGGGCGACCGGCAGGTGGGCGTGCACGACCGCGTTCGTCTCGAGAGCAGCGACACGGAGTTCGAGCAGGAACCGCTCCAGTTCGAACCGGTCGTCGGTCAGCGAGGTCACATCGCGCAGGCAGACGACGGGGCGTCCCTCGTCGCGGGCGGCGGTGATCTCCATCGCGTCGGAGACGGCGGCGCCGAGCGCGCGGAGCGAGCCGTTGACCTGGTCGACGGCTGCCCGAGTTGGGATGCCGTCGAACCGGCCGTCGTGGTCCGGGCCACGCGAGGTCCGGATGACCCGGACAGACGCCCCCGGTGGGACGGCGTCGACGTGGTGTTTCACTGAAGGTAGAGTCCGCGCCGGACTCACGAACAGGTGATGGTCTTCCTCGGGGGCCCGTGCGTGGAGTCGGCTGCTCGCCGTCGCGTGCGCCGGCGACTCCTCGCCGACAAACAGCGACAGACAGCCCTGTGTACCGAGCCGCCGCAACTCGGTCTCCTCCGCACCGATGTCCCCGCGGCCCACACCGCCGGTGTCCACAGCTTCGTGTAGCATCCGTACACTCTACTACCGTCTACATGAATAAAATGCTGTGTACTAATCACCTAGAGCCACCTGGCGCTGGCGCCTGACACCATCCCCTGTCCCCACCAACCACGACATCGACACACATACACACACGGTCCTCTCGGGCGTCGAGGGGCCCGTCCTCGTGAACCGGCTATCATAGTCGTGCCGGCATGCGCCGGCCGCACGGTCGGCAGCCACCCACCAGAACCGGAACCTGGCGCCGGAAGTGTTCGGCCATTTATATTCTCCGGCCATTCGGGACCGCCCCGGAATCAGTCCGAGAAGCCGAAGCGGTCTTAAGGTGAACGGGCAAGCGACCACCATGAGCACCGACGAGATCGACCCCGGCGGCGCCGCGGCGGGCGACGACGCCGACCACGAGAACGCTCGCCAGGAGGTCATCGTCGTCGACGAGAACGACACCGAACAGGGGCTCGCCAACCGACTGGAGGCCCACACGGGCGACGGCATCCGACACCGCGCGTTCACCGTCCTCGTCTTCGACCGTGAGGACAACGTGCTGCTGGCTCAGCGGGCGGCCGACAAGCGGCTCTGGGACACCCACTGGGACGGCACCGTCGCCTCGCACCCGGAAGAGGGCCAGAGCCAGAAGGCCGCGACCCGCCAGCGCCTCGAGGAGGAACTCGGGGTCACGCCCGACCAGTACGACGACCTCCGCATCACGGACAAGTTCGAGTACAAGCGCTACTACCTCGACCAGGGCCTCGAGTGGGAGGTCTGTGCGGTCCTGAAATGTACGCTGGAGGACCGCACGCTCGACCCCGACCCCGAGGAGGTCGGCGGCCGGATGTGGGTCCCCTACGAACACCTCTACGAGCACCAGAAACAGTACCGGCAGCTCCGGCTCTGCCCGTGGTTCGAGATCGCGATGCGGCGCGACTTCGAGGCGGAGTAGCCGTCTCCACCGGCGGACGGTCCGTACGTCGTCCCCCTGACGCAAGCCTTACCCTCGCGAACCGCCAACCCGGACGTAATGAGCGACGACGACGAGACTGCGACGGCGCCGGAGGAGGCCAAACCGCCCGTCCCTCCGGGGCAGGCGGCCGAGGACGGGGACGACGAGCAGGAGACCCCGTCCGGCGGCAGCGACCACCAGTTCTCCAGCGGCCAGGGGTTCGGCGACCCGTACGAGGAAGGGTTCGACCTCGAACCGCCCGAACTCAAGGTCGACGCCGGGAAGGTCGACCCCGTCGACTCGCGGGTCGTGGCCGACACGCTCGACGACCGGCAGGTCGGCGCCGACCAGGTGGACGCCGACGACCTGCTCGACGTGGGGCTCTCCTACATGCGCATCAACCGCCACGAACAGGCCGCCGACGCGTTCGAGCGGGTCGCCCGGTTCACCGACGACGAGCGCTTAGAGCAGGAGGCCTGGGTCGACAAGGGCGTCGCCCACGCGGAACTGGAGGAGTGGGAGCCCGCCATCAGCTCCTATCAGGAAGCCCTTCGGATCGACGGTGACAGCGACCACGCCGCGAGCGCGCACACGAACCTCGCGTACGCCCTGTACGAGTCGGGCCGGAGCGAGCAGGCGCTCGAACACGCCGAGAAGGCGGTCGAACTCGACCCGCGCTTCGGACAGGCATGGTACAATCGTGGCTTCTTCCTGCTGGAACGGGGCCTCGCCGAGGACGCCCTCAACGCGTTCGACAACGCGCTCCGGCTTGGCTTCCGGAACACGGAGATACTGGAGGAGAAGGCCCGCGCACTCGACGAGCTCGGCCACTACGACCGGGCCGAGGAGGTCGCCTCCGAGGCCGAGGAGATCAGGAAGGAGGCCGAGCAGGAACTCGTCGACCAACACGGTCGAGGCGGCGCGGCCGGAGCGGCCGGTGGGCCCGGCGGAGCCGGCGGAGCCACCGGGGACGCACCGAGCGCCCCCGGCGGCGGGCTGGCCGAGGAGCTCGCCGAGGAGTTCGCGAGTGAGCCCCCCGCCGACGAGGAGCGCGACCGCGAGCGACTCGACGAATGACGCTCCTGCTGAGCGAACGGGAGACACCGGAGGGGCTCATCGTCGCGGTCTGTGACGAGGCGACGCTGGGCGAGTCCTACGAGAACGGCCGTGTGTCGCTCACCGTCACCGAGGAGTTCTACGGCGGGGACCCCGCCGACGCGGAGACGGTGCTGGCGGCGCTTGCGCGGGCCGAGACCGCCAACATCGTCGGCGAGCAGGCCGTCGCGACCGCCGTCGACGGCGGCTTCGTCGACCCCGAGAACGTCCTCGACCTCGACGGCACCGTCCACGCGCAGTACGTTCGGTTCTGAGCCGGCGGCTGTCGAGTTCTCGGGCTCCCGGTTCCCGGTAACCGGATTTCGGTGGAGTCGTCATTACAATTAAATTCGGTGGCCCGCAATGGCCGCTCGACGCAGATGTCTTCGCAGTCGGGCGTGGAGCCGGTTCTGGCCGCTGTCGTGGTAGGGTACGCCCTCGCGGCCGCCATCCCGGCCGGGCTGGCGTGGTACACGACCCGGACCCGTCCAGCGTCGGCGACGGCCCGGGCGTTCGCGGCGACGATGGCCGGCATCACGGTCTGGGCCGGGGCGTACTTCGTCCGCCTGTTCGCTCCCGAGTGGGCGGGGTTCGGTCTGACGGTCCTCGCGTTCGTCGGCATCACGACGACACCGGTCGCGGTGCTGCTGTTCGCACTGCGGTACACCGACCGTGAGCAGTACGTCACCCCCGGCACGACCGCCCTGTTGCTGGTGGTGCCGCTGATGACGCTGGTGCTACTCGCGACGACACGGTCCCACGGGCTGTTCTACACCTCGTTCCGGGTCGTCCAGGTCGGCCCGCTGTCGACGACCAGTGCAACCAGTGGACCGTGGTTCTGGGTCCACACCGCGTACAGTTTCGGCACCCTCGCCGCCGCGTCGGTCCTGCTTGTCGGCTTCGGCGCGAGGCAGCGGCGCCTGTACCGCCGGCAGGCCGTCCTCATCGTGCTCGCCGTCGTGGTGGCCTGGGCGACCAACGTCGCCTATCTGACCGGGCACACCCCCGTCCCGATACTGGACCTGACACCGGTCGGACTGGCCCTGTCGGGGGCACTCCTGGCGCTGGCCGTGTTCCGGACCCGCCTCATCGACGTGACGCCGGTAGCCCGGGACGCGGTGCTGGAGGCGCTCGACGACGTGGTCATCGTTCTGGAAGGGGGGCGCACCGTGGACGTCAACGCGGCCGCCGAGACCCTGCTCGGCCCCGACACCCCCGTCGGGAAGCCGGCGGTAGCGGTCCTCCCGGAGGCGCTTACGGCGGCACTCGAGGCCACCGGGATGGAAGATGCAGGAGCATCCCCCCGTACGAACGGTTCGGGGAGTACCTCCCACGCGGCCAGCGGGGATGGTGGCGCCCCCAGTGCGAACGGCTCCGGGAACTGGCTGGAGGACCCGCTGGCGACGGCCGGCGAGGAGCGGTCCGAGTCCGGGCAGGTCATCGAGCTGTCCCGGGGGGACGAGACCCGCTACTACCGGGTGCGGACGCTCCCCCTCCAGACGCTCGGCGAGGGCCCCGCGACCGAGACCGACGACGGCGACCGGACCGATTCGGCACCGGCGTTGACACCCGGAGCCGCGAAAGCCCCTCGTGCGACGGTGCTCCTGCTGACCGACGTGACACCGCAGCGGGAACGTCTCCGGCAGCTCCGGAAGCAGAACGAGCGGCTGGAGGAGTTCGCGGCCGCCGCGGCACACGACCTGCGGAACCCGCTGAACGTCATCGATGGCTACCTCGAGCTGGCCCGCGAGGACCCCGACCCGGAGCATCTCGACCGCATCGACGAGGCGACCGGCCGGATGAGCCGACTCGTCGAGGACCTGCTGTCACTGGGACGGCGGGGCCGGCTCGTCGAGTCCGCCGTCCCGGTGTCGCTGGAGGCGGCCGCCGAACGCGCCTGGAGCGGCATCGAGACGGAGGGAGCAACCCTCCAGGTCGAATCGGGCGACCCCGTGCCGGCGGACACGGACCGGCTGGTCCAGCTCCTCGAGAACCTGCTCGTCAACGCCGTCCAGCAGGCCGGCGGCGGCGAGTCCGTCACCGTCACCGTCGGCCGGATGCCGGACGGGTTCTACGTCGCCGACGACGGCCCCGGCATCCCGGACGAGGACCGCGAGCGGGTCTTCGACTACGGCTTCACCACCCGGGAGGCGGGCAGCGGCTTCGGACTGGCCATCGTCGAGACGGTGGCCGACGCGCACGGCTGGGACGTGCGGGTCGTCGAGAGCGAGGCGGGCGGTGCCCGCTTCGAGGTGACTGGCGTCGGTCGGTTCGACCGCGAGGGCGAGACGTGGCTGGCGGAGCCCTGACATTCGTCCTCGGGGCCGTGCAAGACAGGCGCAAGCTATTCCTCGCCCCCCATCCCGTCCCCGTGCATGCAAATCACCGGCATCGAGCAGACGCACCTCGACGGCGCCGTCGACGGGATGTTCTACCCGACGTGGATTCCGGGCTACCCGCAGAGCACGCACGAACTGGAACTGTTCGAGGTCCAGACCGACGAGGGCATCACGGGGTACGCGGCCAGTCCCTCGTTCGCGGGCGGGCTGGAGTACGGCGACCAACTCGGGCTCTTCCTCACCGGCGAGGACCCGCACAACATCGACGGTATCCTGCAGAAACTCGAAACCGTGAATCTGGTCGGCCCGCGCCCGTGGCACCTCGAGATGGCGCTGTGGGACATCATCGGCAAGGACGCCGGCAAGCCCGTCTACGAACTGCTCGGTGCCGAGGCCACCGACATCCCCTGCTACGCCTCGACGGGCGAGTACAAGCCGGCCGACGAGCGCGTCGACTACATCCAGGACCGCATCGACGAGGGGTTCGAGGCCGTCAAGCTCCGCGTGACCGAGGTCGAGCACATCGAGATGGTGAAAGAGATCCGCGACCACTTCCCGGACCTCCCGCTGATGGTCGACGCCAACAAGGGCTGGGCCGTCCGCGTCATGGAGGAGGAGACGAAGTGGTCGCTCTCGGACGCGGTGGAGTTCGCCCGCGGGCTGGAGGAGGTCGGCAACGTCCGCTGGCTGGAGGAGCCGCTCCCCCGCCACGACTACCGGGCCTACGCCCGGCTCCGCGAGAAGACGGACGTGCCCATCGCCGGCGGCGAGTTCAACAACGGCACCCACCACTTCCGCGAGTTCGCGAAACACGAGTCGCTGGACGTGTTCCAGCCCGACGCCGCGCTCGCGACGGGTATCAAGCAGGGTGTCGAGGTCGCGGCGATGGCCCAGGAGTTCGGCGCGAAGTTCGTCCCGCACACCTGGACGAACGCGCTCGGCTTCGCGGCCAATCTGCACACGATGACCGCGGCGGGGTCGGACTGGTGCGAGTACCCGATGGAGCCACCGTGGACGCCCGACGTGTGGTCGTTCATGCTGGAGGAGGGCTTCGAGCACGACGAGGGGACGATTCGAGCGCCCGACGAGCCCGGGCTCGGAGTCAAGCTGGACGAGGACGTGCTGGCGGAAGCGAAGGCCGAGGACTGAGGCACCGGTTGCTGGCCGTTCTCGCGGGTTCTGTACTCTCACGACTACCACCACGATTACGGCGGGAGGGACGCCTCCGAAGCCCTCGCGCTCTCTCACAACGACGGCGACAACCGGACCACCTCCGAAGCCCTCGCGCTCTCGACCGGCCGGGAGTCGCTGCGCTCCTCGGTCACTCACTCCGTTCGCTCCCTGTGGTGCTTGCTTCCTCCGGGCCGGGCCGAGACCGCTCGCCCTTCGAGTCCGCCAGGGACCGCAGATAGGCCAGTCAGCCAGCGTCAGCCTCACACCCCCCCAACCGCTTGCAGTGCTCGCTCCCTGCGGTCGCTGCGCGCTTCAGCCCTCGCACGGTGCCGGCGGCTGGCCACCGGCACAGCCGCCAGCGCGCGCCCACTGGATTGACGGCTAACGTGTGCGGAGAGAGCAATCAATCACACTATCCGCCATATACCAGATAATATGGCATATTATAGACATAGACCAGTGACAGCCATTCAACAGTAGTGTTCGTCGAGATATTCGACGATATCGTTGCTCTCGTACAGCGACTCCCCGCGCTCCGTATCGACGAGCAGCGGTATCTGGTCCTGACCGTAGCCCTCCAGTTCGGCGTGGCGGTCGCGGTTCGTGACCGTGCCGCCGGTGAACATCGTCCCCTCGGTGCGGGGGTTGTGGCAGGTGTAGCTGATGCCGTTGCGGGTGCAGAACCGACGGACCTTCGCGCAGTGGGGACAGCCCTCGGCCTGGTAGAGGAGCAGGGAGTCGGCGGTCGCGGGGCGGCCGCCCTCGTCGGCGACGAGGCCGAACTCGCGCTGGACGGTCAGCCCGACCGTGACCACCAGGACGACGAGCGCGATGGCACCTATCGGGAGGAGGTTCCCCCGGGCGATGGTGTCGAGGCGACCGGCGAGCCCGGCCACCGTCGCGAACGCGCCGATGAACGCCAGCAGCCAGGTCGCGCCGTCGCGAACGCGCTCGGGCCCACCGAGTCGCTGGAGCGGTGTCGTCATCACGACGGGCGTCGACCGGCGGTGACTTGAACCCCCGCGCGTCGTGCCTACTCGTCCGCCGCGGGCGCGAACACCCGGGCCGCGCCGTCCGTGACGACCCCGTGCTCGGCCGCCGCGACCGAGTCCGGGAGTTCACCCTCGCGCCCATCGTAGCGCGCATCGAGGCTCGCGACCAGCGCGTCGCGAACGCAGGCACGGGTGGCGGCCCCGACGCGGGTGGCGCTGCCTGCGAACTCGGCCGGGTCGCCGTCCGGGTCGCAGCCGACGGCGACGGCATCGGACGTGGTGCCGGTGAACCCGGTGGCGCCGAGGAGGGTGGCCGTCTTCGCCTCGACCGCCGTCGCCAGCAGTTCGGCGCGCGTCCCCGCCGCGAGCGCCCGGTCGGTCGCGACGAGGAGGTTGACCGTGCCGACGGGCGGGCGGTCGTCGGTCGCGGTCGCCACCCCGTCACCGTCGAGCGGGAGCGTCGCGGGGTTCGACAGGCCACCCGTCGCGACGACGGTGACCGGACCCCGGACGGCGACGCGGGCGTGGCGCATCGCGACGCCGGTCAGCAGCGCCGGGCCGTCAGTGTCGAAGCCGGCCTCGCGGCGGCGCTCGCGGGTGTAGGCGTCGAGGTCGGTCCGGTCGAACCCCTCCGGGACGGTGACGTTGTAGGCCGCGGGCGCGCGCCGGATACCGCCACGGATACCCGTGACGAGCCAGCGCCACGCGGCCGGTGCGGCGACCCGGCAGACACCCTCGCGGACCGTCGCGGTCACGCCCGCGCCGGCATCGGCGCCGTCCTCAGACATCGAGCGCCTCCAGGAGCCGGTCGTTCTCGTCGGGCAGGCGCACGGCGACGCGGACGTGACGGTCCAGCCCGTGGAAGGTGGTCGCGTCGCGGACGGCGATGCCCTCGCGGTCGAGGCGAGCGACGAGCGCGTCGACGCTCCCGTCGGGGTCGTCGTCGCGCAGGCGACAGCAGAGGAACGGCGCCTCGGAGTCGTGGACGTCGAACCGGTGGCCGAGGCGCGCTCGCATCCGGGCGCGCTCGCTCGCGACCCGCTCGCGGGTCTCACTGACGAACTCGTCCGCGCGCATAGCGTGCGTGCCCACCGCGGCCGCGGGCATCCCGAGCGCCCACGCGGGCACGGCCGTCCGCAGGCGCTCCAGGGCCCGGCCGTGCGCGACCGCGAAGCCCGCGCGGAGCCCGGGCAGCCCGAACAGCTTCGTGAGCGAGCGCGCCACGACGACACCCTCGTGCCCCGCGAGCGAGTCGCGCCCGGTGAACCCGAGGAACGCTTCGTCGGCGAGGAGGAGCGTCCCGGCGTCGCGACAGCGGCGGGCGAACGCCCGGAGCGCGTCAGGGGCGGGGCCGTCGCCGGTCGGGTTGTTCGGGACGCAGACGATAGCCATCGCGTGCGGGGCGGGGTCGGCATCGACGAGTTCGTCGTGCGCGACGAACTCGGGCTCGCCACCCTGGAGCCGGACCTCGCGGGCGTACTCGTCGAAGCTCGGGAACGGCACGAGCACGCTATCGCCGGGGGTGACGTGCGTGGCCACTGTGAGTCGGATGGCCTGCAAGCCGCCAGCGGTCGGGACCACGCGGTCGGGGTCGCAATCGGCGTAGTCGGCGGCCGCGGCGCGGTAGTCGGGGGAGCCGCGCGGCGGGTACGACCGCGCCGCGTCGAGGGCGTCCTCGTACACCGCACGCGTGCCGGGCGGGGTCCGCGGGTTGATGTTGGCGCTGAAATCCAGCACGTCGGGGTCGTCACTGGAGCCGTGCGGGACGCGCTCGGTCCGGTCGACGCCGTCGGGGTTCATCGCTCGCCCTCCGCGAGTCGCTCGGCGACCGCCGCATCCGCCAGTCGGTTGACGTTCACCGCCAGCCGGGCGTCGTATGTCACGTACAGCCGCTCGTCGTGCTCCGGGGACGTGTCGGTTCCGTTCGCGTCGGAGGCGCCGTCGGTCGGGGCATCCCCGCCGTCGCCGGCGACCCTGCCGACCACGTTCAGCCCCGTCGGCGCCAGCTCGCGGCCGCCGTGGGCGCGGGTGGTGTCCGCGGAGACCCCGAGCACCCCCTTCAGCGCGGTCGGCACACAGACGGTCAGCGACGGGGCGGCGGTCGGCTCCGGGGCGAGCGCGTCGTAGTGGGCACAGACCGCGTCGACGGCAGCGGCGGCGAGCAGCGGGACATCGGCGACGACGGTGAGGACGGGCGTCGTGACCCGCTCGTCGTGGAGCGCCCGTCCGAGGTCGGCGACGTACCCCTTGCCCGGCGCCTGGACGACGGTCTCGCGGGCGCCCGCGGTCTCGGCGACATGGCGCGCGGTCCGGGGCGCGTTCGGCGAGGTGACGACGTGGACCGCCCCGACCGAATCGGCGCGCCGGAGGGCACCGCGGACACGGTCGAGCATCGGCCGCCCGGCGACCTCGTACAGGGGCTTCTCCGCCTCGCTGTCGAGACGCGTCCCGCGACCGCCACACATGAGAAGCGCGTTCATCGTACCAGTGTTCGGTATATTCGACAGGAAATCGGATTACGAGTGGAACTCCGCCCTCTTTCGTCCGAAACGCTGATTCGAATAGATACTCGCATCGTTCACCCCACCACCCACGCCACGGCTCCGGCGTTGAGCGCGACCAGTCGGGCCAGTTCGTTCGCCGCACCGAACACGTCGCCGTTCACACCGCCGAGCCGCGACCGGGCCCAGCGCAACACCACGAGCGCCGTCGCGAACGCCGAGAGCAACGCCACGGGGGCGGCGGCCGAGACGCCCGTCAGGAACGCGGCCGGAACCGACACCGCCACGGGACCCACGAGCAGCCCGGGTGTGGCGCGGCCGGTGAACGCGGCGCCGAAGCCGTCGGTGATGGCCTCGCCGTAGCACGCGACGGCGGCCATGCCGAGTTTCGCACCCACCTCGGCCGCGACGACGAGGCCCGCCGCGCGGAGCGGGGGCGCAGGACTCCCGTTCAGCACCAGCGGCCCGAACAGCGGCCCCCGACCAAGCTGCGCGACCGCCAGCAGGCCCAGCGTCGTCCCCACCAGTCCGATGCCGACGGCCGCGAGCGCGCCGACGCCGGTGGTCGTGTCCTTCAGCACCTCGCGCCGGCGCGCGACCGTGTGGACGGCGGCCGCGTCGCCGCAGTCGGCCAGCCCGTCGAGGTGGTTGATGCCCGTGACCAGATACAGCGTCGCCAGCGTCGCCCCCGCAGCGACCGGCGCCGGCGCACCGACGGCCGAGAACGCGGCCAGCGGCACAGCCGCGATGAGGCCGACGACGTAGCCCGCGACCGGGAAGGCCAGCGGGGTCCCCTGGAACGCGACCCACGCGCGGCCCTCGTGGGACACCGGGAGCCGGGTCAGGAAGCCCAGTGCGCCACGAACCGCCTGCCGGAGCCGCACGCGGGTCGGGGGCATCAGGGGTCACCCCGGGCCACCGACCGACCGTCATCGGTCCGCCCGCTGTCGGTCCGTCCGCCGTCGTCCCGACCGACGAGCCACGCCAGCCCCGCCGCCCCGGCCCACGCCAGCCCCGCCGCCCCGGCCCACGCCAGCCCCGCCGCCCCGGCCCACGCCAGCCACCCGGCCCGCGCGACGAGTCGGACGCCACGCCGGGCGACCGCGCCGTCGGGGAGCGTCTCGCCGCCCGGCAACGCGTAGACGCCGGGCTTCTCGAGGCGCGTCCCGAGCGCGGCCGCGAGTGCCCCCATCGGCCAGCCGGAGTTGGGGGACGGAACGTCGTCGAGCCACGCGCGGGCCCGGGCGGGGGCGCTCGGGTCGCCGGCCGCGAGCGCCAGCAGGCCGGCGCTCGCGCGGGCGGGCAGCCACGCGACGGCGTCGTCCAGCCGGGCGCTCGCGGTGCCGTGGGCCTTCGCCGGGTAGCCCAGCATCGAGTCCAGCGTGTTGACCGCCTTCACCCACGCGGCACCCGCGGCGGCCGCAGGGAGCGAGACGAGCGCCCCGAGACAGAAGCCCGCGAGCGGCGCCACCAGCCCGTCCGCGAGGTTCTCGGCGGCGGACTCGACCGCCGCACTCCGGACTGCACCCGCCGACAGGTCGCTCGCGTCGCGCCCGGCGAGCGCGAGTAACGCGTCCCGGGCCGCATCGAGGTCGCGCTCGCTCGTCGCCACCACGTCGCCGGCCGTTGCGACGAGCAACCGGTGGCTCGTCGCGGTGAACAGCGCGACTGCGGCCGCGAGGATACCCAGCCCGCGACCCCGGCGCTCGGCGAGCGCGACCAGTCCGCCGACCATCGCGGCCGCCAGCGCGGGGAGCAGGCCGGCGATGGCTGCCCCGGCCGCTCGCGGGTACGGCCACGTGCGGTCGAGCGGTGCGACCAGCCGGCCGAACAGGGCCACGGGGTGGGGGTCCGGCGGCTCCGCGACGAGCCGGTCCAGCAGCGCCGCAATCAGGACCGCCCATGCCGCCCGCCGGCTCACGACCCGGTCACCCCGTCGGCATCGTCCCCGGAGGGTCGCCGGCCCTCCTCGTCCGCTTCGAGCCACGCGGGGAACGAGGGGAGCGGCGTCTCCGCCACGTCGACGAACCGACCGCCAGCGGCCTCGATACCGCCGTCGGCTTCCGGGTCGTCGCCGACGTGGACGAGGGCGGCCGTCTCGACGCCGAGACGGTTGGCGATGGCCTCGAACGCCCGGGCGTCGGGCTTGCGCCAGCCACAGCCGGCGCTGGTCACGACGGCGTCGAAGGCGTCCGCGAGGTCCGCGCGGATGAGCGCCCGCCGGGCGAGTTCCGGGACGCTCGTGTTGGACATGACGCCGATGGGGCCCCGTTCCCGCGCGGCCGCGATGGCGCGTTCGGCGCCATCCATGCGCTCCACGTCGGGGTCGAAGGCGGCGACGACGGCCCGCCGGGGGGCGTTCCCGGACGCCTCGACGCCGCGGCTCCGGAGAGCCGCGGCCACGTGCGCCGGGAGGGGCACCTCCGCGCCGGCCGGGGCGTCGATGTGATGCTCGCGGAAGGCCCGGTCCCAGTCGTCGGGGACCTGCACGCCCCGGGACGCGAGTTCGTCGGCGATCGCTCGGCCGGAGTCACCGGTGCGGTCCACGCGGACGAGCGTCCCGAACAGGTCGAACGAAACTGCCACGGCGAGAGAGGGACCCGGTGGAACTTGAATCCGACCCACGGATGACGGCGAGGAAGGGGGCGAGCGAGAAGCGGGCGCGGCGACTACTCCTGTAGCGAGAGCCAGTCGGAGGTGACCGACCCGTGGACGAACCAGCGCTGCTGTGGCTCGTTGTCGGCCAGTCGGAGTACGACGGTCGCATCGACCAGTGCCTCGAAACGGTCGACGAGGTCGTCGTCGCGGTCGACCGGGAGGTGTGCGTGGCAGACGCCACCGGCCGCGCGCACGTCGGCCGTGATGGCATGGTACCACTCGAAGGCGCGTTCCTCGCCGAGTTCCTCGACGAGCGGGAGGAGCGAGTCCACGCAGACCCGCGGGTCGTCGGCCTCGCTCGTCAGTTCCGCGACCGCCTCGGCGGCCCGCGCGCCGAACTCGGCGGGTGTCTCCGCCACGATTCGCGTGGCTCCCTCCCCCGCCGCGGGCCCGGCGACCGCGCCGCCGTGGTCGGTGCCGGCACTGGCGGTCGCGCTCCGCGCGTCCACGGCGAGGTCGATGAGTCGGTCGTTCGGCCGCGCGCCGGTCACGCCGGCCGAACAGCTCCCGTCGGTCCGACAGACCACCCGCGGCTGGTCACTGCTCCCCAGCATCCGGCCACACGCCCGCTCGTGGGTATCGCCGGGTGTCGCCCCGACGACCAGCAGGGCGCCACCGTCTCGCTGTAGTCGGCCGAGGGCATCGGCGAATGCCCCGGCTCGCTCCGTTCGGCTCCCAGACGTCATTATTGTCACTCCTTCGTTGACGTTGAACAAAAGCGTTCGCCCCACCGGTCGGGAGGCCGGGCAACCTACTGGCCCCCCTCGGAGAACGCGGCAGGACTGTTTGCCAGCAGCGCCTCGCGGTCGATGGTCTCGACCGCCGCGAGCGCGGCATCTGCCTCGGCCCGGGCCTCGTGGATCCGCTCGCGCACCGCCAGCGTGTCCGCCTCCGGTCCGGCGTGCTCGCTCGCGAGCTCGTAGAGGTCGCCGACAGCGCGGTCGTAGCGTCGACACGCGAGGAGTCCCTCCACCGTCCGGACCAGCAGGTCCGCCTCGACGGGCGTCTGGAGCCACGCGTCGAACCCCTGCGCGACCACGTCCCCCTCGGGGCGCTCGGGAGACAACAGCGCGGCACGGACGGTGAACTCCCGGTCGCGGACCGTCGCGACCAGCTCCGACGCCGCCTGGTCGGCCAGGCCACGGTGAACGACGAGGACCTCGACCCCGTCGTCGATGCACGCGAGTGCCTCCGTACCGTCGGCGACAGCGTCGGTGCTGACGAGGTCGACGAGAGCCATCTGCCAGCGTTCCCGCTCGCTCTCCGAGCCGCCGACCACCAGCACCCCGCCGCGCGCCGACTCCGACATACGTTCCACTACCGCCATGGTTCGTTTAGTCCTTGTGTCAATCACCATCCGGCAACCGCTTGCAACACGACACCAGTTGGAGCCAGCCCCGGATGATGGATGTAGCCCCGGTCACGATGAGCCAGTCCCGGTCACAGACGCCATCCCGCACGCGGCTCCGGCCGCCCGCCCCCGCGAATCGAAACCCCTAACATCGCAACCGCCGGACCGGAGAGTGAGCCGAGGTAGCCTAGCCTGGCCAAGGCGGTTGCTTCGAGAGCAACTGTCCTCACGGACTCGGGAGTTCAAATCTCCCCCTCGGCGCTCACTTGTCACGGAGATACCGAGCATAGTGGAGATGCCACCCGGTTGTTCGGCGATATCGCCAGGTATCGACCGTCACCGACGACGGCGAGCGCCGCCGGTATCGCAATCTGATTGCGTTCCCGTCGGGAACGACCGCCCATGACGGACGACCTCATCGACACGCTGGCACACCGCCTCGAAACCGAACTCGACTGCCCGGACGAGGTGGCCGGCGAGAGCGCCGCGAAGGCCGACAGCCTCGTCACCGACCACGATGACGCCGGGCTCGACGTGCAGGCGTTCATCGACCGCATCCACGAGGCCCCCTACGACGAGTTCGACCGCAAGTGGAACTGGGCCGTCGGCGACATCTGTGGCGAGCTGGAGGACTGCACGGACTCGCGGCCGTACCGGCTGGAGGGCTTCGGCGACGTCGGCGCGACGAACTGAGCCGGGCGCCGCGGTTGCGCCTCCTGCGTCAGTAGCCGGGGTCGCGCTCGTCGGCCGGTCGCGTGCCGGACGCAGGTTCGTCCTCGACCCGGTCGCGAGCGAACCCACCGCGGATGGCGAGCCAGCCGAGGATGCTGATGGCGAGGATGGGCGGGAGAATCATGAACCCCCAGAGCGGGTCCAGCCCCCAGAACAGCAGCAAGAGCACGTCCGCGATTCCCAGCGCGAGGAAGGGAAGGATGTAGAGCGCGGCGGTCTTCCGGCCCACCTCGAACTTGCCGGTGTCCATAGCTGTCCGTGCGGGGTGGAGCGGCAAAAAGCGTCCGTCTCCAGTCGTCGGGGGGTGGCTCACTCGTCGTCGCTCGTCGCGTCGTCGCCCTCGACGCCGCCGCGGTCGGGAACCCCGCCCTGGAGTTCGAGTCGTCGCTCGTCGCCGGCGATGGCGCGGGCGGCGACGTAGCTCACCAGCGCGACCCCGAGGACGATGGCGGCGTGGAATGCCAGCAACGGCTCGCTCCCGGAGCCGTACAGCGGCAGCAGGCTGAACAGCCCCACGAACGCCGCGATGATGGCCACCGGAACGAGGTTCACGAACAGGTCCGACAGCGTCCGCCCGTCGAACACCTCGCGGTGGCTCACCTCGTACCACGAGCGGTCATCACTCGCGTCGTCGGTCGGCATCCGGCGTGTAGTCGGACCGCCGGCATCATGGGTCCTGTGCCCCCGGCGAGGCCGGCCGCCGCTTCTCGCCCGTGGTCACTCCCCCTCGAACTCGGGGTCGCGGCCCTCCAGCCGCGCGTCGAACCCCTCCCGGTAGTCGGCCGTGTCGTCCAGTTCCCGGCCCAGCGCCCGCTCCAGCGCCAGTCCCTCGTCCAGCGGTGTCTCCAGCGCGGCCGCGAGCGCCTGTTTGGCGTTCCGCAGCCCGAGCGGCGCGTTCTCGCAGAGGTCGTCCGCGAGCGCGCGGGCCTGTGCGTCGACCTCGTCGTCCGGGCAGACCTCGTGGACCAGCCCGATGTCGTGGGCCTCCTCGGGGTCGATGAACTCGCCCGTGAGGACGATCTCCTTCGCCTTCGAGAGGCCGACGAGCCGGGGCAGGCGCTGGGTCGCGCCGCCGTGCGGGAACGTGCCCAGCTGCACCTCGATGACGCCGTATCTTGCCTCCTCACCCAGCACCCGGAGGTCACAGGGGAGGGTGAGTTCGAACGCACCCGCGGGCCCGGCGCGCTTGATGCCCGCGACGACGGGCTGCTCGCAGGACTCGACGGCCTCGAGCAGTCTCGGGAAGGCGCCCCGGTCGAGGTCACTCCCTTCCTCGACGCGGTTCCGCATCATGTGCAGGTCCATGCCCGCACAGAAGACGGGCCCCTCGCCCAGCAGCGTCACGGCGCGGACGCCGTCGGCGCCGGAGACGCGCTCGAACGCCTCGGTGAGTTCCCCGATGACCTGCGGGTTCATCGCGTTGCGCTTGTCCGGCCGGTCGATGACCACGTCGGCGCGGTGTCCGTCGGTCTCGATGCGGACCAGTTCAAGGTCGTCGGCAGTGACAGCCATACCCCGGGCTGTTGCGGCGTGGACTTGAAACCGTGGGCGGCCGGCGGGGGTGACGGTGCGCCCGACCCGGGCCGAGGTGCTGCCGCGACCCCATCGGGCATACGTCGGCGGCACGTAGCCCCGACCATGTTGCGGCCACCGTTCCCGCTCCCCCTCCCGCGGCTCGGCCGGCGCGGCCCACCGACGGTGCCGGTCAACGACTCGCTCGACGAGTACGCCGACTGGCTCCGCGGGTCGCGACTCCGCCGCCTGACGGTCTCGAAGTCCGTCGTCGACGAGGTGCCCGACGAGTTCACACGCACTCGTCTCGCCGCCGTCCGCGAGGACGCCGTCGCGAGCTACCGCGACGGCCGCCGCCGCGACAGTGTCCACGTCGTCGAGTACCCCGACCGCTGGGAGCTCCACATCGACCGGTTCAACCCCCGCTACGAGCCCGTCGGCCACGTCCTCGTCGACGCACCCGAACAGACCGCCGAGGCGGTCGGCGAGGCACTCGGCCTGGACCGGATGCTGGGCTTCGGCCGGCGCGTCGGTCGTGTCGCGGGCGTCGCGCGGAACGGCGTCGGGACCGCGAGCGGCGAAGACGTCGGGGACCCCGGTGACAGCGACCCGGGAGAGGGGGACGGAACCGCCGATGAACAGGGACACGGAACCACTGAGGAAGCCTAGACCGCGAACCGAAGCGCCACCGGGGTGTTAGGCGCCGGTGCTGTCACCGCTCCCGGTATTCTCGGCCGGATTCGGCATCTCGCACCAGGTACCACGCACGAGATGGATGGAACGAACGAGAATCGCCGCGAGACATCACGATTCCGTGATGCGTGTGGGCCGGAAGCCGTACCGCTCTCATCCCCCGTCGGCGAGCGTGACCTGTTCACCGGGGGGCTCCTCATCCCGGGAGACCCAGAAGGCGACCCGGCGCGCGACGAGGTAGCCATCGACCGTATCGTCCGCCGGGTGGGCGTCCTGCACCCACACCGTCCGCTCCTCGCCGAGGTCGCTGGCCCACTCCCGGGCGGCCTGCTTCGAGTCGAAGTCACGGCGGGCCCCCCGGTCACGGACCCACTCGCCGGCCGTGACGCTGGCCTGCCGGGCCGAACGCTTCACCGCGACGACGTAGCTCACATTCGTGGCTACACGGGGTGTGGCAAAAGCTTTCACGACCCTCCCGAAAGCGTGTGTAGGGATGGCACACGAGGCCACGGTCAGGGGGCTCGGCGTCGGCATCGGCGAGGACGGCCCGGAGACGCCGGTGGTGTTGCTCGCCGCCGACGGGCGAGTCGTTCCGATATTCATCAGCGCGGACCAGGCACAGTCCATCGGCCACGCGCTCCGGGGCGAGCCGTTCAAACGACCGCTCACGCACGACCTGTTCGTCGAGATGGTCGCGGAGTTCGGGGGCGCCATCGACCGCGTCCGCATCGACGGGCTCGCCGAGGGAACCTTCCTCGCGAAGCTCGACGCCGAGCAGTACACGAACGGCGAGCGCCGGACGGCCACCTTCGACGCCCGGCCCTCCGACGCCATCGCCGTCGCGCTCCGGGTCGACTGCCCCATCCTGGTCGACGAGGACGTGCTCGACCGAGCGGGGCGCTCACCGGAGGGGTTCGACATCCGGCAAGAGCCCGGACAGGAGCCCGAACGGGACCGCGGGGAGGACTGACCGGTTCCCGGCGCGGTTACTGGAACCGGACCCCCAGCGCGTGGAGGCCCTCGTTCTCGCTGGCGAGGTTCACCAGCAGCGGCGTGACCGCCTCCACCTCGCCGGCGTTGGCGATACCGCCGCCGTCGAGCGCGCGCAGGCCCGCGATACCTTCGGCGATATCCATCACGGTCCGCTTCGCGTCGTCGTCGTCCCCGACCACGACCGTGTCCCACTCGAACGTGGCATCGAGGTCCGCGAGGCGGCCGGCCGGAAGGTTGTGGAAGGCACCGACGACGGGCACATCGTCGGGCGCGGCGTCGCGTGCGAGCGCCGTCACGCTGCCCACCCCAGGCGGGTTGTAGTGGAGACCGTCGTCGTCGCGTTTCATCCCGACCGCCGGTGTCACGAGGACGCCCGTCAGCTCGTCGGCGACCGCCTCGATGGTGTCCGTGAGGTGGTAGGCCGGCACCGCCAGCACCACCACGTCCGCGCCCGCGGCGGCCTCGGGGTTCGCGTGGCCCGTCACCTCGGCCTCGGTGCCACGACTGTCCAGTTCGTTCAGGTACTCCTCGGCCTTCGCCTCGGCCTTCGAGGCCTCACGCGAACCGATGCGGACCGCGTGGTTCGTGTCGTACGCCAGTCGGAGGGCGAGTCCCTCGCCGATGTCGCCGGTTCCGCCCAGCAGCGCGATGTCCATACCCGGGACGAGGGGGGCCCGCACGGTAGGGATTGTGCTCTCGGAACCCCTTGCCTCACGAGCGGTCGTGACATCCGGACGGGACGGCCACCCCGGACGGTTCGGCGGTTCGTCACTCCTGCCGCGGTGGCCCCGACCCGGTGACGGAACGGCGCTCGTCCGGCCCGTCACGGTAGACGTAGATGTAGGAAGCGACCCCGGCGACGACCACCACGATGGGCACGAACGGGGCACGAACCATCGGGTCCGCCGGGAGCAGGTACAGCACCGGCGTGCCAAGCAGCGCCATAAGCACCGCGGCGGCGAGCAGGGCACGAGCCAGGCGTGACATATCGGGGACGGTTCCCGCAGTCAGATAGTGCTCCTGCCGGCATGGAACGGGGGTTCAACCGTGGCTCCGGGCGACACCCGGGAGACGGCACGGCGAGCGACGGGCGGCCTACTCGGCGCCGCCGAGTAGCGCTGGCAGGTCGTTGACGCTGTCGAGGACGGCGCTCGCCCCCGCCGTCTCGTACTTCCGGCGGCCAGAGGGGCCCGTGAGCCCGCCGGTCAGGACGCCGACACCGTGGTACTCGCGGTCGGGGTCGGACTCCCGGGCGTTGTGGGCCGTCTCGATGTCGTCGAGCGTGTCACCGACGAAGACGACCGACTCGGCGCCGGCGTCCTCGGCGACGGCGACGAGCGTGTCGGGCGCGGGCTTCCCCGGCCCGTCCTCCATCGCGTACACCCGCTCGTCGGGGAGCGCATCGAGGCCGACGCGTTCGAGCGCGATGGTGGCCTCGTCGCGGGGGCGCCCGGTCACGACGCCGAGTTCGCGGTCCGCGAGCGCATCGAGCGTCGACGGGTCGAGCAACACGGGTTCGTCCTCGATGAAGCCCCGTTCCTCGCTCGCGAGCGGCGGCTCCCCGCCCTCCAGCTCGCGGAACCGCTCGTCCCCGAGGTAGAGCTGCTGGAAGACGCGTCGGAGGTGGTCACGGTCCCACTCGGCGTACACCCGCTCGCGGGCGTCCGGGTCCAGCAGGTCCGCGACGACCGCCTCCACCGCTTCGAGCCCACCACCGGAGGCCGCGACGGTGTCGGTGAACGTCGTCACGGAGCGGCCCAGCCCCTCGCGGTACGCGAGAACGTACAGCGCGACCGCGTAGGTGACCGTCCAGTCGTTGTTGAAGCCGCCGGCGTTCTTGAAGTGCTGCACGTCGTCACTGTGGACCGTCTCGCCGTGGACGCGCTCGACGGACTCGACGACTGCACGCCGGTAGGAGTCGGCCACGTCGATGAGGACCCCGTCGACGTCGAAGACGACCGTATCCGCCCCGATGTCACCGCTCACGGCGACTCACCTCCGTTCCGGGACCGCACGTCGCGAGGCGTCCGCCCCCCGGCACCCGCAGCTTGCCCCCTGCCCGGCGTGTCGGTCGCCCGGAAGAGCGTCCCCTCGTCGAGTGTCGTCGGCGTCGCCGGGACGACAGCCGGGTCGGCGCCCAGCGTGGTGAAGTAGAACGCGGCGTCGGCCCGGCGTGCGGCCTCGTGGGCGGGCCGCTGGAGTTCCGGCGGGCACCGGAGCGCGTAGACGGCGTCCGCGTCCCCGTAGACAGCCGAATCGGGGTCGGTCACGTCGTCCCGGACGAACGCGACGCCGTCGGGGACCGGCCGTTCGTGGATGTCGGTCGCGGTCACGGCACAGCCGCGCTGTGCGAGGTCGCGGGCTACGTCCGGCCGATTGCCGATGCCGACCTCGACCAGTCGGTCGTGTGTCGCGAGTCGGGCGGCGAGTCCCCGGGTCACGGCCAGGGATAGGCGCTGGTGCGAACTTCAGCGTTGCGACCCGACCGCGCCGAACCGGACGACCACCGCGGAACGGGCTCCGGCGACGCGAGATACCCCGGCCACGCCGCTCGGGTCGGCCGTTCTCAGGACGCGAACGGGGGCGGGATGTTTATACTCCGCCCTACCTAATCGGCAGCTATGCATGTCGACATCGTGCCGGTGGGCGATGTCCCTGCAGTCGTCAAGCGGGAGGCCTCCTCCGGACTCCGCTCCGTGTACGACTGCGAGGTGACCCTGCACGACGGGCAGGACGTGCCCGACGGCGCGTACGACCCCGGTCGCCAGCAGTACCGGGCCGAGGAGTTCATCGAGCTGGCCTCCCGCATCGGCAACGGGACCAAGAACATCGCCATCACTGGGCACGACCTGTACTACCGCCGCCGGAACTACGTCTTCGGCCTGGCGTACCTCTCGGGCAACGGCTCGGTCATCTCCACCTACCGGCTCCAGACCTCCACTGACGGGGGCTTCTCGAACAAGCCGGCCTCCGAGATATTCGCCGACCGCGTCCGCAAGGAGGTCATCCACGAGATCGGCCACACCCTCGGCCTGGAGCACTGCGACAACAAGCGCTGCGTGATGAACTTCTCACCCACCGTCCGCGAGGTCGATATCAAGGAACAGACCCTGTGCGGGAGCTGTCAGAAGCAAGTGTTGTAGCGCACCCTCCGAAATCTACGCAAAACTCCCTCATTTCGCCAGGAGACTCCGAACTAACCCAGTTATCTCCGTTTTATTCAGTCAAAATACCGTGCTGACCACGTAGCTTCGACGCGCGTCGGTCACCCGAGGCGGTCCTTCAGCACCGCCCCGAACCCGGCCGCCCCGATGCCGAAGGCGACGAGGCCGCCGATGCCGGTGAGCGTGAGAGCACCGTTGAGCGCGGCGGCGACGAGCAGTGGTTTCCCCCACGCGTCGCCCTCGCGTCCGACGAGCCGTTCGGCGATGACGAGGTAGGCGATGGCCGCGCCGACCGCCCAGGCGATGCCGACCACGATGGCGAAGGGGATGGCGATGAGGATACCGATGATGGTGATGAACAGGACGAGAACGACGAGGAGGGCGCCGACGAGGCAGACGAGACCGTAGACGAACGAGCCGACGGGCTCGTCGACGACCGTGTCCATCATCCGCTCGACGTAGGCTGGTGCGACGGCGACGAGGATGGCGCCGACGACGAGCGTCGTGACGAACGCGCCGATGGCGCTCCCGACGACGTTGCCGACGGGGTTGGCGCCGACGTTGACGTCGATGCCGCTCCCGCCCATCTGGAGGAGGGCCTCCGAGAGTCCAGAGTGGAGGTTCATACCGGAGAGTCGTCCCTCGGCACGAAAGCCGTTTCCGGTAGCGTGCTGTCAGGAGGCGTACGCGGAACGGCGAGTCAGGCGATCTCGACCGGTTCGATACCGTACCGCTCGAACTGCTCGGCGATGGCCTCGACGCGGGGGCCGATGGCCTCCGGTTCGTGCGAGTCCGTGCCGACCGTGAACGCCACGTCGTGCTCCAGCAGGACCTCGACGAACCGGGGTGCGGGGTGGAACTCGCCGTAGTCGTCCAGCGCGCGGCCGGCGTTGAGTTCCGGGACCGTCCGCGAGGCCCGGAACGCCTCGGCAACCTGGTGATAGTGGTCGTCGCTCGCGAGGCCGCGGAACTCCGCGGTCCGCTCGAACAGGTCCGGGTGGGCCGCGATGTCGAACAGCTCCGAGTCGACGAGCGCGACGAGCTTCTCGAAGTAGCGGTCCACCAGCTCCCGGCGCTCCTCGCGGGGCATGTCGGCGTAGTAGGAGCCGAAGTGGACGTTCACGCCGTCGAGGTAGTGGACGCTCCCGATGGCGTAGTCGAAGTCGGCCGCATCGAGGAACTCCCGGATGGCCGCCTCGTCCTCGGGCTCGTAGTCCATCTCCACCGCGTCGTACACGTCGATGTCGAACCGGTCGCGGATGGCGTCGATCCCCTCGCGCCGGCGCTCGTAGGTGGCGTCGAGGTTGAACCCCATCACCTTCTTGCGCCGGGCATCCTCGGACGCCTCCGAGACGTTGCAGTGGTCGGTGATGCCGATTCCCTCCAGCCCGGCGTCGGCGGCCGCGCCGACCATCGACCAGAGGAAGCTCCCGTCCGAGTACGTCGAATGGGTGTGGTAGTCGTGGGCGATTCGGGTCACTGGCGTCGCGTAGGCGGGTGTGCCACGAGTACCTGTCGGGCCGACGGGACACACCCACAAACGGCGGCCGGGGCAGGCCCGAAGGGATTTGCCGTCGACCGTCCCAGGGTCGACATGGTCGACTGGCAGGCGGTCGGGCTCGGGTTCCTCGCGCACGTCGTACTGGGATTCTTCGCCTTCCTCGCGCCGGGTATCGGCCACGTCGCCGTCGGTCTCCTCGGCGGGTTCCTGACGGGCTACGTCGCGGGAGGCGACCTCGTGAACGGCGCGTGGAACGGACTCGTCGCGGGGGCGCTCGGCGGCATCCTGCTCGCGGTGTTCGCCGCCGTCGCTCTCGGGTTCATCGCCGAGGTCCTGCTCGGCGGCGGCATCGGTTTCCTCGGCGGGGCCGGCGCGCTCGTCGTCGGTGTCGTCGTCGCGCTCGTTCTCGCCATCGACTCGGCCATCGGCGGCGCGGTCGGCGCGGCGGTGGCAGACTGAGACGGCCGTCCGCGGTGGCGCGACGCGGACGACGGACTGCCGCGGGCTCCGGGTTTTTCATGCAGCGGCCCGTACACCGTCCCATGAGCGAGTCGACCGAGGCCGACATCGACGCGGGCGACCTCCTGCCGAACGACCACGTCCAGCAGCTGGCGCTCCAGGGCGAGGTGACCCAGATACACCGCGGCGCGAGCAACCACTACGCCGACGAGGGCGACCGGTTCGTCATCGACGGCACCTCGTTCGAGGTGACGAGCGTCGACGACCGAACGCTCGGCGACATGACCGACGAGGACGCCCGGCGCGAGGGCTCGGACTCGCTGGAGGCGTACAAGCAGCGGATGGAGCGCGTTCACGGGGGCAACTTCGAGTGGGACGATTCGAGTACCGTGGTCCGGTACCAGTTCGAGCCGGTCGAGGGCTGACCGGCCGACAACGACCGGCTACCGCCGCTCGGCCAGCTCCGCGCGCAGGTCGGCCACGTCCATGTCCTTCATCGCGAGCAGCACCAGCAGGTGGTAGACCAGGTCGGCGGCCTCGTGGGCCAGCTCCTCGTGGTCGTCGTCCTTCGCGGCGAGCAGGAGCTCGGTCGTCTCCTCCCCCAGCTTCTCCAGCACCGCGTTCTCGCCTTTCTCGTGGGTGAACAGCGAGGCCGTGTACGACCCTTCCGGGAGCTCCTCCTTCCGGGACTCGATGACGGCGAACAGCTCGTCCAGTATCTCGTCCGTCTCGGCCGCACCGCCGTCAGCCGCGAGCGGGTCTCCGGCGCCCTCACTCGTCATCCTCGAACACCTCGCGGATGTCGTCGAGTTCGGCGAAGCGGTCGGCGTCCTCGGCGGCGTCCTCCCAGACCGGGCGGGCCACCAGCAGCGGCGCGTTCGTCCGGGCGGCCAGCGCCAGCGAGTCGCTCGGGCGGGCATCGACGGTCACGTCGTCGCGGGGCGTGTTGAGCCACAGCGTCGCGAAGAAGGTGCCCTCCTCCAGTGCGGAGACGGCCACGCGGTCGACCCGGCCGCCCAGCTCCTCGACGATGTCCAGGGTGAGGTCGTGAGTCATCGGCCGGCCGATGTCCTCGGCCTCCATGCCGCGGACGATGCTGCGGGCCTCCTCGAAGCCGATGAAGATGGGGAGCACCTCGCCCTCGAGCGGGTCCTCCGGGCCGCCCGCGCTGTCGACTCCATCCTCCTCGACCGCGATGAGGACGACCGGAACCGGGCCGTTGGGGGTGCCCGCGACCCGCACCGAGTCGATGCGTGCGGGGAGCCCCTCGGTCACGTCGGCGTCGGCGTCCGCCTCGTCGCCGTCGCCGGAGACGTCCGTGTTCATACCGTGACGAGGCGGGCGTCGCGGAAAAGGCTATCTCGTCGTGGTCGCCGGCGGGCGGTGGCGTGGCGGCCAGCGCCGGGGCGCTCAGTCGTCGGCCGCGGCCGCGTCGCGCTCGGCGGGCGTCCCCTCGAAGAACGCGAGGTCGTGGATGCGCGAGTCCTCGGTCAGTTCGGGGTGGAACGAGGTGCCGACGACGGGGCCGTCGCGCACGGCGACCGGACGGCCGTCCCACGAGGCGAGCACGTCGACACCGTCACCCACGTCCGCGATGACGGGGGCACGGATGAAGACAGCCGGGAACGGTGCATCGAGGCCCGCCACGTCCAGCGGTGCCTGGAAGGAGTCGCGCTGGCGGCCGAAGGCGTTGCGCTCGACGGTCACGTCCAAGAGGTCGAGCGTGGGGACGCGCTCGTCGCCGGCGTCGCGGCTGGCGACGATGAGGCCCGCGCACGTCGCGAGAACTGGCTTGCCGGCCGCGACGTGGGCGATTATCTCCTCGTCGATGCCCTCCTCGGCGATGGTCTTCGAGATGGTCGTCGACTCCCCGCCGGGCATGAGGAGCACGTCGCACTCGGGAACCGTGCCGGCGTGCCGGATCTCGTGGACGACCGCGTCCTCGCCGTGGGCGGCCGCGGCCCGCTCGATGGCCTCGGCGTGTTCGGAGACGTCCCCCTGCACCGCGAGGACGCCGGCCGTGAGTGTCATGTCCGAGTGTAGCGGGTCGAACGACAAAACGACCGCGCTCTGGGAGACAGCCGTACTTCACGGGGCCAGACGAGAGCGCGACCGAGCCACTCACCGTGCAGATTCCGGATCACGAGCAGGAGAATCGCCGCAACTGCGGTTGGAATCTGCCAAGTTTCGGCGTGAAAGACAGCCGGAGTCCGTTCACCGCCGGTATCGTGCGCCGATGATTCTGCATATTGTATCCGAAATTTCATGTGTCGGGTGAGAAAAATTTGCGTATGGATAACACGCTCGTTGAACAGCTCGTCCTGGCAATTGCCGATAGGGAGGATACAGCCCCGACGGAGCTGGATGTAGCGATCGAAGACCACGTCTCGACGGAGGGGATACAGAGCCTCGTCGAGCACAAGAGCAATTCGTGGCAGCTGCAGTTCGAAACCCCGGGCCACGTCGTCGAAATCTCGGGCTCGAATACAATCACCGTTGATGGGGAAATCCAACGACAATTCAGCTGGTAGTTGTCACTATTTCAAAACCCACAATATTTCTATATTGTCGGGCACGGTGGCAAAGTTCCGAACATCTGATGGTCGCGCTGTAGGTCCACCCCGTGCCCGCGCTGTCCGTTCAGTACGCCCTGTCGAGCAGTCCCTGTCGAGCAGTGCATCGGCATACTGGAACCGCCCACAGCACGACGGGTCCCGTCAGGGCGACACTCCGGGTAGTCACGCTCTTGTCTCTCCGCACGATACGTCCCTCCAATGAAGGACCCCGCCGACCTCGACGTGACGCTGGTGGACGGCTACGTCGACGAGCCGGCCCACTTCGGCGTGCCCCCCTACATCTCGACGTATCCGCGGTACACTGCGGGCGCGCTGGTCGACGCCGGGGTCGACCGCGAGAACATCACCTACCACACCATCGACGCGCTCCGAGCGGAGCGCGAGCGCTGGCACGACGTGGTCGACGCCGACCTGATGATCTACATCGGTGGGATGACCGTCCCCGGCAAGTACGTGGGCGGCACGCCCGCCGAGCCGGACGAGGTGCGCGAACTCGCCTGGAACGCCGAGGGGACGAGTCTCATCGGCGGCCCCGTCCGCTTCGGTGTCGGCGAGGCCAACGAGGGCGCCACCGAGACCGCCCGCGACGACCTCGACTTCGACTTCCTCGCGATGGCCGACGTGGAGGCGGCCGCTTACGACCTCGCACACAACGGACTGGAGGGGTTCGAGAACCGCTACCGCTCGAACGAGGAGATCGGCCGGTGGGCCCGGCAGGGCGCGTTCGTCGTCGAGCAACATCCCAACCACCCGGACTACATCATCGCCGAACTGGAGACCTCCCGCGGGTGCCCGTACCGCTGTTCGTTCTGCACGGAGCCGATGTACGGCGACCCCTCGTTCCGAACCGTCGACACCGTGACCGGCGAGGTCGAGGCACTCTACGAGCACGGCATCACGGACTTCCGACTGGGCCGGCAGGCCGACATCCTCGCGTACGGCGGCGACGGGGAGAAACCGAACCCGGAGGCGCTGCGGGAGCTGTACGGCGGCATCCGCGAGGTCGCGCCCGACCTCGACACGCTCCACCTCGACAACATGAACCCCATCACGGTCGTCGAGTGGCCCGACAAGGCCCGCGCGGGCATCGAGGTCATCGCCGAGCACAACACGCCCGGCGACACGGCCGCGTTCGGCCTCGAATCGGCCGACCCGCTCGTCCAGGAGGAGAACAACCTGAACGTGACCGCCGAGGAGTGTTTCGAGGCGGTCCGCATCGTCAACGAGGCGGCGGGCTGGCGACCGGGCGGCGACCGCGACTCCGCGCCGAATCACGGCCCCGACGCCGCGCGTCGGCTCCCCAAACTCCTGCCGGGTATCAACCTGCTCCACGGGCTGAAGGGCGAGCGGATGGAGACGTACGAGCACAACAAACGGTTCCTCCAGCGCGTGATGGACGCGGGCCTGATGCTCCGGCGGGTGAACATCCGGCAGGTGATGGCGTTCGAGGGCACCGAGATGGCCGAGACGGGCGCGTCGGTCGCGCACGCACACAAGGAGCAGTTCCAGGAGTACAAGTCGGAGATCCGCGAGACGGTCGACAACCCGATGCTCCAGCGCGTCGCGCCGCCGGGGACGGTCCTGCCGGACGTTCACCTCGAGTACCATCAGGACGGGCGGACGTTCGGCCGGCAGCTGGGGACGTACCCGCTGCTGGTGGCGATTCCGGGCGAGCGCGAACTCGGGCGGACGCTGGACGTGGCCATCACGGACCACGGTTACCGGTCTGTGACGGGCGTGCCGCACCCGCTGGACGTGAACAGCGCGTCGATGGACGAACTGACCGCGATTCCGGGCATCGGGACGCAGCGCGCGGGGGACATCGTCGTCAACCGGCCGTACGCGGCGACGAACGAGGTGTCGAGTTCGGAGGAGGTCGACCTGACGCGGTTCCTCGACGCCACCGAGCCGGAGTCGGCCGACTGACCCGTTCAGCTGGGGCGTTGGGCAGGAGTCGGCGGAAGCGCGGAACGGCCCGAAACGGCCGCCCGGAACTGTTAGGACCGAGCTAAGGGATGCCACGGAGAGGAAAGCTCTTACGGCGCCACACAAACCCACGAGCAATGAGTGTCGAGGTGAGCGTCGTCCTCCCCGCGTACAACGAGGAGGATACGATCGAGCACACCGTCGAGACGACCCTGGAGACGCTCGCCTCGTTCCTCCCGGCGAACACGTTCGAGGTCATCGTGGCCGAGGACGGCTGCGAGGACCGTACGCCCGACATCGCCTCGCGGATGGCCGAGTCGGACAGCCGCGTCCGACACTTCCACAGCGACGAGCGGCTGGGTCGTGGCGGGGCGCTCGAGCGAGCCTTCCGCGCCGCGGACGGCGAGACGCTGGTCTACTTCGATACGGACCTGGCGACGGACATGCGCCACCTCGAAGAGCTGGTCGAGAGCATCCGCTCCGAGGGGTACGACGTGGCCACGGGCTCGCGGCGGATGCCCGGCGAGAAGCAGGACCGCGAGCCCGAGCGCGGGGTCGCCTCCACCGGGTTCAACTCCCTCGTCCGCCTCTTCCTCCGGTCGGACCTCTACGACCACCAGTGCGGGTTCAAGGCGTTCGACCGCGCGGCGCTGTTCGACCTGCTGGACGACGTAGAGGACGACCACTGGTTCTGGGACACGGAGGTGCTGGTGCGGGCCCAGCGGGGCGGCTACCGCGTCAAGGAGTTCCCGGTGGACTGGACGCCGAAGGGTGACACCAAGGTCGACCTCGTGCGCGACGTGTTCGGAATGGGGAGTCAGATTCTCCGGGTCTGGTGGGAGTTCGCGGTCGCGCCGCGGGTGACTCGGCGGGTCACGGTGGCCGTCGGGACGCTGCTGGTGCTGGTGGCGATTGCGCTGATGACCGTCTACCTCGACCCGTCGACGGTCCTGCAGCGGATCTCCGAGGCCGACCCGCAACTGGTGGGGGTCGCGGCCGTCGTCTACGCGCTGTCGTGGCCGCTCCGGGGGGCGCGCTATCGCGATATCCTGGACGAACTCGGCTATCGCGAGAGCGTCGGCTTCCTCACCGGCGCGGTGTTCATCTCGCAGACCGGGAACCTCGTGTTCCCCGCGCGGGCGGGCGATGCCGTACGGGCGTACGTGGTGAAGACACGCCGGTCGGTGCCGTACCCGACGGGGTTCGCCTCGCTGGCGGTCGAGCGGGTGTTCGACCTGCTGACCATCGCGGGACTGGCCGGGACGGTCCTCGTCGCGTTCGCACTGGCGGGGCTGGACCCGACGAGCGCGACGGCCGGCGATGTCTCCCAGAGCGGCCGGACCGCGCTGCTCGTCGCGGCGGGGGTCGGCGCCGCGGCCATCCTCGCCGTACTCGCCATCGTCCTCTCCGCGCGGTCCGACCGGAACCTCGTCCGGCAGGCGGTCCGCGCGGTGAGCACGGACTCGTACGCCGACTGGGTGGCGAGCGTCATCGAGCAGTTCGTCGGCGACGTACAGCAGGTCGCCGGAGACCGGGCGGCGTTCGCCCGGGTGGGCGCGAGCAGCGTCGTCATCTGGTCGCTGGACGTGGTGACGGCGCTGGCGGTGTTCGCGGCGTTCGAGCCCGGGCTCGTGGCCAGCCAGCCGGCGCTGGTCGTGGCGGTCGGCTTCTTCGCCGTCAGCGTCGGGAACCTCGCGAAGGTGCTCCCGCTGTCGCCGGGCGGTGTCGGCCTGTACGAGGGGGCGTTCACGCTGCTCGTCGTCGGGCTTACGCCGGTCGGCGCCGGTGCCGCGCTCGGCATCGCCATCGTCGACCACGCCGTGAAGAACGTCGTCACGCTGGTCGGCGGCATCGGCTCGACCCTCCTCCTCAACGTTTCGCTCACCACGGCCGTCGAGGAGTCCGCGGAGGTCAAGGCCGACGGCGGGGACGAAACCGATACCGACGGGCCGAACTGACGGAACGGACCGACAGAACTGACCGTCCGTCGGAATACTGTCCCCTCAGTCAGGCGTACGGAACGTGTAATTCTGATTGACACCGGCGCGTGACGATTCGACGACGGTGGTGCTCGCTACCATCGAATGGTTCCAGTCTGCGTACTATGTCGTTTTTTGCGGTTCTATATACCATCCTGTGGAATCAGTCGGTAATCACGTTCCGGACGAGACAAGACAGCGTCATGACAGATTCCGAACTAACTCGACACTACTAAATACGAGTTTTTTGTAGTAACTGGGGACAACAGGGCGGCCGGGCGTCTGCTCGACCGTCGCAACGTATCAACCAATGAGCGAACGAATCAGCACCCGCGAGTGGGACCCGACCGAGACGGAAGCCGAGGAGAGCGACGAGAAACACGGCTGTCCTGAGTGTGGCGGCGATATCGCGAACGACACGGAGCACGGGGAGGTCGTCTGCCAGGACTGCGGCCTCGTGGTCGACGAGGACAACATCGACCGCGGCCCCGAGTGGCGCGCGTTCGACGCCCAGGAGAAAGACGAGAAGAGCCGCGTCGGTGCCCCGACGACCAACATGATGCACGACAAGGGGCTCTCGACCAACATCGACTGGCGCGACAAGGACGCCTACGGCAACAGCCTGTCCAGCAAGCAGCGCCAGAAGATGCAGCGCCTGCGCAAGTGGAACGAGCGGTTCCGCACCCGCGACTCCAAGGAGCGCAACCTCAAGCAGGCCCTCGGGGAAATCGACCGGATGGCTAGCGCCTTGGGCCTCCCGGACAACGTCCGCGAGACCGCCTCGGTCATCTACCGCCGCGCGCTCGACGAGAACCTGCTCCCCGGCCGCTCCATCGAGGGCGTCTCGACGAGTGCCCTCTACGCCGCGGCGCGACAGGCCGGCGTCCCGCGGAGCCTCGACGAGGTCGCCAGCGTCTGCCGCGTCGAGAAGGACGAGATCGCCCGGACCTACCGCTACGTCGCACGCGAACTCGGCCTCGAGATCGCCCCCGCGGACCCGGAGAGCTACGTGCCCCGGTTCGCCTCCGACCTCGAACTGAGCGAGGAGGCCGCCGCTCGCGCCCGCGAACTCCTCTCGAACGCGAAGGAGGCCGGCATCCACTCCGGGAAGTCACCGGTCGGGCTGGCCGCGGCCGCCGTCTACGCCGCCTCGCTCCTGACCAACGAGAAGGTGACCCAGAGCGAAGTCGGCGAGGTCGCGGACATCTCCGAGGTCACCATCCGCAACCGGTACCACGAACTGCTCGAAGCCGAGCAGGGACTGGCGATGGCATAAGCCAACAGACCCCAACATAACCCATCTAATCTAGAACTATATAGATTATATCAGTCATTTTCCATCTAACCTACAGTTCTATCAGTCACCGGTAGCATCCCCGAGCCCCTCGTGCTCTCAGAGCACCACGGCAGCCGAGACAGCTACGAAGCCCTCGCACGGCGCCGGCGGTTGGCCTTCGGCACAGCCGCCAGCGCGCGCCCACTGGACTGACAGGAGGGTGCGGCCCGGTTGGGAAAGCGTCTAGTCCCCCGCCACCGACGCCCGCATGTGCAGACCGAGCACGTCGTCCACGTCGCCGACGCGCGCGAGGCCGTGGCGGACCTCGGTGACGACGCGGTCGACCTCGTCGTCACCTCGCCCCCCTACCCGATGGTGGAGATGTGGGACGAGTCGTTCACTGCGCAGGACCCGCGCATCGGGGAGGCGCTCGACGCGAACGACGGCGACCACGCGTTCGAACTGATGCACGACCTGCTCGACGAGGTGTGGACAGAGCTCCCGCGCGTCGTCAGCGAGGGCGGCATCGTCGTGGTGAACGTCGGACCCGCCACGCGCACCCTCGACCGGTTCCGGCAGTACCCCAACCACGAGGCCATCAGCCGGCGACTGCGGGGCCACGGCTTCCAGTCGCTCCCGGGCGTACTGTGGCGCAAGCCGACGAACAGCGCCGCGAAGTTCATGGGCAGCGGGATGCGCCCGCCGAACGCCTACGTCACGCTCGAACACGAGCACCTCCTCGTGTTCCGGAACGGTGGGCTCCGCCAGCCCGACCCCGGGCAGCGCGACGCGGCGGCCTACTTCTGGGAGGAGCGCAACGCGTGGTTCTCGGACCTCTGGGAGTTCACCGGCGAGCGCCAGGCGCTGTCGGGCGAGGCTGCCGAGGCGCGCGACCGCTCGGGCGCGTTCCCGCTGGACCTCCCGCTGCGGCTCGTCCGGATGTTCTCCGTCTACGGCGACACCGTCCTCGACCCGTTCTGGGGCACCGGGACGACGAGCCTCGCGGCGCTCGTCGCGGGCCGCTCCTCGGTGGGCATCGAGCGCGACCCCGACCTCGTCGGTGCGTTCGACGCGCGCGTGGCCGACGCCCCCGACCTGTCGGCGGACCTCGTCCGCGAGCGACTCGACCGGCACCGCGAGTTCGTCGCCGAGCGCCGCGCCGACGGGAAGACGCTGCAGTACGATGCCGAACACTACGACTTCCCGGTCGTCACGAAGCAGGAGCGGAACCTCCGGCTGTACGAGACGGCCGAGGTCACCTGCGAGGACACGGCTGGCGGGAACCGGCGCTACGTGGCCCACCACGAGGCCGTGTGAAGGTCGACGCGAGCGCGCGACCGCAGGCTATACGCCCGCCCCCGTGCCAGGAGTCCGCATGGACCTCTCGTTCGACGAGTTCGTGCTGGCGGCCGCCACCGCGGACCTCGGTGAGGAACCGGCTGCCCGCGAGCACGCCGACGCCGTCGAGTTCCGGATGGACATGGCCGACGACCCGCTGGAGGCGCTGGACCGGTACGACGGCGACCTGCCGCTCGTCGCCACCAACCGCCCCACCTGGGAGGGTGGCGAGGCCGCCGAGGAGGGACGGCTGGCGGCGCTCCGGGCGGCCGCCGAGTACGACGCCGTCGCGGCCATCGACGTGGAGCTGGCCGCCATCACCGGCGAGGGCGCGCCCGCCGACGCCGTGGACCCGGAGGACGGCCCCGCAGCCGTCAGGCACGCCCACTCATGCGACGCGCGCGTCGTCGTCTCCACGCACGATTTCGAGGGGACGCCGCCGCGCGACGAGCTGGCGCGCCTGCTCCACGACGCCAGCGAGCACGGCGACGTGGCGAAGCTCGCAGTCACCGCGACCGACCTCGACGACGCGCTCCGGGTGCTGGGCGCGACGCGCGCGGCCGCCAGCGACGGCCTGACGGTCGCGACGATGGCGATGGGCGCGGCCGGGAGCCACACCCGCGCGGTCGCGCCGGTGTACGGCTCGCGCATCGGCTACGCGCCGGTCGACCCCGCCCGCGCCACCGCGCCGGGGCAGTACGACCTCGCGACACTCCGGGGGGTGGTCGACGCGTTACACTAGCGGTTCGGGCGACAGGGGACCGCTCGTGACCGTGTAGCGGCGTCGCGCCGTCAGACGCCCTGCACGGGGTTTATTACCTCGGAGTGGTTACGGCGACGGAAGTGGCACCGAACGACCGGAAGCGACCGTGGCTGGCGGCCATGCTCGCGCTCCAGCCGGGGCTGGGGCACGCCTACCTGCGGTCGTGGATCCGTGCCGTCCTCTGGTTCGGGCTCTGGGCCGCGACCGTGATGGTCGTCGTCCCCGCCCCGGGCGTCCCAGCGACGGAACCCGTCGCGTTCCTCCAGGGCCTGGCCACCGGGGTGCAGGGCCTGGAGTTCGAGGCGACGCTGGCGCTGGTCTCCGTCACCGCGTTCAGCGTACTCGATGCGTACTGGCTGGGCGCGCGCAACGCCGCCCGCTCCGACCAGTTCGCCGACGCGTTCCAGTGTCCCGCGTGCGGCCGCGAGACCGACCCCGACCTCGATTTCTGTCACTGGTGTACGACGGAGTTCGAGAGCCCCGAGGACGATGTCAGTGGCCCGCGCGCGAGCGGAGCGGGCGCCGGCGAGGCGCCGTGAGGCCAGGGCCACGGAACAGCCGGCGAGCGAACGGCCGGGAATCGGACGCCACCGCCGTTCGGTACGGTCGCCCATAGCAGCGACTATTGAGTAGGGATTTATTCCGGGTCGGCGTCGACTACTCGTATGGCAGTTCTCGTGGCCTACGACGGGTCCGACCCGGCACAGAAAGCGGTCCAGCGTGCGGTCAGAGCCGCGAACGAGATTGGAGAGGACGAAGTCGTCCTCTTGCGAGTTATCGAGGCAGCTGACGGGATGCTCGAGGCGGGATTCGACATCGTCCAGGACCGACTGAAGGAGTTCCGAGAGCAGGAGCCGAAGGAGTTGTCCGCGGATATCAGGTCCCTGTTGGAGTCGGAAGCGGTCGAGTTCCGCATCGAGGCCGTGGCCGGCAAGCCGGCCAGGGAGATCGTCTCGTACGCAGAGGAGCACGACGTCTCGGAGATCGTCATCGGGAGCCACGGTCGGGAGGGCGTCTCCCGGGTGTTACTGGGGAACGTCGCCGAGAACGTGGTTCGACGGGCCCCGACCACGGTCATCGTCGTTCGCTGATTGGGTCCGAGCCGAGCGAGCCCGTGCTACCGTCCCGGGGGGCGGACGGAGTCGCGGAGCTGGTCTGGATGCGCTACTGCTCGATGATCGACTCCTCGACCGCCTCACCGAAGTGCCGCGCGACGGGTTCGTAGTAGACCAGCACCTCGTCGCCCACCTCCAGGTCCGTCACCGCCTTGCGGCCCTCGCTGGTGGCGACCTTGATGGTCTCGGCGTTCTGGAGCAGCGTCTCGATGACGTCCGTCTCGCCGTCGTGCTCGACCTCCGCCTGCACCCGGAACATGGGGCGACGCTCGATCTTCGAGCGGCCGACGATGGTCTCGCGGGTGGACCCGTCCGTGTCGACGACCTGGACCTCGTCGCCGCTGCGGAGTTCACTCAGGTACTTCGTCTCGCCGCCGGGCATGCGGACGTAGGCGTGGACGGCGCCCGCGTTGACCCGGAACGGCCGCGAGGCGACGTAGGGTGAGTCGGCGGTCTCGGCGTGGACGAAGAACAGCCCCCGGCTCATCGAACCGACCAGCATCCCCTCGTCGTGCTCCATCAGGGAGCCGGTGTCGACGCAGACGCGGTCGGCGCTGCCGACCTCGTCGACGGCCGTGACGGTTGCCGTCGTCAGGTCGAGCGACTCGCGGTCGGTGGCGTCCCGTGCGTCGACGGTCGCGCGGATCTCGTCCGGGTCGTCCGTATCGAGGAGGACGGCGTCGGCGCCGATCTCCAGGGTCTCGAACGCGGTCCGGGCCTCCTCGGCCGTCTGGACGCCGGCGACGAGGTCGGTCTCCTCGCCGATGCGGGCGATGAGGTTCTCCAGCGGGATGATGGACCAGTCCTCGCCGACGACGATGGTGTAGTCGGCGTCGCGGGCGGCCTCCTCGGCGAGTTCCTCGTAGCCCGGGCCCAGGACGCGGATGTAGGCGCCGCTGGTTCCCTCGGTGCGCCGGAGCGTCGTCAGGTCGGCGCTGCCCGAGAAGTCCGACGGGAGGTCGACCGTCCCGTCACCCTCGCCGTCCTTCCCGACGACGACGGCGTCGGGTTCGGCCTCCTCGCCGGGTTCGGCGTCGTCGATGACGTGGACGTCGTCGCCGGAGAAGGCCGCGACGTTGACCCGGCCGAGCTCGCGGACCTTCGCCACGTCCTTCCGGTCGACGAGCACCCAGTCGACGCCGGCCTCGAGGCCGGCCGTGATACGACGTTTTCGCTCCTCCCAGTCGCCGACCGTGTCGTCGGCCTTCAGCCAGACGGCGCGTGACATACGTGTTCACGGGGTCGACTGGCGCGGGTTTAACCGTGGCGGAAGGTGCAGTACAGCCGTGTACTGTCAGACGGACGGAGGACAGTAGCCGCTGAATCCGGCGAGAGGAGCGGTCGGAATCTGTCGGAAGCCCCCCCGGCCGGTTCGACTCGCGCGCCTCGCTGCGCGCTTCCCTCCGCTCGCTGCGCTCGCTCCGGTCCAGTGCTTGCGTCGTCGTGCTTCGTCGAACCGGCCGCCCCTTCCATTCCCACCCGAACGGTGGCTGGTCACCGGAGCGACGACCCGAGCCAGCCCGGTGTGTCCGTCACTCGGTCGATTCGGCGGCCGTGACTGCCGGTTCCCGCTTCCCTTTCGCGTGCAGGCCCGAAGCCGGCGCCATGACCGACGATACGACGGACCTGTTCACGCCGCTCGAGTTGCGCAACACCACCGCCCGGAACCGCGTGATGGTGTCGCCGATGTGCCAGTACTCCTGCGACGACGACGGCCTCGCGACCGACTGGCATCACGTCCACCTCGGCTCCCGTGCCGTCGGTGGCGCGGGTATCGTGATGGCCGAGGCGACGGCGGTGTCGCCGGAGGGCCGCATCACGCCACACGACCTCGGCATCTGGACCGACGCCCACGGAGAGGCGCTGGCCGACACCGCGGCGTTCGTCCGCGACCACGGCGCGCTCGCGGGCATCCAGCTCGCCCACGCCGGGCGGAAGGCCTCGACCGAGCGCCCGGCCGACGGCGGCGGCCCCATCCACGACGACCAGGGCTGGACCACCGTCGCACCGAGCGCGGAGCCCTGGCCCCACGACGCCGAGGAGGGCGGGCCCGTTCCGACCGAGCGACTGGACGCTGAGGGCATCCAGGGCGTCATCGATGACTTCCGCGCCGCCGCCGAGCGGGCGCTGGAGGCAGGGTTCCAGGTCGCCGAGGTCCACGGCGCCCACGGCTACCTGCTCCACGAGTTCTGCTCGCCGGTCACGAACCACCGCGACGACGACTACGGGGGCGATTTCGCGGGACGGACGCGCCTCGTCCGCGAGGTCACTCGCGCCGTGCGCGAGGTATGGCCCGACGACAGGCCCGTCTTCGTCCGGCTGTCGGCGACCGACTGGCTCGGCGAGGACGCGTGGACCGTCGCGGACACGGCGCGCCTGGCTCCCCTCCTCGCCGAGGACGGCGCCGACCTCGTCGACGTGAGCGCGGGCGCCGTCGACCCCTCGCAGGACGTGCCGGGCCTCGGCCCGCACTACCAGGTACCGTACGCCGAGCAGGTTCGCGAGTCGCTCCGCGAGGCCGACGCCGACTGCACGGTCGGCGCCGTCGGCGGTATCACCACGCCGGAGGGAGCCGACGAACTCGTCCGCAACGACCGCGCCGACCTCGCCATCATGGCCCGCGAGCATATCCGCGACCCGTACTTCACGCTCACCGCCGCGCAGGAACTCGACGCACTCGACCGCGTGGACGTGCCCCGACAGTACTATCGGGGCTTCCCCCACTGACGCCACACACCGCGGAGTGCGTATAAAGGACCATAATATTCGCCGGTAGGGAGAGGATGGTAGGGAGTCTCCGTTCTCTCATGACGACGCTCATCATCGGTGACGGACCTGCGGGGGCGGCCGCAGCACACGTCTGTCTGGACGCGGTCGTGCTGCCGGCCGACGGGCGGGGTGGGGGCGGAGGACGGATGGAGACCCGCAGCCGCGACGGTGTGACGTACGACATCGGCACGACCTGTCTCCGCGACCGGGGCGACGAGCGCTCGACGCTCGTGCGGGAGCTGCTGGACGCCGACTGCGTCGCGTTCGAGGGCCACGTCGAGACGTTCGACGACGATAGCGAGCGCTCCCACCCGGGGACCACCCACGCGCGACTGACGGGCCGTCACGGAATCGAGCAGGTGCCCGAGCAACTGCTCGGGGCGCGGCACTGCAACCGCCGGCCCGAGGCGACCGTCGAGCGACTCGAACGGACCGGTGAGGGGTGGCAGGCCCACACGGACGAGGGGCCCATCGAGGCCCAGCGTGTGGTCACGGCGACGGATGCCGAGCGGACGGCCGCGCTCCTCGCCGAGGACCCCCTGGCCTCGGACCTCGAGCTGGCGGCCCAGCGCGTCGACCACCGGAGCGTCGACAGCGTCGTCCTCGGATACGACCACGCCGTCGACCGGGACTGGTACGCGCTCGCCGCGGACGACGACTCCCACGACGTCCGCTGGCTCTCGCGGGAGTCGGCCAAGCCGGGCCACGTCCCGCCGGGACAGGAGGCGCTCGTGGTCAGGCTCGGTGACGGCTGGGCGTCGGCCCACGACCCGGGAGCGGCCGTCGACCGGGCCCGCAAGGCGGCCGCCGCGCTGCTGGACGACGACCGACTCGCCGACCCCTCGTGGACGGACCACGAGCGGTACCGCTACGCCGACCCCTACAACCGGCCCGACCCCACGCTCGTCCAGGACGCGGCGGCCGCGGGCTGCTACCTCGCCGGGGGCTGGGTGGCCGGCACGGACCGGACGTTCGCGCCGCTTGAGACCGGGCTCGACGCCGGCCGGCGCGCGATGGACTTCGCCCGGCAGGCCCGCCTCCAGCGGGACGGCCCGCTCGAGGGGTAGCACGCCGGGGACGAACATCCATCCCGGACCGCTACCACCTCGAGAGCGAGTGGTCTAGAAGAGCGAGAGGTCGCCGGTCACCTTGTCGACGATGTTCTCCGGGCCGGGGCCGACGGCGAGCGCGGTGACGGTGCCGGGCTCCAACTGGGTGTGCCCGGCGTCCCGGACCAGCGCGTACGGGAGCCCCTCCCGACGGGCGATGTCGGCGAGTTCCTGTAGCTGGGACTCGGATTCGCCCTTCAGGACGATCTTCTTCTGTCCGCCCCCCTTCCACTCGCGCTGGCGCTTCGTGTCGGCGCCCTCGTACGCCTGGAGCGAGGCGTGCGCGACCTGTGCGGCGAGTTTCCCCTGTCCCATCCCGATATCCGTCCGGGCGACGATGGCCTGTTTCATACCCGGGCTGGGAGGGCGACCGGCTTAGGCGCGACGGCTCCGGCCGTCAGCGGCTCACAGGAACAGGAAGACCCCGAAGGCGACGAGCACGAGCGCGATGCTGTACTTCAGGCCCGTGAGAACCGCATTATCGGAGAGCTTTCCGGTGATGAGCCCCGTCCCGACGGCCTGGATGATGGCGGAGTGGAAGAACAGGGTCCGGTAGGCGTCGACCGCGCCCTGCGAGATGGTGACGGGACCGCTGTCGCCGGTCGTGAGGCCGCTCCCCGTGATGGGGCCGAGGAAGCTCTCGTTGATGATGACGATGACCGCGAGGTAGACGAGGAACCCGATGATGACGACCGCCGTGTACGAGGAGAGGGTCTGCTGGCGGTCGCGGGCCAGCCGGTAGCGGTGCCGGGTGTCCTCGGCGGCGATGTCGAGCACCCGGTGGAGGTCACCCGTCGAGCGCGAGCCCTCGGCGAGGATCTTGCAGGTCCGGGTGAGCTGGGAGACCTGGAGCCGGTCGGCGAGTCCCAGCAGCGCCCGGCGGATGTCGTTGTTCCAGCGGATGTCGTTGCTGACGCGCCGGAGTTCGACCGCGAGCCGGCCGCTGAGATTCCGCGCCACGAGGTCGAGCCCCTCGACGAGGCCGACCCCCATCTGGTTCGCGCTGGCGAGGATGTCGAGCGCGTCGGGGAGCCGCCGGGAGATGGACTCCGAGCGACGCCGTGCGAGCTCGTGGAAGAGCGACAGCGGCACCGAGACGAGGAGGAACGGGGCGACGACGAGCAGCGCCGTCGTCGAGACCGGAGCATCGATGAACGCGGCGGGCGTCGGATCGGCCAGTCCCGTCGTCACGATGCCGCCGAGCAGGACCACCGCGAGCGGTACCGTTGCGAGGAGCGTCGCGGGCGGATACTCCCGGAACACCGCGGTGGGGTCGGCCAGTCGGTCGCTCAGCCAGGCACGCTCTCGGAGTCGCCGGAAGGTACCGAAGTGGGGGTGGGACTGGACGGCCTCACTGGGGTCGCCGGGCTCCCGGTCGTCCAGCTGGAGCTGGTGGTCCGGCTGTTTGTACGGCTCGGAGAGCACGGCGATGATGACGAGGAACGCCGCCATCCCGAGCGGGATGACGAGGTAGACGATGACGGCGAGCGGAATCGTCCCGACGTTGCCCAACAGGCTCAGCATCATCATCGTCACCACGACGAACAGGGGCGCGGCGACGAACGCGACGACGAAGATCTCCGAGAGGGTGGCGAGCGCGTCCAGGAACGACTGCTGCTCGTCACGGGCCCGTTGCATGTACTTCTCGCTCTCGTCCTCGAGGAACACCGTCAGCTCCCCGCCCGAGTCCAGCACCGACAGCAGGTCGTCGAGGAACTGTTCGAGGTTGTCGCTGGGCGTGAGGTTCCGGGCGTTCCGGACCGCAGTGAACAGGTCGTTGCCGAACACGTCGACGTCCCGGACGATCATGTCGAACTCGTGGGCGACCTCGCCGTAGGTGTCGTCCGCGGCCGCCATCTGCCGCAACACGGCGGTCATCTCCATCCCGCCGAACGACAGCGCGTACATGTAGACGATGGCGTGTGGGAGCGTGACGTCGACGCTCCGGCGTCTGACCTCGACGACCGTCGAGGGGTAGTAGTACGCGCCGAGCCAGACGCTGCCGCCGGCCAGCAGGCCGACCGTCGTCACGGAGGTGACGGTCGTGATGACCAGCCGGTTGGCAGCGGCGACCTCGGCGAGCCAGGTGGGGACGAACGACGGGGCCGAGATGCCCGCCAGCACGCCCGATTGCGCCAGTGCGACCACCAGCGCGAACCCCAGCAGCGCGCCGAGGATGCCGGCCGCCGCGGCGTAGGTCGCAGCCCGCGTGAGGTAGATGTCGTAGGTGACGCCGAAGCGGCCCTGGTTGAGCCACTTCTGGAGCTTCCAGTGCCGTTCCGGGCGGGTCTTGAAGTAGGCCCTGACGGGCCCGAACTTCTCGCTCAGCACTCGCTCGCGGAACTCCTTCTCGACGGTCGGCTCCGTTCCCGGGACGTACTGCTCGGCCTCGTACTCCGGGACAGGCGGGTGTTCGGCCGTACCGCCATCGGACGCGACATCGCCCGTCGTGGCATCGGAGTCACCACCGTCGGGCCCTTCGGCCCGGTCGGTCACGACCCGTCACCCCGGTCGGCGGTGCCGCCGTCGCCGTCGCCGTCGCCGTCGGGGTCCACCGGCGAATCGGGGGAAGCGGCTGTGTCCTCCGGGTCCGTCGCGGACGACCCCTCGACCCGGCCGCCGTTGGCCCGGGGCGACTGGTCGGCATCGGTTCCGGCGAGTTCGTCGTCGGCATCGGAGTCGACTCGCTCCCACGGGTTCGGCGCGCCCGCGGGGCGCGAGTCGGCCGCCCCCTCGGCGACGGCGCTGCTGGCCGCGCTCGCGCCCACATCGATACCCCGGCTCTGGCCCGACATCCGGGAGTCCAGTTCCGCCAGCCCCTCCTCGCCCGACCGGATGGCCTCCAGCACCCGCTCCTGGTCCTGCATGAAGGTGTGGATGACCCGAGCCACGTCCTCGTACCAGGTGATGTCGTTGTCGACGAGGTAGTTCAGCACCTCGACGCGCCGGTCGAGTTCCTGGTTGAGCTGTTTGTGGTCCCAGCCCCGGTCGTCGGCGATGTCGTCCAGCACCCGGGAGTCGAACATCTCGTTGTACGAGTCCTCGGCGGCGTCCCACTCGAACACGTCGTGCACCGAGATGTCGTCGACCTCGCCGCGCGAGAGGAGTTCCGTGACGCGGGCGTTCCGGCGGACCCGCTCGCCGTTCAGCATCACCTGCCGCTGGATGGAGACGATGTCGAGCTCCTTCACCATCTGTGTCGGTACCCCCAGCGGGTCGTTCTCGAGGCGGTTGATGACGCCCGTGACCGACTCGGAGTGGATGGTGGTGTAGGCGGTGTGACCGGTCGCCATCGCCTGGAAGAAGGTCAGCGCGACGTTGGCCTCGGTCCGGATCTCGCCCACGAGGATGTACTCGGGGCGCTGGCGGAGTGCGGTCTGGAGCTGCTCGTACATCGTCACCTCGCCACGACCCTCCTCGGTGACGGACTCGCGGGTGAGCGACTGGACCCAGTTCTCGTGCGGGAGCGATATCTCGCGGGTGTCCTCGATGGAGACGATCTTCGATTTCTTCGGGATGAAGAAGGAGACGGCGTTCAGCGAGGTCGTCTTCCCCGAGCCCGTGCCGCCGGCGAAGACGAGCGAGCGGTTGTTCTCGATGGCGAGCCAGAAGTAGGCCATCTGCTCGACGCTGAAGGTGCCCCAGTTGACGAGGTCGACCGGCGTGTCCGGGACCGAGGAGAACTGCCGGATGGTGAAGTTCGGCCCGCGCGTCGCCACGTCGCCGCCGAACGTGAGCTGGACACGGCTTCCGTCGGGGAGCGAGGCGTCGACCAGCGGGTTCGACACGGAGAGGTGCTTGCCCGCGCGCTGGGCCATCCGCGTGACGAACGACAGGAGGCCGTCGCGGTCGAACTGGACGTTCGTATCGAGGTCGCGGTGCTCGCGGTGGTAGACGAAGACGGGCACGTCCGCGCCGTCACACGAGATGTCCTCGACCGCCTCGTCGCGCATGATCGGGTCGATGCGCTCGTACTCCACGAAGTCGCGTTTGAGATAGTAGAGGATTTTGTGCAACGAGATGGGGTCCAGCGCCGCGGTATGCTGGTCCATCAGCTCGCGGGCCCGCCGGGCGAACGTGTCCGCCAGGTTCGTGCCCTCCGCGATGTCCTGGTACATCAGGCTGTCCCGCAGCACCTTCGACAGCTCGTCGAGGACGAACGCCTCGTACTCGTCGAGCATCGGTTCCGTGACACGGTACCGGAGCTCGTTGGTCCCCTGCTCCTCGATGATGGAGACGTACGCGAAGGGCTCGTTCACCCAGTACCGCTCTATCTCGTCGTTGTGCTCCAGATACGAGAAGTCGAACAGCCGACGGTTGATGGCCTCGTCGTCGGGGGCCGGAAACTGCCCGTCCCCGTCGATATCCCGGAAGTAGTCGAAGACGTCGGCCAGGACCGACGAGCGGGTCGGGTGGTCACGAACCGCCTCCGGAACCGGAGGCATCTCCTGCAGCGACCGGGCCGCCTCCGAAGCGGTCCCCGACTTCGAGTCAGCCCCGAACCCACTGGACAGACTCGCGCGGATTCCGACGACAGCCCCGGCAACTGTATCGGCGACCGTCCGGAACGGGCCGCCCCCCGGGTCTCGGTTACTATCGCCCCCACGAGAGTTGTTATCATCGCCCCCCATTGCTAGGTGGGACTGACTGGAACACGAGTCATAAATGTTGTTGCCCACCAGGATTATTCCAAAGTTCTACCCCACAAACCAATGCGAATCACCACTAGAGGATGACATCTGCGGTGCCGTTTCTGTGGTTGTTGGCGGCCCGCGACGGAGCGGGGCCTCGGCGTGGGCAGGCGAGCAGGGCTCGCGACAGGGGCCGCGGCGTGGTCGGCCGAGCAGGGAGAGCATGCTCGCCGGGAACTGGCCAGGGGCGCCGCCCCGTGACCCCCGACCGGAATCCTTTCCTCGCCGTCGCTCCCGCCAACGGCCATGATACTCTCGGACGCGGACATCCTCCGCCGGCTGGAGGAGGGCGACCTCGTCGTCGAGCCGCTGGACGACATCGACCTGCAGGTCCAGCCCGCCAGCGTCGACCTCCGGCTGGGGCGGGAGTTCCTGGAGTTCCAGCGGACGAACATCCCCTGCATCCATCCGGGTAGCGAGGCCGAGACCGACGAGTACGTCGACGAGACCGTCGTGCCCGAGGACGGCGAGTTCATCCTCCACCCGGGTGACTTCGTCCTCGGGACGACGAAAGAGCGCGTGGAGGTACCGCCCGACCTCATCGCCCACGTTCAGGGCCGGTCCTCGCTGGGGCGACTCGCCGTCGTCATCCACGCGACGGCCGGGATTATCGACCCCGGGTACCGTGGGCAGATCACTCTCGAGCTGTCGAACCTCGGGACCGCACCGGTCGCACTGACGCCGGGAATGCGCATCTCGCAGGTGCTGTTCACGGAACTCTCCTCGCCAGCCGACCGGCCCTACGGGAGCGAGCGCGGATCGAAGTACCAGGACCAGGCCGGGCCGCAGGCGTCTCGCGTCGGCTCGGACACCGAGTTCGGTGGTGACCAATGAGACCCGACCGTGCCGTGGCCGCGTCTCGGCACCGAACGACATCGTTCGGTGGTGACCAGTAACCGATGAAGTTCGTCGAGGAGGTCGTGGTCGAGGAGTTCCTGCCGACGTACCGGTCGCTGCTGGCGGCGGACCTTCGGGACCGTGGCCTCACACAGAGCGAGGTCGCGGACCTGCTGGGTATCAGTCAGAGCGCCGTCTCGAAGTACGCCACCGGCGCGGTCGAGGTGAACGACCGCGTGGCGGACGACGACCGCGTTCGCGACCTCGTCGGGCGGGTCGGGTCCGGCCTCGCGAGTGGGGAGCTGTCGCCGGTCGGCGCGCTGGCCGAGGCGGAGGTGCTGGTCCGCCAGCTCGAACAGGGCGACCTGCTGGCGAAGCTCCACGAGGAGGCGTTCCCGCCGCTCGCGGAGTACGAGGGGAGTTTCGACGTGCACGACCCCGAGTCCGGGCTCCGGGCGAGCGAGCGCGTCCTGTCGTCGGTCCGGAGCGGCCTGCGGACGCTGGAGGAATCGCCTGCCTTCACGACGCTCGTCCCGGCCGTCGGCTCGAACCTGGTCGAGGCGCTCCCCGAGGCCACCCGTGTCGAGGACGTGGCCGCCGTCCCGGGGCGCATCCTCGACGTGAAGGGGCGCGCGACGGTCCCGGCGGAGCCGGAGTTCGGCGTCTCCGTCTACGTCGCGAGCGTCCTGCTCGCGGCGCGACGGGCCGGGCACGCCGCGCGGGCGGCGTGCAACGTCCGCTACACGCCGGCCATCGTCGAGACGCTCGAAGCCCTCGGCTACGAGACGGCCGAGTTCGACGCCGTCGGGGAGGCCGAGCGGACGGGCACCGCGGACGAGGCGGACGATGCCCTCGACGCGGCCATCGCCGAGGCGCTCGCCGACACCCCTGACGCGGACGCGCTCTACCAGGCCGGCGGGTTCGGCGTCGAGCCCATCGTCTACGTTCTCGGGCCGGACGCCACGACGGTCGCCGACCGCGTCCGGGACCTGGCCGAGGCCCGATGAGCGGGCGCGCCGTCGCCGAGTTCTACGGCGACAACGCCGCGCTGTACGACCGCATCGCGACGCTCCCGCCCGTCGGCCGGTGGCGCGCCCGGGCGGTCGCAGCACTCGACCTCGCCCCGGGCGACACGGTCGTCGAGATGGGCTGTGGGACGGGCGCGAACCTGCCGTACCTCCGGCGCGCGGTCGGCCCCGGCGGCCGCGTGGTCGGCGTCGACCTGACCGGGCCGCTGCTCGCGCGGGCCCGGGACCGGGTCGCCCACGAGGGATGGGCGAACGTCCACGTCGTGCAGGGCGACGCGACGACGGCGCCCGTCGAGGCAGCCGACGCGCTGCTGGCGACGTTCGTCGTCGGGCTGCTCGACGACCCCGCGACCGCCGTCGAGGACTGGTGTGCCCTCGTGGCGGGTGCCCCCGACGACGGCGCGGGCGGTCGGGTCGCGCTGGTCGACGCCACCGCGAGCGAGCATCCCGCCGGCCGACTCCTGAACCCCGCGTTCCGGGCGTTCGTGGCCGCCGGGGCCCCCTCGTCGTCGGCGAGAGACGTGGCCCGTGCGCTCGTGCCGGGCAGCGACCTCGACGCGCCGCTTTCCGAGCGGGTACGCGCGTCACGGCGGACGCTCACGGCACGGTCACGGGCGCGGCGCTACGAGACGATGGGGCTGGGGTTCGTGGGCGTGCTGTCCGGGCAGGTCTGAGTCCCCCCACGCTGGACAGCTCAGTCGTCGGCCGGCGCCGGCGCCGTCGACACGTCGGGCGCATCGACGCCGAGCTCGTCGAGCGCGGCCTGCGCGGCGCGCTTCCCCGAGAGGAGCATCGCGCCGAACGTCGGGCCCATCCGCGGGAGGCCGTGCGCGGTCGCGACCGCCATCCCGCTCGCGACGAGCCCCGGATGGACGACGCCGGTGTGCTCGACGACGGCGTCCTCGGACTCGGCGACGTGCATCGAGTCGTGGCCCGGCGAGTCGTGGCCGGGGGCACCGTACGAGTCCGCGTCGGTGTTGTCCATCCCGGTCGCGCGTTCCTCGGCCTCGGCGATGCCCGCCACGTCGAGGACGCCGCGCTCGTGGAGTTTCGAGAGCGCGACGGCCTCGTGGCCCGTGGCGTCGATGACGAGGTCGGACTCCACGGCGACGGGGTCGACGCACGTTATCTCGCGCGGGAGCGCGTGGACCGGCGTCCAGTTCATCACGACGCCGCCGACGCGGTGGCCCTCGCGACCGTCGGCCGCCGCGGTGCCGTCCTCCCGGACGACGAGATCAGTGAACTCCGTCATGTTCTGGACGTTGACGCCGGCGTCGCACGCGGCCTTGATGAGGCCCGAGCACGCTTCGGGGCCACCCGCGACGTGGAGCCCCTCAGCCTCGTCGGTCGGGGAGTGGTCCACGTCGAGGTTGTCGAGCACGCGGTCGGCCGGTTCGCGGACGGTGACCTTGTTCATCAGGAAGCCGCCGAGCCAGAAGCCCCCGCCGAGGTAGTTGTTCTTCTCCAGCAGCAGCACGTCGACGCCGCGCTCGGCGAGTTCCTTCGCCGCCATCAGGCCGGAGGGACCGCCACCGACGACGATGACGTCGCTCTCGGTGAACTCCATGAACTCCTCGTGCCACTCGCCCGCGATGGCCCGGGTCACCTGCGCCTCGCTCGCGTCGCTGAAGCCGTCGAACTGCTCCGTGTTCTGCATACCACTCCAGAATATTATCCAGTGGTTGAAAGCTCTTGGGGACGACGAGACGGGGCGGACCAGTGGTGCACGTGCTCGACATCAGCTATGGCAGGGAACGTACAGCTTGAGAAAGGGGTGTTCAGGAGGTCTGCCCGTCTGCGCGAGTGTTCAGGCCATCCGGCCGGGTTCCGTCTCGGCGTCTTCGGTCTCGACCTCCGTCCGGTAGGTGTCCAGGCCGAGCACGCGGTTGAGCGGGCACTTCTGGGCGAGTCCGGTCACGACGAGCACCAGGCCGACCAGCAGGGCGATGGCCGCGAGCGCCAGTCCGAGTGTGCCAGCCGCGAGCGTCACGAACCCGAACAGGGCCGCGGTTCCGAGGATGGCGAGGACCGGGCCGAGCACCAGTCGAGCAATGCGGTCGTATCCGCCGACGTTCTTGTCCATGGACGGTAGTACGCGCTCTCCGGACATGTCTGCGTCGCTGAGCCCCAGAAACCGGGAATCAGTCCAGGTCGCCGCTCCGGATAGCGTCCTCGGCGGCCGCCAGCGCCGCCGCTCGGTCGAACGCGGCGACGATGTCGCGCAGTTCCTGTTCCGAGGCGTCCTCGAGCGCGCGGGCGTGTTCGGTGATGTTCGGGACCGCCCGGATGACGTTGTCCACGATGGGGACGCTCGCGGACTGGGCCGACCGCGACAGCGGGTTCAGGTCGATGACGAGTTCGGTCTTCCCCATCGCGGCCAGCGCCTCGGCCCGGTCGCCGTCCTCCAGCGGGACGAGTACCACGTCGGCGCTCCCGATGCCGTCGGCGTCGACCTTCGCGCGCTCGTGGTCGAGCCCGGGGATACGCCCGTCCGCCTCCAGCCCGAGGACCTCCTCGGCGCCGTGTTCGCGGAGGTGCTCGACGATGCGTTCCATCCGCCCGCGGGTGCGGTTGAACAGGTTCACCTCGATGTCCGCGCCGGTGGCCGCGGCCAGTTCGACGACCTCGCCCGGGCAGAGCGCCGCCACGTTCCCGTTGACGGAGATGACAGCCTGCTCCGCGAGGAGGAACTGCGCGGCGGCGGCGTGCTCGGCCTCGTCGGCCGACGGGATGGTGCGCTCGCCGAGGAGGTAGTCGTACGCCTCGCCCCGCCCCTGTGCGATGAGCCCCTGCCGGGATGTGATACCTTTCTCGACGCCTTCCTCGATGCGGTGGCGGGTCAGCAGCGATTCGTACCGGGGGTGGCTCTCCGGCACGTCGACCTCGGTCATACCCGGACTACCGTCACCGTGGGTCAAAAGGGGTGCGCCGCAGTTGTGCGCCCCATCCCACTCGGGACCTCTACGATCAACTCGTGGATAGTCACGCACTCCTGGTCGTCGAAGAGTGGCGGAGCGGCGAGCGAACGGCCGAAAGCCGTTCCACCGCCGAGGAGAACGACCGCAGCCGCCGTGCGAACGGCCAGGGTCCGGGAGCGACCGGCGTCCTATCGCCGACTCCTCCCGGCGGATGACGCCCGTCAGACACAGTGTGGGTGTCTGACGCAGGTTTAAGGGCCGGCAGGGACCGTGTGGGTGTATGACCGGCAACCGGGTCGAGGAGTTAGAGGCGAAAGTGCGCTCGCTGGAAGCGACTGTCGACGGCCTGACGGACGAACTCGTCGAGTGCAAGGAGCGCATCCAGCATCTGGAGGCCGAGGTCGAACCGGACCCCGCGACCAGCGACATCATGGCCCCGGAGCCGACCGGCACCCAGCCCAGCGCGGAGAACGGCCGCGAGGCGCCACAGGAGGAGGTCGACGAGGCGGTCGAATCGGCCGACGAGGCTAAAAGCGAGGCGGGCGAGGAGGCTGACGAGGACTCCGCGTCGGACGACATCATCGTCGCCTGAACGCGGGGCAACGAGCGCCCCACATGCACATCAAAGAGCTCGTACTGGACGACTTCAAGAGCTTCGGCCGGAAGACACGCATCCCGTTCTATCAGGACTTCACCACCATCAGCGGCCCGAACGGCTCTGGCAAGTCGAACATCATCGACGCCGTCCTGTTCGCGCTCGGGCTCGCCCGGACCTCGGGCATCCGCGCCGACAAGCTCACGGACCTGATATACAACCCCGGCCACGACGACGAGGCGAACGACTTCTCCGGCGAGCGCGAGGCCAGCGTGGAGGTCATCCTCGCCAACGAGGACCGCACGCTGGAGCGCTCGCAGGTCGTCAGCGCCGCCGGCACGGAGGACGTCGGCGACGTGGACGAGATCTCCATCCGTCGACGCGTCAAGCAGACCGACGAGGACACCTACTACTCGTACTACTACCTCAACGGTCGCTCGGTGAACCTCGCCGACATCCGCGACCTGCTCGCCCAGGCCGGCGTCACGCCCGAGGGGTACAACGTCGTGATGCAGGGCGACGTGACCGAGATCATCACGATGACCGCGGGCCGGCGCCGCGAGATTATCGACGAGATCGCGGGCGTCGCCGAGTTCGACGCGAAGAAGGCCGACGCGTTCGAGGAACTGGAGACGGTCCAGGAACGTATCGAGGAGGCCGACCTCCGTATCGAGGAGAAGGAGAAACGCCTCGAGGAACTCGAGGACGAACGCGAGACCGCACTGGAGTACCGCGACCTGAAAGAGGAGAAAGCCGAATACGAGGGCTACCTCAAGGCCGCGGAGCTGGAGACGAAGCGGGGCGAGCTGACGGAGACCCGCGAGACCATCGAGGAGACCGAGGCGGAACTCGCGACCCTCCGCGAGGAGCTCGACAGCCGCCAGGGACGGGTCACCCGCCTGGAGGACGAACTCGCCGAGCTCAACCGCGAGATCGAGCGCAAGGGCGAGGACGAGCAGCTCGCCATCAAGCGCGAGATGGAGGAGATCAAGGGCGAGATATCCCGGCTCGAGGACAAGATATCGAACGCCGAGGAGCGCATCGAGGCCGCCGAGAACGAGCGCCGGCAGGCGTTCGTCAAGATCGACCGGAAGAACGAGGAGGTCGACGAGCTGGAGGGGGAGATCCGCCAGCTGAAGGTCCAGAAGTCCTCGCTGAAGGCCGACGCCGTCGAGAAGCAGGAGGCGCTCGACGAGGTCGAGGCCGACATCGAGGCCATCGACACGGAGTACGACGAGCTCCGGGAGAACCTCGCCGCGAAGCGCGAGGAACTGGACGACCTGAAGGACGAGAAGAACGAGCTCCAGCGCGAGCAGGACCGCCTCACCGACGAGGCACGCCGGCGCTCCAACGAGGAGCGCGAGAAGCGCGAGGCCATCGAGGAAGCGGAGGCCGACCTGCCCGAACTGCGCGCCGAGCTGTCCGACCTCGAGACCGAGCGCGAGAAGGCCCAGAAGAACCGCGAGACCATCACGGAGGTCGTCGAGGACCTCAAGACCGAGAAGCGCTCGCTGACCGACGACCTCGACGACGTCGAGGACGAGATCAAGGCCAAGCAGTCCGAGTACGCCGAGCTCGAAGCGAACGCCGGGCAGAGCGGCGATCAGTCCTACGGCCGCGCGGTGACGACCATCCTCAACGCCGGCATGGACGGCGTCCACGGCACCGTCGGGCAACTCGGCGGCGTCCCCGGCGAGTACGCCACCGCGTGTGAGACGGCCGCTGGCGGGCGGCTCGCGCACGTCGTGGTCGACGACGACGGCGTCGGGCAGCGCGGCATCGAGCACCTGAAATCCCGAGGGGCGGGCCGGGCGACCTTCCTTCCCATCACCCAGATGGACGACCGCTCGCTCCCGAGCGCCCCGAGCCAGCCCGGCGTGGTCGACTTCGCGTACAACCTCGTCGACTTCGATTCGCACTACTCGGGTATCTTCTCGTACGTGCTGGGCGACACGCTCGTCGTCGAGGACATCGAGACGGCACGGGACCTGATGGGCCAGTACCGCCTGGTGACGCTCGACGGCGAACTCGTCGAGAAGAGCGGCGCGATGACCGGCGGCTCCTCGTCGGGCTCGCGCTACTCGTTCACCAAGAGCGGCAAGGGCCGCATCGAGCGCGTCGCCGAGCGCATCAACGAGCTGGAGGACCAGCGCCGCGACCTCCGCGAGGAGATCCGCGACGTGGAGGACCGGCTCGAGGACGCCCGGGACCGCCAGTCGAACGCCGCCGAGCAGGTCCGGGACGTGGAGAACGAGATCGACCGCGTGGAGGGCGAGATAGCGGACACCGAATCGCGCGTCGAGCGGCTCGAATCGGAACTCGCGGACATCGAAGAGCAGCGCGAGGCGGTCTCGGAGGAGATGGACGAACTCGAGGAGACCATCGCCGCGAAGACCGCCGAAATCGAGTCCGTTCAGGCCGGAATCGCCGAACTCGAGACGGAGCTCGAGGAGTCCGAAATCGCCGAGCTGAACGCCGAGGCCGACGAACTCCGCGGGGAGATATCGGACCTCGAGGACCGGATGGACGACATCGACGGCGACCTGAACCAGCTCCAGCTGGAGAAGCAGTACGCCGAGAACGAGATCGACGACCTCCACGACACCATCGAGGACGCCCAGAACCGGAAGGCCGAGGCCGAGGACGCCGTCGAGGAGCTGGAGGAGAACATCGACGAGCAGGAGGAACTGCTCGCGGAGAAGGAGGCGGCCGTCGCCGAACTCGAGGAAGAGCTCGCGGACCTGAAGGAGGAGCGCGAGGACCTCAAGGACGAGTTGCGGGCGGCCCGGCAAGAACGCGACGCACAGAAGGACGCCGTCTCGTCGGTCGAGTCCGACCTCTCGGAGCTGGAGGGCGAGGCCGAGCGCCTCGAGTGGGAGGTCGACGAACTCGAGGACGAGGTCGGCGACTACGACGCCGAGGAGATTCCCGACCACGGCTTCGTCAAGGGGCAGATAACGAAGCTGGAGAACCAGATGGCCGAGCTGGAGCCGGTCAACATGCGCGCCATCGACCAGTACGACACGGTCCAGGACGCCCTCGAGGACCTGCAGGAGAAACGCGAGGTGCTGCAGGAGGAGGCCGACGGCATCCGCGAGCGCATCGAGGGCTACGAGGAGCGCAAACGCGAGGTGTTCATGGAGGCCTACGAGGGCATCAACGACCACTTCCAGCGCATCTTCGCGAAGCTGTCGGACGGCTCGGGTGAGCTCCACCTCGAGAACCGCGAGGACCCGTTCGACGGCGGCCTGACGATGAAGGCCCAGCCACGGGACAAGCCGGTCCAGCGGCTCGCGGCCATGTCCGGCGGCGAGAAGTCGCTGACTGCGCTGGCGTTCATCTTTGCCATCCAGCGGTTCAACCCGGCGCCGTTCTACGCGCTGGACGAGGTCGACGCCTTCCTCGACGCCGCGAACGCCGAGATGGTCGGGGAGATGGTCGACGAACTCGCCGGCGACGCGCAGTTCATCGTCGTCTCGCACCGCGCCGCGCTGCTGGAGCGCTCCGAGCGCGCCATCGGCGTGATGATGCAGGACGACAACGTCTCGGCCGTCACCGGCATCGATCTCTCCGAGGAGGGACCGGACAGCGACGAGGAGGTGGTCGCGGATGACTGACGGGTGGTCGATATGAGCGACGACGACATCCCGCTGAACATCGCGGGCCACGAGGACCGGACGCCACCGGGCGAGGCCGACGACGGGGACGAGGCGAGCGACGCGTCCGGCGACCCCGAACCGGGCGAGCCGTCGGTCGACGTGCCCGGCCTCGGCCCCGACGAGTCGGACGACGAGGCCGACACCGACACCGGCTTCGGCGGCTTCTCCGTCGCCGAGGAGGTCGAGGCGGTCGACGAGAGCGACATCGGGGACGACGAGGGCGTCGAGCCGGTCGAGATGCTCGTCCAGCTCGCGGACGAGAACCGCATCGACCCCTGGGACATCGACATCGTCACCGTCACCGACGCGTTCCTCGACCGGCTGGACGGCGCCGACATCCGCACGGGCGGGCGGGCGCTGTTCTACGCGAGCGTCCTCTTGCGGATGAAGAGCGACGCGATGCTCGCCGACGATGACGACGACGCCTGGGAGGCGGACCAGCGCGAGCCCTGGGAGGTCGCGTGGGAGGACGGCCCGGCCGACGCCGAGGGCGCGGCGGGCGACCCGTCGGTCGACCCCATCGCCGGCCTCGAACAGGAGATGGAGCGCCGGCTCGACCGGAAGAACGCCCGCGGGATGCCCCAGACGCTGGACGAACTCGTCCGGGAGCTCCGCGAACGGGAGCGCGAGTCCCGGTGGAAGGAGTCCCGGACCTACGACACCAGCGGCTCACCCAGCGGCTACAGCCGCGGGACCCAGACCCTGGACTACCGCTCGGGCGACGATTTCCGGATGGAGGAGGAGCCGACGGTCGACGACGTGACCGGCACCGCACACGACGAGCACATGGAGGACATCATCACGGAGGTCTACACGGCGCTCCGTGAGCAGTACGACCAGGGCCGTGCCGAGGTGCTGTTCGCCGAGGTGGAGGCGGCCGGCGGCAGCAAGGTCCAGACGTTCCTCGGGCTGCTCTTTCTCGCACACCGTGGCCAGGTACGCCTCGAACAGGACGAGACGTTCGGCGACCTCTGGGTGCAGGACCCCGCCGCCGTGGAAGGGACCGAGGAAGCGGTCGCGGACTGACTGTCACTGGTTCTCACGAAAACTGCTCTTTGTATCTCCGGCTGGTTCTTGTGAGTTCCACCAGTATCGATGAACATGTCACGCGTCGCAGCCCTCTCGACATCGCTTCGTGCGGAACTAGCGACCCTCTCCCCGGCGGCCCGCGGGCTCCTCCTGGGGGTCGCGCTGCTCGTCCTCGAGACGTTCCTCGAACCGTTCGATACGGCGACATCAGGCGTGATCATCCTCGTCGGGGGCGTCGCGCTCGCCGCCGAAGGTCGCGACTGGTGGCCGGACGCCGGCCGATTGCTGGCAGCCGCCGGTGGGGTTCTCGTCCTTGGCAGCCTGCTCGTCCCGTTCTGAACGGCTTAGTCCCCCACCCGCCAGCCCCGCTCCCCGGTCGCGTCGACCGTCGCCCCGTACGCGTGGAGGAACGGGAGTACGCCGCTCGCGCCCGCGGCGAACGCCGCGAAGGTGTTCCGCAGGTCCGCAAGCGCGTCCTCGGGGTCGTCGACACCCGCCACCGCGAGCCCCTCGGTCGTCACGGTGAACGGGGCCGGTGGGGCCTCGATGAACGCCGCCACGGTCTCGTCGGCGGCCTCACGGGCGGCATCGAAGCCGACCTCGTCGGCCTCACGGAGCGGTGCGGTGTCCGTCCAGACGGTCTCCAGATACGACGGCCACTGCGCGAGACACCGATAGATCGAGGGCAGGAACGCCGTTCCGTGGTAGTCCTCGATCGCTCCGACCGCGTCGGGTGCGGCCTCGCGGGCCGCGTCGCTGCCCAGCACGGTCACGCGCGTGCCGCGGTCGGCGTCGAGCCAGCCGGTCGCGGGAGCGGTCGCGGCGTGGTCCTCGCGGGCGCCGTCGAAGCCCTCGGAGAGCGCGTGGTCACAGACCGCGAACAGGGCGGCCAGACGGGGTGCGACGATGTCGAAGGTGGCCAGTTGCCCCCGGAGCGCCGCGAAGTCGGCCGGCGACAGGTCGACATCATCGGGGTCGTACGCGGGGAGGCCGGCGTCGTCGCTGCTGCCGTCAGCCTCCCCCGATTCCAGCGCCCCCAGCACGCGGTCGCGGTACCGGACGGAGAAGTCGGTGAACGCCCGGGTCTGGAACAGTGGCTTCACGCTCGTCCAGAGGCGGCGGGCCGCATGCGGGCGATTGGCGACGAGCGTCCGCCAGATGCTGTTGACGATGGGTGCCCGGAACGTGGACATCACGTCCTCGTAGAGGCCGCGTCGCCAGCCGGTCGCGTCGGCGAGGTGGAGCTGTCGGGTCGGGTCCATACCCGTCCCGCGGGCGCTGGGGGGTAGTGATTATCCCCGGTGCGCGCAGCCGGTGCAGGCCCGTCAGAAGCCCTCGGGGTCGTTGAGGTAGTCGTCGACGAGCAGCTCCAGGGGCTCGCGCGTCTCGACCGGGATGGCCTCGGGCGGCGTGGTAATGGCGCCGGCGAGCGCCGAACCGCAGTCACAGTCCCGCTCGTCGGGGAGGGTCCGGATGGCGCGTTCGAGGACCGCGTTGATGGCGGCCTCGTTGGCCGCGGCGTTCTCCTGGACCTCCGCCAGCGTGACGCCCTCGTCACGCCAGACGTCGTAGTCGGTGACGCCGGTCAGCGTGGCGTAGCAGAGTTCGGCCTCCCGAGCGAGGTTCGCCTCGGGAACGGTGGTCATGCCGATGACGTCCCAGTCGTTCGCCCGGTAGAACTCGCTCTCGGCGCGGGTGGAGAACTGTGGCCCCTCGATGCAGACGTAGGTCCCTCCGTCGGCGAGGTCGGCGTCGGTCGCGTCGGCCGAATCGACGAGATGCTCGCGGGTGTGCGGGCAGTACGGGTCCGCCATGGAGAGGTGCGCGACCACGCCGTCGCCGAAGAAGCTCATCGGACGCTGCTTCGTCCGGTCGAAGTACTGGTCCGGCACCACGAGGGTCCGGGGCGAGAGGTCCTCGCGGAGGCTGCCGACGGCGTTCGTCGAGAGGACGCGCTCGACGCCGACCTGCTTCAGCGCGTGGATGTTCGCCCGATACGGCACCTCCGTCGGGGAGAGCGAGTGGTTGCGGCCGTGCCGCGGGAGGAAGACGACCTCCTCGCCGGCCAGCTCGCCCACCGTGAGCCGACCGCTCGGCTCGCCGAACGGTGTCTCGACGTACTGGGTCGCCTCCTGCTCCAGGTCCAGCGCCTCGTACACCCCGCTGCCACCGATGATTCCGACTGCCATACGTCGGGCTGGGGAGCGGGACGTACTTGATTGTGGGTGGCGGGGAACGGGGAGCACCCTGCGAACAGCCGTCGTGCCGCAGGAATTACCGACCAGTTCGGGAGATTACGGGTATATCGCCCGGATTCGGGAGGAATCCGGGACTGCAGTCGCCTACTCCCACCAGTCGCTCCGGCGCTCGGAGTAGGACGCGCTCTCGCGGAGTGGCTCGGGGTACTCCCCGCCCTCCAGTCCGAAACCGACGCCGAGCCAGCGGCCGACGTGCCAGCCGACGGCCTCGGTGTCGAGGTCGGTGACGGTGATCTCCAGCCGGGTGTACCACTCGCGGGCGCCATCGCCGTCGGGGTCCGTCCCGAGGAGGTAGCCACACGACCCCGACGAGGTCGAGCAGGGCGACTCGTCGGTCGCGCGGATGGTGATATCGGCGGCGCTCCGGTTGTCCGTCAGGACGAACGAGACGTTCTCCGGGACGGTGCCGTCGGCACCGTCGGCGAAGTAACCCAGCGCCCCGTCGACCTGCCGGCGGGCCTCGTCGCGCTCGCTCGGCGGGAGCGTCGACACGTCGACGTACACCGAGAGCGTCTCCGACCGCCAGGGGAGCGCCCGCTCGCTCGCATCCGTCTGTGGCGGCGTGGTCAGCGTCGAGGACGCCTGCATCACGGATTCAGGGGCGTCGCCGTGGTTCAGCCCGAGCGAGTGGCCGAGCTCGTGTTTCAGCACCTGGACCGTCGATTCGTCGGAGAAGCCGGTCCTGACCTCGACGCTGACGGGTGGGTCGAACTGGCCGGGCTTCGTGATGACCGGCGCACAGCCCGCGGCGTGCTCCTCGGTCCCGCACGCGGCGACCGACTCGACGAACGTGACCCGCACGTCCGGGTCGGACTCGTTCGCGACGAGCCGGTACTCGATGGGGTAGCCCGCGTACTGCTCGCTGTTGGCCTCCCAGTAGTCGAGCGCCTGACGGACGAGCGGCGTGAAATCGCGCGACTCGTTGGCCGACCCGACCACCGCGACGGTCAGGGTCTCCTGCCGGTAGGGGTTGTCCTCGTCGCCGGTCCAGACCGGGTCGCCGCCACCGTCGTCGAGGCTCGGCCCACCGGGCCCGAGTGTACAGCCCGAGAGGACGAGGAGCGCTGCCACCAGGAACGGTACCGCCCGTTTCCTCATTGCTCGCGGCTACGCGATGGGCGCGTATGGGGCTTGCGGCCACCGACACCCGAGCAGCCATAGAGCCGCGTGAGCCGCGCGAACACGGCTGTTCGGGCGTTCAGACAGGACGACCCACGAGGGACCGGGTCACTCGAACGTGGCGTCGAACGCGTCGGCACCCAGCGGCTCGTGGCGGCCGGCGCCGACGTTCTCGTCGACGTGCTCCGGGCTGCCCGTCCCGACGAGCGCGGCGGTCACGCCCGGCGCCGAGCGGGCGAAGTTGATGGCCCGCTGGGCGGGTGTCTCACCGGCCAGCTTCGACGCCACGTCGTCGGGGATGGCCCCCTCGCTCGCGAGGGCACCCTGCTTCAGTGGCGCGCTGGTGAAGACGTCCAGTCCGGCCTCGTGGGCGAACGCGAGCGCGCTCTGTGGCCCCTCGGGCCCGTCGTGGGCCGCACGGGTGAACGCGTCGGCCATGTGGACGTTGAACGGCAGCTGTACCGCCCGGAAGCCGGTCGCGTTCGTGTCCACGCGGTCGCTCGCGGCGCGTGCCCGGCGCACGACCTCGGGCAGGGAGAGATAGTGCGGGTGGTCCTGGGGCACCCGGAAGCACTCCCAGGTCGCGACGCCGTAGTAGCGCAGGTCGCCGGCCTCGCGGCGCTCCTCCAGCCGGACGAACGCGGCCTCCAGCAGGTCGTACACCGCCTCGCGGTCGCGCTCCTCCAGCTGCGTCTCGGGGTTGTGGACGTAGTACAGGTCGACCGTGTCCAGCCCGAGGTTCTCCAGCGACAGGTCCAGCGACCGGTCCAGGAAGCGCGGGGCGAGGCAGTTCCCCCGGACCATCTCCTCGGGGCTCGCGTAATCGGGTTCGAACCACTCATCGCGGACGTACGCCGCCGGGTCGTCCGGCTGGGTGCCGTCGAACGGGACGAACCCGCCTTTCGTCGCGACGAGCAGGGCCTCGCGGTCCACGTCGGCGGCCTCGATGGCCCGACCCACCGCGCGCTCCGAGCGCTGGGCGCGGTAGTTGACGGCCGTGTCGACGACGCTCACGCCGGACTCGACGGCCTGCCGCACCGCCGTCTCGTAGCGCTCGTCCTGCTCGTCCGTGGGGTTGCCGAGGTAGGTGCCGACGCCGACCGAGGAGACGACGCCCGGTCCGAACCGGCGGAAGTAGGTCCGCGCGAACTCCTCGTCGACGCCGTCGCGGTACGCCCACGACGCCTCCTTGGTGACCATCGTTGCTCCGAGTTGGCGTGGTGGCGGGGTAGGTCTGACGTTCGGGCGGCTACCCGTCGCGGCCCCCGCGCTTGCACTCGTCGGCGTACGCGTCGGCCAGCCGTGTCGGCTCGGGGAGCTTGTAGTCGCCGCCGCAGCGCTCGACGAGGTCGACGGCCGTTCCGGCGCTCACGTGGTGGCCGGGCGAGACGTACAGCGGGTTGATGCGCTTCGAGTCGGGAAACTGGCGGCTCTGGAAGGCGTAGCCGATGACGGTCCCGACAGGAGCGTCCACGTCGTCACCCTCACGGACCTCGATGGGGACACGCGCACCCTCGGAGAGCGCGTCCACGGATTCGCGTGGAGTCCCGCAGAGCAGCGACTTGGCGATGCCGACGCTGGGCAGGTCCAGCGCCGCGCCGACGTGGGTCGCGAGACCCGCCTGCCGGAAGTGGATGCGCCCGCTCCCGTCGAACAGCGCGAGGTCGGGTTCGCGCTCGAGCTCCCGGAAGGCGGCGAGGATGGAGGGTGCCTCCCGGAACGAGAGCAGCCCCGGGATGTACGGCAGCTCGCAGTCGGCGACGGCGTGGGTCCGCTCGACGACCTCGCCACCGCGCCACAGGACGACGGCACTGACGGCCTGCTCGGGGTCACGGTCCGTCCGGAACGCCTGGTCGACGCCGGCGACGAGCGGCGCCTCGGTGCCGGCCTCGCCCGCTCGGTCCGGGTCGAACGACAGGTCGTCGGTGAAGCTGGCCGCGTCGGCGATGCCGCGCTGGAGCGACTCCATCTCGGCACGGGAGAGCGTCGGGTCCGGGTCGAAGCGGGCTGGCGGCTCGCGCATGTGCGGTGGCGTTCGACCGGCACCCAGAGGAACCTGTCGGGAGGCGAGTACGGTACAGATACTTATTGGCGGACGCCCAAAACGGGGAGTATCGGGGGGAAAATCAAGTGGTGAGTGCACAGGTGTCACACCGACGGTCGCAGGGGGGCGACCGACCGTCACCGTTCGAGCTCTGCGTCTACGTCGTCGCTGGGCTCCACGTCCTCGCGGGGGCCTACATCGCCGCGACCGGGCGGCTCCCAGTCGGCCCTGGAATCGACGGGCCGAGAGTGCGGCTGCTCCTCGCGGCCGGGGTGAGTTCCGGGCCGTCGGTGCTGGTGCTGCTGGGCGCGCTCGGCCTGCGACGGACGGCGTACCCGGACCCCGACTGGCGTCACGTCGGTGGCTGGTACCTGGCAGGCGTCGGGTTCGGGGTCGCCACGCTGGCCTGGCTCGTCGTCGGCACCGGCCCGGCCGTCCCGGTGCCGGTTCCGGGGGAACTCCAGGCCACCTGGCTGGTGGTCGCCGGCGGCCTTGGTGGGGCATCCGGGTTCGTCATGGGAGTGTGGCGCGGCGAGGCTGCCCGCAGCCGTCATGCGTCGGCGCGCCTGCTCGCGACCGGCGACCAGGCAGCGTGGCTGTTCGACCCGAGGCGCTCGGCGACCCTCTACGTCAACCCGGCGTACGAGCGCCTGTTCGGACAGGACACCGAGGAGCTGGTCGACGACCCGCGGGCCGTCGTCGAGGTGGTTCACCCCGACGACCGCGAGGCGCTCCGCGACGGGTTCGACCGACTCGCCGACGGCGACCCCGTCGAGTTCGAACTCCGGGCGAACCCCGACGACGGGTTCGGGCGCTGGGTGTGGCTGAGCGGGTGGCCCGTCGGTGACGGCGGCGACCGTGACACCGTCGCCTGCGTCGCCCGCGATGTCACCAGCCGGCGGACGCACCGCGAGCGGCTGGTGCGACTCCACGACGCCACGCGGGAACTGTTCACGGCGGAGACGGAGGAGGCAGCCGCGCGGAAGGCGACGGACGCGGCCGAGGAGGTGCTCGGGCTCCGGCTCAACACCATCTGGCTCCACGACGACGAGCGCGACGAGCTGCTCTCGGCGGCGGCGAGCGCGGCCGCCGAAGCCGCCTCCCGACCGCTTCCGCGGTTCAAGACCGGGACGAGACTCGCACGGGAGGTCTACGAGTCCGGCGAATCCCAGGTGTACAACGAGGTCCGGGTCGCACCCGGCGGCCCCAACGCCCCGACGCGAAGCGAGATGGTGCTTCCGCTGGGCGAGTACGGCGTGTTCATGGCCGGGTCGACGACGACCGGCCCGCTCGAGGACTGGCAGGTGTCGCTGGGGAAGGTGCTGGCCGCGAACGTGGAGGTGGCGCTGGCGCGCATCGAGGGGACCCGGGAACTGGAGGAGAGTCGCCGCGCGCTCGAGCGGCGCAACGAGCGGCTCGACGAGTTCACGAGCGTCGTGAGCCACGACCTCCGTAACCCACTGGCGGTCGCACGAGGTCACCTGGAGCTCGTCGACGAGGAGTGCGACCACGAGAGCGTCGAGACAATCGACTCGGCGCTCGACCGCATGGGAACACTCATCGACGACCTGCTCACGCTCGCCCGCGAGGGGGAGGCCATCGACGAACCACAGTCGTTCGACCTCGGAGACCACGTCCGGGACTGCTGGGCCGGCGTCGAGACCGACGAGGCCCGGCTGGAAGTCGAGACGGACACGACGATAGAGGCCGACCCGAGCCGGCTCACACAGCTGTTCGAGAACCTCTTCCGGAACGCCGTGGAGCATGGCTCCACAGCTGACGACCCCGTGACCGTCACCGTCGGGTCGCTGCCGCGGGGGTTCTACGTCGAGGACGACGGCCCGGGCATCCCGCCGGACGACCGCGAATCCGTGTTCGAGGCCGGCTACACGACCGAGCGCGAGGGGACCGGGTTCGGGCTCAGCATCGTCCAGACCATCGCCGAGGCCCACGGGTGGGATATCATGGTCACAGAGGGAAGCGAGGGAGGCGCCCGCTTCGAGGTGACGGGTGTGACGGTCTACTGACCGGCAGTCGCACGGCGATTCGCTTCAGAACGGTCCCCGGCCGCCGCCCCGGCGACCGCCGCCACGCCCCCCGAGCGAGACCTCGCTTGGGCTCCGGACATCGCCCTTGACGTACTGCCCGTAGAGCAGGCCAAGGACGAGGCCGGAGAGGTGGGCCATGTGCGCGACGTTGCCCAGTGCGGTGGTGCCCCCCACGCTCGTCGGGAGGACGCCGACCACGGAGAGCGCGGCGTAGCCCAGGGTCAGCAACCAGATGGGGACGGGAAGGATGAAGTAGAGGTAGACCTTCAGCCCCGGATTCAGGACCGTCAGGACGCCGAGAATCGCCATGATGGCACCGCTGGCGCCCAGGACGCCCGTGATGGGGCTCCCGATGACGAAGCCGAAGGCGATCTGCGCGAGGCCGGCGATGATGCCCGTCGCGAGGAACAGCGCGGCGAAGCGCTTCGAACCGATACGTCGCTCGACGACCGGCCCGAAGAAGTACAGCACGATACCGTTCCCGATGATGTGGAAGAACGTGTTCGGCGAGTGCGAGAACACCGACGTGACCCACGTCCAGACGTAGAACGGGTTCTCGGACGTCAGCACGAAGATGTCCCGGAACAGACCCGGAACCAGGAAGATGACGAGGAACTCCAGGATGAAGACGACGAACATGATGGCGAGGAACAGGTACGAGACGTTCCCCCGGAAGTAGCTCAGCGGGCCGCCGGTGCTGGTGAGCCCCGAGAGGAACCCGCCGGAGCCGCCGCGCTCGTTCACGCCGTCGTCGAAGCCCGAGTCGAACACGCCGTCGGGGTCGTTCCAGTCGTTCAGGCCCGCACAGGAGTGGTTCTCGGGGAGTCGATGCTCCGAGCAGTAGTTCTCACCGCACCGGTTGCAGCGGTACGGCATATCCACGTGTTTGCCACACACGGCACAGTTCGCCATTACGTCGGGAGTGGCGTGGACCACGCAAATGGGTTGGGGTCCCCGGCGATGGCACTGCATGGCCGCGTACTGCCGGCCTCCGGCCCGGTGGAGCCCATCAGGACTGTCACGCGGGCGTCAGACGCTCGTCGTGCGCGCCGTCAGGGTTTATGCTGTGGGTGTGCCAATCCGTCGGCGTGTCCATCCGCTCGGACCCACTGGACCGGTTGCAGATTCCCGACGGCACGACCGTCGAGGAGCACGACCTCGTCGCGAACGGGGACGTGGTCGTGGGCGGCCAGTCGACCGTCGAGTTCGGGGTCCGCGGGCGGAACGTCTACGCCGGCGAGCGGGTCCGCTTCGGCGGCGACATCGAGGCCGACGGGGAGTGTCGGCTGGACGTCTGGTGTGATGTCGGCGGCAACGTCCTCGTCGGCGGCGACGCCTACCTCGGCGAGCGTGTCCACGTCGCCGGCCAGCTCATCGTCTCGGGCGACCTCGACATCGGCGACGACGTCGACATCGAGGACGGCTTCGAGGCGAACGGCTGGATTGTCATCCGGAACCCGATGCCGACTATCGTCTTCCTGTTTGTCTACCTCTCGCAGCTCCTGCGGCTGGGGCGTGACGAGGACGCCGAGGAGGTCGTCGACGAGTTCCTGACCGACGACCGCGAGCACGAGCCCGTGCTCGTCCCACGGGGCGCACGCGTCTCCGACGACGCCTGGCAGGTCTCGACGCCCGCGACGGTCGGCGCTGACTGCCGACTCCACGGGAACCTCCGGGCCGAGTCCATCGACGTGGGCGCGGGGACCGAGCTGTTCGGCTCGCTCCGCGCGAAGGGTGACATCACCGTGGCTGCCGACGCGGTCATCCACGGCGACGTGACCACGCGCGGCGGCGACGTGACCATCGCGAAGGCCGCCCACATCCGCGGCGACGTGGCCGGGGAGAACGTCGACCTCCACGACGACGCCGAGGTCGACGGCGCCATCCGGGCTCGCGGCGCGATGACCATCACCCGCGACGAGAGCGAGGACGAGATGGAGGACGAGCGCGAGGTGTCGACGACCGACGCCGAGGCGGCGGCCGACGCCATCGAGCGCGTCGAGCCGTCGGTCACACCCCGCGACGTGGCCGACGACGCGACGCCGGCCGTGCGCCCCGTGACCAGTCCGGACGAGTCGACGGGCAGCGACGACCTCACACCGGCAATCCGCCGGGTCGACGGGGCGGACGACGAGTCCACGGCCGACGACGGTGACGGTGACGGAGAACCCCGCGACCCGGACTACAGTACCTCCGCCCCCGAGCCCGCGACGAACGGCCACGGCCTCTCCAGCGCCATCGCCGAGGCAGAGAAGCGCTGAGACCCGGACCTCCGAGGGCGGTACGGTCCCGCCCACTCAGTCCTCGATGGGCGTGCCGTCCTCCGTCCGTGGCGCGACGTGGTCGATGTACGCCTCGGCGGAGGGCTCGTGGACGGTCACGCGGACGTGGATGTCGCCCAGCTCTGCCGGGTCGCCGACAGCGAAGTTGACCACGCCCTGGAACGCGGCCTGCTTCTTCAGGTCGAACGAGAAGGTGTCACCCTGTCGATGGGCGAGGAACTGCCCGCGGGCCGTGTCGAGGATGGCCTCCTCGTGGAGGAGTTCCGAGAAGGTCTCCATGCTGTGGGCCTCGGCGAGCAACTCGCCGTGGCCCTCTTCGATATCGGCCTCGGGGAACAGGTTCTCGACGGCGTCGCGGACGCGGTCGGTCACCTCCGTCGGCATGACGGGCGCCGTCATCTGGACGTCGACGCTGTAGACGTCGGTCACGACTCCCCCACCTCCTCCAGTTCCTCGGCGCCGGGGCTCTCGCGCCAGTCGAAGCCGTCGTCGGGCTCGACGGCGTCGATGCCCTCCTCGACGACGGTGTGGGCGCGCTCGCGGAGCCGCTCCAGTGAGTCGACGTTCTCGACGACGAGGTCCGCGCGGTCCATCGCCCGGCCCATCCCGAAGCCGAGTTCGCGGGCGTCACGCTCGGCCAGCGTCTCGTGCTCGGTGTTGTCCCGTCCCCGGTCGGTGATGCGCTCCTCGCGGACCGCGTAGGGCGCCTCGACACTCACCAGCGAGAAGGCGTCGCCGAAGGCGTCCTCGAAGGCGTCGACCTCCACGTCAGAGCGGAGCCCGTCCACGAGGACCACGTCGCTCTCCTCGAGGGCCTCACGGATGAGCGGGAGCGAGCGCTCCGCGATGGCGCCGGGCCCGTTCTCCTCGCGGAGGGCCCGCGCGACCTCGCCGTGGTGGTCGGCGGGGTCCAGCCCGCGGTCCCGGCACTCGGCCCGGATGACGTCACCCATCGTGACGATCGGGACGCCGGCCTCGCGGGCCACCTCGGCGAACTCGCCCTTGCCACTCCCGGCCAGCCCGACGGTTCCGATGACACGCATTGGTGTTCTTGGAGTCGGTTCTGCGTGTTCGGGGTTAACGGCTACGTTCTCCGGGTGGCGAGTGACGGGGCGAAGGGCTGGTTGCAACGGGGGCTGTGACGGAGACAGCTACGGAGCCCTCGTGCTCATAGGCTGCCCACAGCGACGACGACACCTCCGAAGCCCTCGCGCGCTCCGGGTCCCTGACTCGCTGCGCTCCTCGGGTTCGCTTCGCTCACCCTGTGGTGCTTGCGTCGTCAGATGACCCGGAGCCCGCTCGCCCTTCGAGTCCGCCAGGAGTCGGCTGTGTCACGGGCACGATGCCCCTGCCCTTCCCCGGGTCGCACGGGTCTCGCTTCGCTCGACCACGCGCTCCCGGCCCGTGGATTGTGGCAGGTCGCGTCGCCGTCAGTCGGATGGGCGCGCGCTGGCGGCTGTGCCGCAGGCCAGCCGCTGCACTGCGTGCGAGGGCTTCGTAGGTCGCACCGATAGATACGAAAGAAAGGAGCACAAATACCCAACTTCCAGAATAATATCAATATAATGGCGTATCTTAAACTAAACCTGCCCTAGCAGAAGTTCTGCGTGGCGTACACCGACCCATCGACGATGACGATGCCGATGCCCTGCCGGTTGAAGCGCTCCTTCAGGATGGCCTCCCGGTGGCCTTCAGAGTTCATCCACTCGCGAACCACGTGCTCGGCCAGCGTCTGCTCCGTCGCGGCCAGCCCGCCGCCGTGGGTGAGGTAGATGTTCTCGCCGCCGTTGCAGTCGATACCGAAGCGGGCGTAGCGGTCACCCACCGTCTCGCCGTCGGGGCCCTCGTGGGCGAAGTAGTCGCGCTCGTGCATATCCCGGGAGTGGTAGGCCGCCACCTCGGCCAGCCCGGTGTCGTAGTCGAGCGCGTCGAGACCGTTGGCGGCCCGGCGGTCGTTGACCTCCTGGGCGACGAGCCGTTCGACCCGGGTCTCGTCGAGGTCCTCTCCGGCGGCCGCGCCGGGACCGGGGGCCGCGACGACGACCAGTAGCGCGGCGACGAGCAGGACGAGGACGCTGGCGACGGCCATGTACGCGCCGCTCCGGGAGGGCGTCAGCAGGTCGACCCAGTCCGGGTCCTCGCGGGCAGTGCCCGCTGCGGTGCCGTCCTCGCGGGCGGTGCCCGCTGTGGTGCCGTCCTCACGGTCGGCAGGTTTCGGCTGCGGCCCGTCGAGGTCGATGATCCAGCCGCGCGTCCGCTCGGCGTCGAGGCCGGGACAGTCGTGTGCGTCGGTCGCCCGGTGGGCCGCACAGACCGGCTGTCCACAGTGCGGACAGGCGGCCGTGACGGAGGTCTCCCGCCCACAGACGACGCAATCGGCCATACCGCAGGTAGGTGACGGTGCGTGAAAAGGTGCGCGCCGGCGGCGTCCCGGGCCGGAGAACCGAGAACAGGAGGTCGAGAACGAGGCAATCGGAAAGCGGCCGACGCCCGCATCCCCGGCAGACATCCGGGCGCGCATCCGCGGTGGACCGGCAAGTGGCCCCCGCGTTTATTAGAGAACAGGACACACGTGCGACTGCGGGATACCCGACCGCCTCTGACCCCACATCGGGCGCCGGGACCCGCATGTAGCATCCGAGGCCGCGCGCGGTCGGGGAGGCGTCGCCCCACACGACGCTACACCCCTCTGGGGAGGTCCGTTCCTGTCGGTGGTCCGAATCGAGAGCCGTGGGTACGCGAAAGGGAGAGGACCATCGCATCCGGCGCGCCGAGCGCCGGACCCATACCGGGTAGGGGTAGGTCACGGGCAGCCGTTGGGGGGAGAGACGATGTGTCTCGACTGCCCGTGTGGGTAGTTACCACTCGACAATGATAATTCCATCGCCTGGGCACCGGAACTGCCCGAGCGTCAGCCACCGCGCATCTCGACGAAGCGGACGCCACCGTGGGATTCGCGGTCCAGCGAGCCGTCGGCCCGCGGCGTGGCCTCTACGAGCGTCTGCCCGACCCCGTCGGAGAGCGGCGCGAGCAGGGTCCCTCCGGGTCGGACCTGCTCGACGACAGCCTCGGGGAACTCGCCGGCGGCACAGGTCAGGTACGCGGCGTCGTACGGGGCGTGTTCGGGCCAGCCCTCGTGGCCGTCCCCTTCGCGGACGCGGACATCGTAGCCCAGGCGGTCGAGGCGCTCGCGGGCCTCGCGGGCCAGCCGGGGCTCGAACTCGATACTGTACACCTCGGCGCCGAGTTCGGCCGTGACGGCGGCGTGGTAGCCACAGCCCGTGCCGATTTCGAGGACGCGGTCGCCCGCATCGACATCGAGCAGTTCGGCCATCACCGCCACCATGTGCGGCGCGGAGATGGTCTGTCCGTCGCCGATGGGGAGTGGACGGTCGGCGTACGCAGCGTCACGCTTCCCCTCGGGGACGAACGCGTGGCGCGGGACCGCCCGGAGTGCGTCGGCCACGCGCTCGTCGCTGATACGGCCGCCGGAGACGAGGCCCTCGACCATCCGTTCGCGGGCCTCGCGGAGGTCCGCATCAGTCATGACTCGTCACCACCCCGACCAGGCGTTCGAGGTCCGGCTCTCGTCGCGGGCGTACACCCGCTTGATGTGTTTGGCGGGCGCCTGGTCGCCCGCGTAGTCGAGTTTCTGCTGGCCGTAGCGCTCCACGTCGCTCCGGAGGAAGATGCCCTCGACGGTGAACTCGGCGTCGCCGTACTCCTGGGTCTGACCGACCGTGAACACCTCGTCGCCGGGCACCCGGACCGTCGTCGAGTACGTCGAGTCGTGGCGGCCGTCCTTCGGGTGGAGGGTGAGGTCGACCGAGACGTTGCCGACGACGCGCGTCCAGACCGTCTTCACGTCGTCGACGGGGGCGGCGTCGGTCCGGGGTGATTCGTCCTCGCCGGCGAGTTCGAGGCTCGTCACCGCGACCGAGAGGATGGCCTCCTCGGTCTCGACGAGGAACTCGTCGTCGACCGCGAGCGTCTCCTCGGGGTCGAACTCGACGGTCGCGTCGAACGAATCCCCCTCCTGCGAGACGATGACCCGTCGCTCGACGGTAGGTTCGTCCGGGAGGTCCGTCTTGTGGACGTGGTCGCACTCCGTACAGCGGACGGTGGCGTGACCGTGCTCGTGTAACACCTCGTGGACCGTCTCGTCCCCCGGCGAACAGGACGGACAGGCGACCGCGACGCGAGTCGTGCTCATGGACGCGCTTGCCGGTCCGAGGGTATAAGCCCGCGGTCACGGGCGTGGATGCGACATGCGGGCTCACCCGTGGGGCTGCCCCGTGCCGGGACCCCCGGGCCAGCCGGTAGTACGCGGCGGTCAGTCGGTCGCGGGCGCGGCCCCGTCAGCAGCGGGCGCCCGCTGCTCGCGCCGGTGGAGCCAGACGACGGCCCCCGTGGCGAGCACGCCGGTCGCCGTCGCGATGGCGAACGCAACGCGGTAGCCCGGGACGGTGTAGACCCGGGCACCGCCGATGACCTCTCCCGTCCAGTAGGCGTCGAGGACCGCCCCGAGCAGCGTCGGGAACACGGCCGCGCCGAAGTAGCCCATGCTGTTGATGACGCCGGTGACGGTGCCTGCCACCTCGGCATCGTGGCGCTCCTTGCCAACGGTGAACGCGAGTGCGACGCCGCCGTTGGCGAACAGCGCGCAGAACAGCGCCGTCCCCACGACCGGCAGGGGTGGCACCAGCACGAGCGCGGCGTAGCTCAGCGTGAACAGCGCGGCGGCCCCGACCATCAGTGCCGTCCGGCGCTCGAGCCGGTCCGAGAGCGCGCCGAACGCGGGCGAGCCGATTACGAACCCGACGTTCCCCAGCAGGACGTACGTCGAGGCGGTTGCCACGTCGACGCCGTAGATGTCCACGACGTACGGCACGCCCCACAGCCCGAGGACGGTGAAGTTGGTGCCGAGCGTGAGGAAGAGGGCGACGCCCATCAGCCACGTCTCGCGCTCCGCGAGGACGGTCCGCGTGTTGGCGAGCACGTCCTCCAGCGTGGCCGCCGCCCCCGCGTCGTCGGCCCCCGCGACCGCCTCGTGTCCGGCACGGGCGGGCGTGTCCCTGACGGCCGCACCGATGGCGACTGCGAGGCCAGCGCCGACGCCACCCGCGGCCAGCATCGCCGTCCGCCACCCGGCCGCCTCGATGGCGAGCGCGAGCGGGGTCGTCGCGAGGATACCGCCGACCCCGGCCGCCGCGATGGTGTAGCCGGTCATGGTCGCGTACTCGTCCGGCCGGTACCAGTTCGCACAGAACCGGAGCGTCGAGATGTACAGCACGCTCCCGCCCAGCCCGATGGCGCCGCGCGCGAGGAACGCCTCGGCGAGACCGCCACTGAACGCGAACCAGACCACGCCGCCGGTCATCGCCGCGAGGCCGACGGCACCGACCCGCCGCGGGCCGTAGCGGTCCACCACGAGCCCCGAGGGCAGCTGGAGGGCGGCGTAGATGTAGAAGAAGGAGGCGTGGAGGCTCCCGAGTTCGGCGCCGGTCGCGTCGAAGGTGGCCGCGAGCGTATCCGCCAGTACGGCCGTCGCCGTCCGGTGGAAGTTCACCAGCAGGAACCCTCCGGCGAGCAGCGCCCACAGGAGGGACCGGCGCTGGCGCATCGAGATATTGAACATACCGTCAGTGGACGGTGGTATCAGTATATTCGTTGTGCCACGGCGCCGTCGGGCCGATCGGTCGGACGGGGCAGGGACTCGCAGACCCGGAACGGCCGATTTCGGGCGCTTGAGGCCCGCCTAAACCCCGCAAGAAGCGGCGGACACGCCGGATTTATATTCGAGGGTCGCACATCGTCAGACGACAATGGGACAGACGCTTACCGAGAAGATCCTCTCCGACCACCTCGTGGACGGGGAGCTCGAGACCGGCGAGGAGATCGGGATCGAGATCGACCAGGTGCTCACACAGGACACGACCGGGACCCTCGTCTGGCTGCAGTTCGAGGCGCTGGACCTCGACGAGGTCCAGACGGAGATCGCGGCCCAGTACTGCGACCACCAGACCTACCAGTTCGACTTCAAGAACACGGACGACCACCGCTTCCTCCGCAGTGCGGCGGGCACGTTCGGCGCGCACTTCTCGCGGCCGGGCAACGGTATCTGCCACAACGTCCACAAGGAGAACTTCGCGGCGCCCGGCAAGACGATGCTCGGCTCCGACAGCCACACGCCGACGCCCGGTGGCCTCGGCGAACTCGCCATCGGTGCCGGTGGCCTGGACGTCGCCGTCGCCATGGGTGGCGGCCCGTACTACATCGAGATGCCGGAGGTCGTGAACGTCCGGCTCGAGGGCGAGCTCCCCGAGTGGAGCACCGCCAAGGACGTGGCCCTCGAGATGCTGCGCCGCCTCACCGTCAAGGGCGGCGTCGGCAAGATCTTCGAGTACACCGGCCCCGGTGTCGAGAACCTCACCGTCCCCGAGCGGACGACCATCACCAACCTCGGCACGGAGCTCGGCGCGACGACCTCCATCTTCCCGACCGACGAGGAGACGAAGGACTACCTGGAGCGCCAGGGTCGCGGTGACGAGTTCGTCGACATCGGCCCCGACGAGGACGCCGAGTACGACGACGAGATCGTCGTCGACATGTCCGAGATCGAGCCGCTCATCGCCGAGCCCTCGATGCCGGACAAGGTCGTCCCGGTCCGTGAGGCCGCTGGCACGTCCGTCGACCAGGTCATCATCGGCTCCTGTACGAACGGTGGCTACGAGGACATCCTCCCGACGGCGAAGATGCTGGAGGGTCGCGAGATCGACAAGAAGACCGAGATGATCGTCGCGCCCGGCTCCAAGCAGGCCTCCGAGATCCTCGCCCGCCAGGGCTGGACCGCGGAGCTGATGGCCGCCGGCGTCAACTTCTCCGAGGCGACGTGTGGTGCCTGTATCGGCATCGGCCACGTCCCCGCGTCGGATTCGGTCTCCGTACGGACGTTCAACCGCAACTTCGAGGGCCGCTCCGGCATCGAGGACGACTCCGTCTTCCTCTCCTCGCCGGAGGTCGCGGCCGCGGCCGCCCTCAAGGGCGAGATCGTCGACCCGCGTGACCTCGCCGACGAACTCGGCGACCTGGAGGCGCCGGGCGTCGAGCTCCCCGACAAGTACGACGGCTCGAAGGCCGACCTCATCGCGCCCGACGAGGCCGTCGACGACGGCCTCGTCAAGGGCCCGAACATCGGCGACGTCCCGCTGAAGGACGAGCTGGACTCGGAGCTGTCCGGTCCGAACCTCCTCCACATGGAGGACAACATCACGACCGACCACATCATCCCGGCCACGCAGGACATCCTGATGTACCGGTCGAACGTCCCGAAGCTCTCGGAGTTCACGCTCTCGCGCGTCGACGACACGTTCGCACAGCGTGCCCTCGACAGCGACGGCGGCTTCCTCGTCGCCGGCGAGAACTACGGCCAGGGCTCCTCGCGTGAGCACGCCGCCCTCTGCCCGATGTATCTGGGCATCGAGGGCGTCTTCGCACAGAGCTTCGCCCGCATCCACAAGGCGAACCTGTTCAACTTCGGTCTCATCCCGCTCACCATCGACGAGGAGACCTACGAGCAGCTCGAGCAGGGTGACGACCTGGAGATCCTCGACGACGTCGCGGAAGGCGTCCGCGGCGGCAAGGAGGAGTTCAGCGTCAGCGTCAACGACGGCGAGTGGGAGTTCACCGCCCACCTCGACGCCTCCGAGCGCGAGCGCGAGATCCTCGCCGACGGTGGCAAGCTCTCGCACACGAAGAAGATGGCCGAGGACGGCGACTCCGGCGCGACGCCCGCCGACGACTGAGGCCACACCCGCGGAACGTTCACCCTTTCTTTCGCGCTTGCCCGGAGAGCAGCAGCGAGAGAGTTGAGACCTTCTTTCAAAACCCGGTTATCCACTTCTCAAGAACTCTGCGGAGAGTAACGAGATTGCCCGAGACGTACGCAGTTTGTTCGACTAATCCAGGCGCAACAGCTCGACGATCGCCAGGCTCAGTCCGAGCGGGACGAACGTCACTGCGACCAGGAAGAACCCGGCCCACGAGAGGAGCGGCTGGTCGGTGAAGATGAAGATGATGGGGCCGAACAGTGACCACGCGCCGAAGACGGGGACGCCGACCTCCGGGGTCGCGAGCAGGTAGCCGACCGTGCAGAGCAGACAGCACAGCAGGATGAGGTTGACCACGAGCGGGAACTTCGGGGTGAAGCTGCTGGCGAGGAACACCGGGTAGAAGAAGAACGTCGCCAGCCCGAAGATGGCGGTCTTCGGGTCGATCTCGAACCGGTAGCGCTCCAGCATCCGGGCCGCGATGGTGATGCGGTCGCCCATGTCCATCGGTTCGGTGGAGGGTCCGGCGTCGCCAGGGGGCGTGGCGGAGTTCGCGGTCTGTCGGGGGCCGGACCTCGTCGACGTCCCGGTCCCGGCGCCCGCCGCACCGGCGGAACTGGGGTCGGCCCAGCCCTCGGCGGTCCAGCGGGCGCGCTGGCGCTGGCTGGACCGACCACCGGCATCGTCAGCAGCGTCGGCCGTGGTGGTGCCGACCCCCTCACCGACGTATCGCTCGTGTCCGAGTCGGTCGTACCGGGCCCGCTCCTCGGGGTCCGTGAGGACCTCCTCGGCCCGCTTGACGCGCTGGAACTGCTCGGTCGCGTCCGGGGCGTCGTTGAGGTCCGGATGGGTCTGCTTGACCCGGTCACGGTAGGCGGCCTCGATGGCCGCGACGCTGGCGTCGGGGGAGACCCCGAGTACCGCGTAGTAGTCCTCCACGCCGTCACCCCGGTCGGACATTGTTGGTCACACGGACTCGGGGAACCAAACGCTATCGGTGGTTCTCCGAGCGTGAAGTCACAGCAGCCGTGGCTCGAGGGTGGTAAAAGCGGGGTGGGGGGGTGGGGATGCACCCTAATCGGGTGCAGTCGTCCGTAGCCTCGGCAGGAGTATGAACCTTGTGGCCACAGCCGAATCGTCCAGTAGCTGCCGTGCAACGCGGGTGCACAGCCGAGAACGCGTCCGCCGTCCCCGGACGGACTGGGGGCGACCATGTTCCCGTGGTCGGTGGCCGCCACGTCGGCAGGCAGTGGGCCGGCCGACCCGTGACCGCACCTCCAGAACCAGAGGAGAGACGACGAGCAGCGGGCAACAGGGCTTAACTTCCGGGGGGGAGTAGCCCGGTCCGTGACGGCCACGCCCCCGCGCCGGACGCTCGTGGTACGCGAGGCCACCCGCGCGGACCTGCTGGAGGTGTTCCGCATCGAGCGGACCTCGTTCCCCCAGCCCTGGCCCTACGGGGCGTTCGAGGGGTTCCTCGGGACGCCCGGGTTCCTCGTGGCCGAGTGCCGCGACGAGGGCGACGACCCGGGCACCATCGCCGGCTACATCGTCGCCGATACCGTGCCGAACCACGGCAACCCCATCGGCCACGTGAAGGACATCGCCGTCCACCCGGACCATCGCGGCCAGGGTATCGGCCGACGCCTGCTGGAACGGGGTCTCGCCGTGATGGACGGCCACGGCGCCGCCCGCGTCAAACTGGAGGTACGGGACGGGAACGAGGCCGCCCTCTCGCTGTACCGCGATTTCGGCTTCACCCACCACCACACCATCCCCGGCTACTACGACGACGGGACGGACGCGCTGGTGATGGTGCGTCCCGGTGGGTGAGGCCGGGCGATGCCACTCGGCCGTGCTTTTGTGTCTCCCCGTCCTACGCCCGCCCATGAGCACAGGCTACGCCTGTCCGGTCTGTGACGACCCGCAGGCCGACATCGGCCACCTCGCCAACCACCTCGCGTTCACCGCGATACTCCGGAACGAGGCCCACGCCGACTGGCTGGACGAGCACGTCCCGGCGTGGAACGAGTACGACGAGGCGGCACTCTCGTCGGCGCTGGCAGACCACACGGACCGCCTCGAGGAGTGTGAGTACCCGCAGGTGTTCGAGGACACCACCGGGGAGGACGGCACCGCGCCCGGCCGGGACGACCCGGGCGAACGCTCGGGCGCGCTGTTCGACGACGGACACGCCCACGACCACGGTCAGCAGCACGGCCAGCAACACGGCCACGGACCGTCCGGCGTCCCAGAGGGCGTCGAGACGGCCTCGGTCCCGGGCGGTGAACTCGACGACGAGGAGCGCGAGGCCATCCTGGAGGAGGCCCGCGAGATGACGCGGGAACTGCGCGAGGGGGATGGCGATGCGGGGGACCCAGCCACCGAGGGAGACGGAGACGACGGGACCGACAACGAGGCGACCGACGACGAGTAGCATTAACCCGCCCGCGCCCGCGGGGCCGGCATGGACGCCGACACCATCCCCGACGACCCGGCCGACGACCGCTTCCACTACGTCTACGAGAACCGCGTCCGGTACGCCGAGACGGACGCGCAGGGCGTCGTCTTCTACGGCGAGTACGTCACGTACCAGGACGAGACGTTCTCCGAGTTCCTCCGGACTATCGACTTCCCGTACGACGAGTTCGAGGCGGGCGGCGTCGACTTCCACGTCGTCCACACGGAACTGGACTACCACTCGTTCGCCGAGTTCGACGACGAACTCCGCAACGGCTTCCGTGTCGCGGCGGTTCGCGATTCGAGCGCCGACTTCGAGTGGGTCTGCCGGCAGGCCGACGACGACCGCGTCGTCGCCAGCGGCGAACTCACACACGTCGCCGTTGGCGAGGACGGCCCCACCCGCGTCCCCGACGACTTCCGGGAGGCGGTCGTGGCGTTCCAGGACGAGCCGCCAGAGCCGGTGTGAGGCCACACCCACTCCCGTGGGCGCACGCACCGGACCGACGACACCGATTAACACCCCGAGTGCGAAGGGGTCGCCATGAGCGAATCGGAGGACCCGCATCAGGACCTCGGTGAGCACCTCGAGGAGCACCTGATGGCCGACGGGGTCTACATCGCGGACTACACCGTCACCGAGGGGACGTTCCACGTCGCCTACGAGACGGCCGCGCCCGAGGAGGGTGTGCCGCGCAGCGAGATGGGGTCCATCCTGCAGGAACTGCTCGACGCGCACGCGGACGGCTGGCCGGCGACGGACGTGACCATCTGGGTGTACGACGTCGACGAACCGGCCGAGGAGCGCGAGCCGAAGGGGCGCTGGGAGACCCGCGAGGGCTGGTTCCGCGCCTACGAGAACGACAACCTCTCCGAGACGGACCTCTCGACCCTGGTCATCTCGACGGTGGACCTGGAGGCGACGCGGGGGTAGTCAGCACACGGGCTTCGGGTCCAGGCCCATCTCCTCCAGCCGTTCGGCGTACTCGTCGTACGCCGTCCCGATGGCGGCGGTCGCGGCCTGCTGGGCGGTCACCCAGTCCCCGTCGTCCGCACACACGTCGTCCAGCAGGTCGGCCGCGTCGTCGGGCATCGACTGCAGGTCGCTCCGGGCCTCGCGCACCGTGTCGGCGCCCGAACGAACACCCTCGTTGACGAGGAAGTTGATGACCTGCAGGAGCAGCCGCTCCGCGACGAGTGGGAACGCGACGAACCCCGCGGCGACGCGCTCGGGCGTCCGCTCGGCGGTTCGGAGTTCGTCGACGACGTACGGTACGTCCCCGCCCGCGCTCGCATCGTCGTCCAGGTCCAGCAGCGCGTCGCGGCGGTCGGCGAGCCTCTCGGCCGCGTCGCCGAAGACCGCCTGAGCGCCCTCGTCGTCGTCGATTCCGTCGCCCCACGCGACCAGCGTGTCGACCCCGCCGTCGAGCAGCCGCGCGGCCGCGCTCAGGACCGGTCCCGACTCCAGCTGGGCCCCGGTCGCCGCGACGAGCGCCTTCTCCGAGCCGAGTCGGTCGAGTTCCGTGGCACGCTCCGCCCGGACGGCCTCGACGAGTTCCTCGCCGTTCATGCGCGAGCCGTCACGGGGGAGCGGCATAGGTGTGGCCCCGGTCGTCCGGCCACAGCCCACGCTTATGCCGCCGCACGGCCTACCTGCACCCATGACCGACGACGCCGACCCCGGAGCCGACCCCGAGGCCGGTCCGGCCGCGGGCGACCCCGTGGCCGAGTCCCCGGAACCGGAGGAGGCGGGCGCGCTCACGCCGGCCGACCTGCAGGCGTGGCTCGACGACGGCCGACAGTTCACCCTGCTGGACACGCGGAACCGCGAGGAGATCGACGAGTGGCGCATCGACGCGCCGCGGCGGCTCGACGTGCCGTACATGAAGTTCGTGAGCGCACGCGTGACGGGTGGCGTGGCGGGCCTCGTCGCGGACGCAGCCGAAGGCGACATCGAGGGGCCGTTCGTGGCGGTCTGTCCGCGCGGCGAGGCCAGCGCGGAGGTCGCGGACCTGCTCGCAGACGAAGGGTACGAGGCGTACAACCTCGCCGGCGGGATGCACGGCTGGGCACGGCTGTACGAGGCCACGGAACTGCCGGCCGGGTCCACCCCCGCTGGCGTGACCGTTCACCAGTACCGGCGGCCCTCCAGCGGCTGTCTCGCGTACCTCGTCGCGTCGGGCGACGAGGCCGTCGTCGTCGACCCGCTCCGTGCGTTCGCGGACCGGTACGTGGCCGACGCGCGTGAGTACGGGGCCGACCTCGTCGCTGCCGTCGACACACACGTCCACGCCGACCACGTCAGCGGTGTGCGGGCCGTGGCCGACGCGACCGGCACGGACGCCGTCCTCCCGGCGGGTGCCACGGACCGCGGACTGGCGTGGGACGCGACGCTCGTGGCGGCGGGCGAGACGCTCGAGGTGGGCGACACCGAACTCGAAGCCGTCGCCGCGCCGGGGCACACGACGGAGATGCTCGCCTACCGCGTCGGTGACGTGCTGCTGACGGGCGACTCGCTGTTCACGCACAGCGTCGCGCGGCCGGACCTCGAGTGGGCGGCGCCACGCGCCGCCGAGAGTCGAGCGGCATCGCCGCGAGACGCCGACGCCGCAGACGTCGAGGCGTTCGCGGCGACGCTCCACGAGACGCTCACCGAGCGGTTCGACGCATTCGACGACGAGACGCTGGTCGCACCCGGTCACTACGCCAGCGAGGCCGAGGTCGAGGAGGACCGCGTGACCGCACGCCTCGGCGACCTGCGCGAGAGCCTCGACCTCCTCTCTGTCGACCGCGAGACCTTCGTCGAGCGCGTCCTCGCGGGGATGCCCCCACGGCCGGCGAACCACGAGACCATCATCGCGGTCAATCTCGGGAACGAGACGGCCGATGCGGACGCGGCGTTCGAACTCGAACTGGGGCCGAACAACTGTGCCGCGACCGCCGACTGACGTGCCGGACGGACTGGACGCGGCGGCGGTCCGGGCGCACCTGCTCGACGAGCGGCGAGACCTCTGCTCGACGGTCGCGGACTGCGCGGACGCCGTGGCCGCGGGGTGGCCGGACGAGGGGACCACCGGCCGCGACGCGGTGGTCGGGCCGCTCCGCGCGACCCTGGAGCGGGCCGGCGTGCTGGGGCAGTTCCCGGTGGTCCTCCGCGAGTGCGTCGCCGCGGCGGGCAGTCGGCTCCGGGCCGAACCCGTGCCCGCGCCGCCGTACGTGGTCGTCACCAGCGTCGGGCCCGTGCTGCGCGCGACGCTGGACGGTGGGCGGCTGGTGGTGACGTTCCGCGTGTTCGCCGTCGAGCGGGGTGGCGGGGGCTCGCCGGCACGGTACGTCCGGAGCGGGCGGTCGGCCGAGGAGGTGGTCGCCGTCGCGGTTCGGGGCCGGTAGCCTCAGGCGTCGGCCTCGTCGCGGTCGAAGTACGCCGCGAAGTCGTCCCAGCGGGGGAAGAACTTCTCGGGGGCCTCGTGCCGGAAGGTTCCGGCGACGGTCTCGTCGGTCCCCATGAGCCAGGTCTGGACGTATCCCTCGCGCTTGGCGGTTGCGATACAGCCCTCGGCCCGCTGGAGGAGGTAGTTGCCGGCGACGAACAGCGCGATACGCTCGTCGGGGTCCCGGAGGACCAGCAGGTGGAAGACGCGACCGTCGACGAGGCGACGGAAGACGTCGTACTCGGGGAACTCCCCGCGGTCGACGGCGTCCGCGAACTCCTCGACGTAGTTGTCGGGGATGGTGTGGAGGATACCCCAGCCGTAGTCGCCGCGGGCAGCCTGTGCCTCGTCGGCCGACGCCGTCGACGTGTCCAGCGTCGCGACGTGGTGGGTCTCCCAGCCGTCCGCCTCGTACTCCGCGGCGCGGGCCTGCATCTCCTCGATGGTCTCTCCCCACGCGCTGGTATGCACCTCGGCGTTCGCGGCCAGCTGTTCGGCGGGGTCGATGTCGTCCGACTGCTCTCCCGCGTCGGTCATGTCCCACGGGTTGCCTGCCCGCGCGCCTATACCTGTCGGCTTCACGAAACGGCCGCCACGACCCCTCGACACCCGTTCGTCGGTGCCCGTTCGCCAGCGTCCAGTCGTCGGCGTCGTTCCTCGGCATCCGTCGTGGGCATCCGTTCGTTGGCGCGTCTCACCCGACCGTCGGCACGCCGACGCCGAGCACGGCCTCCAGCAGGAACGAGGTCAGCAGCATACAGACGGCGCCGAGCAGGAGCTTCAGGCCATCGGAGAAGCGCTGGTCGTCGGGCAGCGGCGCGCCGCGGAACGGGGGGAGGCGGTCGACGAGTCGCTGGACCTGCGACCGCCCGCGACTGTCCGAGATGAGCCCGTCGCTGCCGGAGACGAGGCCGTCGTCCTCGGCACGCCAGCGCTTCCCGGGGCGGAGCTTGAACGACCCGGCACCGAGCGCCAGCAGTCCGACCAGGAACAGCCCCCACTTCACCCCGACGAGGTCGCCACCGAGCAGCAGACTCGGCGGCAGGAAGAGGACGGCCCAGAGGGCCGTCAGCACGACGGCATAGAGGAGGGCGTCGGCCAGCTTCAGCCGGAGCGACTCGGTCACACACCGGGGTAGCCGAGCCGCCGGATTGACTCTTACGGGCCGGAGCGCCTGCGGCCGCACGAGCCGACGCGTCGCGGGGGCTACTCGTCGAACGGGAGCTCCGGCTCGTAGCCGACCGCGTCGACGACGAGGTCGAGCACCCCCTCGACGTTCTCGCCCTCGGTGATGCTCATGTACGCGTCGGCATCCACGTCACGCGAGCGGTCGCTCTTGTTGCAGACCGTGACCACGGGGACGGGCTCGTCGTCCGCGTCGGCGGTCACGGCGAACCGCTCCTCCAGTTCGTCCCGGAGTTCGAGCTGGGCCTCGATGGGGTAGCCACAGTCCCCGCTCGCGTCCAGCATGAACAGGACGGCGTCGGCGAGGTGGGTCAGCGCGCTCACGGCCTGTGACTCGATGGCGTTACGCTCGTCGGCCGGCTGGTCCAGCAGGCCGGGCGTGTCCACGAGCTGGTAGCGGATGTGGTCACGCTCGACGTGGCCCACGCGAATCTGCGTCGTCGTGAACGGGTAGCTCGCGGTCTCGTTGCTGGCGTTCGTGACGTGGTTGACGAACGAGGACTTGCCGACGTTCGGGTAGCCCGCGACGACGATGGCGGGTTCGTCCGCGCGGATGTCGGGCAGGGTCTTCAGCGCCTCGCGTGCCTCGCCAAGCGCGAGCAGGTCGTCCTCGACCTCCTCACAGATGTCGGCGAACCGCGCGAACGCCTGCTTGCGGACCTTGCGTGCGGTGTCGGAGTCCGCGCGGCGGATTCGCCCCTGGTAGTCGCTCCGGAGTTCGCTGATCTGCCGGCTCGCCCAGCCGACCTCCGAGAGGTTCTGCCGGAGCGCGTCCACGCCGGGGACACCCTCGGTGTCCCGGCAGACGGCGTCGGCCAGTTCACGGTAGAACGGGTCGACGGTGTCGAAATCCGGCCAGTTGGTGACGACGTTCTCGAGGTTGTCGCTCAGGATGTTCGACGCCGTGATGAGCATCGACTCCTGGGCCTCGACGCCTTGCTTCGCGCGGCCCGCACGCGCCGCTCGGGAGAACGCCTTGTCCACGAGTTCCTCCGAGCGAGGAACGGTCTGCAGGGATTCGAATGCGGGCATGGTCAGTTGCGGGGGCTTGTCCGTCGGCGGGGATAAGGGCGTTCGTTCTGGGATGATGGACAGAAGAACCAACATCTGTTTTATCTCGCAAATTAGGAAATAATGTGGCAAATTCCCCCATTTCGAACCCATTCTGGATTTTATTGGCTGGTACGGATGGCAAGTACGGAGCCCTCGCGCGCTCGGACGGTTGGACCGACGACAACGGAGACACCCACGAAGCCCTCGCGCGCTCCGGGCCTCTGACTCGCTGCGCTCCTCGGGTTCGCTCCGCTCACCCTGCGGTGCTTGTGTCGTCAGAGGCCCGGAGCCCGCTCGCCCTTCGATTCCACCAGGAAGTCGGACGTGTCATCGAGCGGCGGCCCTGCCCTTCCCCAGGTCGCGCGGGTTCGCTTGCGCTCGCGGCTTCGCCGCTCGCTCGGGGCGCGGAGCGCCCCGCCGCTCACCACGCGCTCCCGGCCCGTGGACTGTGAAGAATCGCTCCCCCCGTCAGTCGAACGGGCGCGCGCTGGCGGCTGTGCCGCAGGCCAGCCGCCTCTATACGTGCGAGGGCTGAGGAGCGCACCCCCGCGCAGAGCGGGACTCCGTCCCGCTTGCAGTCGGGCGTAGCCCGACGACAGCGTAGCGAGCACGGGGAGCGCCGGGAGAGCGAAGCTCTCCCGAGGTCGCGGCACGGCCGCGACCACCGCAGGCGGCTGGGGAGGTACGAGGCTCACGGACCCGACTGACGAATCTGCGGTCCCTGGCGGACTCGAAGCTGAGCCGAGCAAAGCGAGGCGAAGGTCGGCAGAGCTTGCTCTGACGGAAGGCGAACGCTCTGCGGGAGCCCGGCCGACGCAAGCACCACAGCGAACGAGCGAAGCGAGTGAGCGAGGAGCGCAGCGAGGCCTGGCCCCGCAGAGCGCAAGGGCTTCGTAGATGGTTCCGACATCGCTGCTGATGTGAGAGAGCGCGAGGGCTTCGAGAGGTTGGACGCGCCAGATTCCGCGCTACAGCCACTCCGTGAAGGAGTCGGTCGCCTCGCTCAGTTCGATGTACTCCCACTGCATCGCCTCGACGGCCTCGTGGAAGCTCTCACCGTGGTTCATCCCCGCGCGGACGCGGTGTTTCTTCCAGACGCTTGGCGTGATGGCCGTCACCTGGCGGGCTTCGAGCGGCCCGATCCAGCGGTCGACCTCGCCCTCGGGGAACCCGGCCGCCGACAGCCCGACCCGGGCGACCGAGAGCAGCTCCGCGAGCGCGATATCGGGGTTGTCCGTCCGGTCGCCGTCCTCGGTGATCCACGCGAGGTCGGCGCCGGGGCCGTCCGCGACCGCGTTGTAGAACGAGTCGCGGGCGGCCGCCCAGGGCAGTTCCAGGAGCGGGTGGTCCAGTTCGTCGAGACCGCGGAGCGCGCCAGCCACCATCGCCTGCACGGCGATACAGTCCCGGACCGTCGGCTGGGTCGGAACCGGCCGGAACTCCAGACGAACCGACGCGTCGTCGTTGCCGTCCGCGGGGCCGGCGGCGGCGACGGGCGTGTCGCCGCCGAACACCGGCCGGACCCAGCGCCAGAAGGTGCCGTGCTTGTGGGCGAACTCCGGGAACCGCTCGCGGTAGGGCGCGTCGTCGGGCACGTGCCCGGGGTCGGTGCAGAAGGGCGCGAACGTCTCGTCGGCGACGATGGCGTCGACGGCCGCCTCGGCGTCGGCCACGTCGTCGGGGACCCGGACCTTCTCGATTCCGGGCGGGTTGATGCTGTCCTCGTACACCGGCACGCGGAGTTCGTGGGGGCCCGAAAGCACCGCCTCGGCGTCGACCGCCTCGGGGTAGAGGTCCGCCGGGAGGAACGGGCTGTTGGCCGTCAGCGCGACCGCCGGGCCGAGGATACGGGTGGCGTAGCGCATGTAGCGCCCGATGTCGGCCGCGGCGGGCAGCTGCAGGTGGGGCTGGACGGACGTGGCCAGCGACTCGACGAGGATGGACGGGAAGTGGTGTTCGGCCCCCGGGAGGTCGATGGGGATGCCGTTGTCCATCCGGCGGAGCGTGTCCGCATCGAGCGCGTGGTAGCGGGCGTCCGTGGCCATGTTCTCGGCGAGCCAGACGCCGTCGCGCGCCTCGCCGGCCGAGAGGTAGGCGCTCGTGCCCTCCGGCGGCGCGACCGTCCACATCGAGTCCAGCACGGGCCTGACGCGCCCGTCGACGCCCGCCGCCGCGCCCGCCTCGGCGATGGCCTCGCGGGCGTCCGTGACGGCCGTATCGAGGCGCTCGGCCTGCCGGTCGAGTCCCGCCGGGGAGAGCACGTCCGGCGGCGTGTTCACCTCGAGGTTGTGCCGGCCGAGTTCCGGCGCGAAGCCGCCCGCCTCGGGCGCGCCCTCGGGTACGTCGTGCAGGCGTGCCTGCGGGTCGACCGCGTACGCCTCGAGTTCGAGGCCGACGGCGTAGTCGGCGTTGTCGAGGCGGCCGGCCTCGCAGTCGGCCGCGACCTGCGCGGCCTGCTCGGCCACGCGGTCGTCGAACCGCTCGTAGGTCTCGTCCGCCAGCGCCGCATGCACGGCTGCGACCAGGCTGTCCTCCGCGTCCTCACCGGAACCCGGCCCGTCCCCGCCCCGGTTCGGCTCGCCTTCGTCCATGCCGGGGCCGACGACGCCCTCTCCTAAAGCATCCCCGCCCGTCGCAAGAAGCGGCGTGGCCCGACCCGCCGCCGGTGTGGCCCCGAGCCCGTCGACCCCCACCCGAGCCGCCACGACTGTTTTTGCGGGCGGGCCCGAAGACCGGGGCGTGCAGGACCGGCGCGAGCAGGTGGTGGCTGCGGTCTGTGAGCGCGTGCTGGCCGCGACGCCCGCGGCCGTCCGCGAGCCACCCACCGGGAACTCGAAGCGGACCGTACTGGTCACGCTCACCGATGGCCGCGAAGTGGCGGTCCAGTACCGCGCCCGGCAGCGGTCGCTCGCCGCCGAGGCGGCCGTCACGCGCGCCGTCGCGAGGCGAACCGACGTGCCCGTCGCGCCTGTCCTCGCGGCCGGCGACCTCGCGGACCTCGGCGTCACGTACCTCGTCACCGAGCGGGTCCCCGGCGACGACCTCCACGAGCGATTCACCGCGTTGGACACGGCGACGCGCGAACGGCTCGCGCGGACGCTCGGTCGACACCTCGCGGCCGTACACGACGCGTTCGGCTTCGATGCGCCCGGCCGCGTGACGGCCGACGGGGACGCCCTCGTTGTCCCGGAGCCGCGCCCGGCGGGCGCGTTCTACCGGGAGTACCTCGACCGCGCGCTGGCGGACTGGCCCGACCCGCTGGCGGCCTTCGAACCCCGCGTCGAGGCGGCGCTCGGCGACCGACTGGACGACCTCCCCGCCGAACCGGTTCGCCTGTTCCCGTGGGACTACCGCCCCGGGAACGTCATCGTCCGGGGCGACCCACCCGAGGTGGCGGCCGTCCTCGACTGGGGCGAACCGCTCGCAGCCCACCCCGGACTCTCGGCTGCGAAGGCGGAGTTCACGCTCTGTGACTGGTACGTCCGGGGCGAGGCCGACGTGGCGGCGATCCGCGAGGCGTATCGGGCGGGGTATCGCGAGGTGCGCCCGTTCCCAGGCGCGTCGTTCGACGCCTTCCGCCTGCTGGGGATGGTCGCCTCCGCGGCCGACTCGCGCGGCGAGGTGACGCGGCCGCGCTACCCCGTCGTGGACGCCGACGAGGCCGCCGCGTTCCACCGCGAGCGTCTCACGGCGGTGCTGGAACGGCTGGCCTGAGCACGTGCATCGACCGCAGGGTGTCAACGACCCCACCCTATTTCGCTCACCCGGACGGGTTCGCTCGTTGAGGGTGGGGCTTGTCCGTGAACTCGGCCTCGAACCCATCCGGGTGGGCGGTAAATCCGCCACTCGACGTCACCGTTCCAGACTTCAGGGCAAGTTGACTGTTGCCCGTCCGCCGAGGCGACTGTTGGCCCCGACGGACGTACCGCATCCCGATGTTCTTCGCCGCGTTGTAGTCCGCATTCGCTTCCGACCCACACTTTACGCACCGGAAGTTGTTTCGGATTGGACGATTCTCATCTGCCGTGAATCCACACTCGGCGCACCGCTTCGACGTGTACGCCGACCCGACTTGCTTCACTGAGATGCCTTCGGCTTCGGCTTTGTACTCCACCTGCTCGTAGAGTGTTCGGAATGCCCACTTGTGTCCCCACGACGCGCCAGTCCGTTCGTGGATGTGGGTCAGGTCCTCGAACGCTATCACGTCGCAGTCGTATCGGAGTGCTTCGTCTACGATGGCGTTCGAGGCTCGGTGGAGTACATCACGGACGTAGCGAAGTTCACGGCCACTCGACTGTTCCAGCGTTCGGTGGGCGCTTCGCGTCCCAGTCTGTTGGAGTCCGGCACGTACCTTCTCGAACTCACGGAGGTCGTGGGTTAGTTCCCGTCCACTGAAAAAGGAGGCTGTGCTGGTGACGGCGAGGTTTTCGATACCGAGGTCGACCCCGAGGACCGTTCCGTCCTCGGCAGTGTTCCGTTCGGTGTCGGTCTTGTGCCGGCGGAAGCCGATATGCAAGAAGAACTCGCCGTCACGGGCGGTGAGCGTACTTTCCGTGACATTCCACTTATCGGAGTGGAGGTACTGCCATTGGTAGCCATCGTCGGCGTCGGGAAGAGCAAGCGGACACCGGATGCGGCTCTCTGTGGTGGAGAGCGACACGGTATCGTCCTCGAACAGCGTCATGGTCCGAGTGTCGTACGTTACTGTGGGTGCGGTGAAGGTCGGCTTGCTCATCTTCTTGCCGTTCGCCCGGCGTTCGAGACAGCCGGTGATGGCCTGTGCGGCTTGGTGGGTGGCGAGAATCGCGTGCTGACTCCCGAGGTCGGTGTGTTCGCGCACGTCGTCGTAGGCGAGGGGCTGTACGTCGCTTTTGGCGTTGCAATTGCCCCACGCCAGGTCGGTGGCGAGTTGGCAACCACGCTTCCACTCGGAGATCGTTTCCTCCAGCAACTCGCGTTGCTCACCGTCTACCGAGAGGCGAGTGATTGCTGTCCGACGCACGTAGTCCTCTGCCACGGTTTCAATGTAAGATAGTGGCTATTTAAATATAGTGTTCGTGACAGATGTGAACGCGTTCCTCCCCTCTCTACCCGCTCCCTCCGGTCGCTGCTTGAAGAAAGGGATTCCGCGCTACCGCACAGTTAAAGCCATCGGGCAGCCACGCACCACCCAACAATGTCTGGCTCGGAACTCGCCGCGCGGGTGCGTGAGACGCTGGAGGCGGACCGCGAGGAGTTCGCCGCCCGCGTCGAGTCGGAGGTCGAGGACCTCAAGCGCGAGGTGGAGAAGGGCACCTTCGATAACTCCCAGGCCATCGTCGGGCTGGAGTACGAGTTCTACGCCGTCGACGCGGAGACGGACGCGCTCAAGCGCGTCCCCCGGCGGCTGCTGGAGTACATCGGCTTCGAGAAGGAGCTCGGCCTCCACAACGCCGAGATGCAGACCTCGCCCGAACCCTGCTCGGCGTACGGCCTGCGCGCGACCGAGCGCGAGGTGCAGGCCAAACTCGACGCCGCCCAGGCCGCCTGCGAACCCGAGGGGATGCGCCTCGTCAGCGACGGGATGTGGACGGTTCCGCCCGTCGGGGAGACGGCCTCCTCCTATCTCGCCGACAGCATCGAGGAGGACGGCGTCGTGCTGGCAACGAACATGAGTGACGCGGTGCGCTACCACGCGATGGCCAACACCGGCTTCAAGGAGGACATGGCACTTTCCGCGCCGCACGTCCATCTCGACGCACGGACGGTGATGCCCGAGAGCCTCATCACCTCCATCCAGCCCCACTACCAGATGAGCCAGGCCGCCGACCTGCCCGAGCGGTTCCGCTACGCGCTGCGCGTGGCGGGCCCGCTGGTGGCACTCTCGGTCAACAGCCCGTTCTTCCCGCCGGACCTCTACGACACGGGCGACGCCGAGGAGGTGCTGAGCGAGTGCGCGATGGAGAACCGTGTCACCGTCTTCGAGTCCGTCCTCAACCCGGACGGCGAGGCGAAGGTCGACTTTCCGACGGACGTCGAGGATATTGACGAGGTCGTCGACCGCATCGCGGCCGACCGCACCGTCGTCCCGATGCTCCAGGAGGAGGCCGGGCGCTTCGACGACCGCTTCGCGCACTTCCGACACAAGCACGGCACCTACTGGCGCTGGGTCCGGCCCGTCCTCGACGGGCCGTCGCGGGCCGGCGCGAACGCCCGCATCGAGTTCCGGCCGCTTCCCGCCCAGCCGACGGTCCGGGACTCGATGGCGTTCCTCGCCGTCTTCGCGGGGCTGATGGAGTCGCTGCCCCGGCGCGAGCATCCGCTCCGCTCGCTCCCGTGGGCGGACGCCCGCGACAACTTCTACGCCGCCGTCCAGGACGGGCTGGAGGCCGACATGACCTGGATCACGCTGGAGGGGACCGAGACGACCGACACCGACGCACTGTTCGAGGAACTGTTCGACGCGGCCCGCGACGGTCTCGGACTGCGTGGTCTGAGCGACGACGAGGTCGACCGCTACGTCCGGCCGCTGGAGCGCCGCTGGGAGACAGGCCTCACGCCCGCCCGCTGGAAGTACCGCGAGGTCGCCCGCCGGGTGAACCACGGCGTCCCACTCGGCCAGGCCATCTGGGGGATGCAGTCCGACTACATCGACTGGCAGGAGGAGACCCTCATCGAGGGCTGCTTCACGGACTGGTTCGACGACCGGGGCGGCGCGCCCGGAGAGTGAGTCGCCCCCGGTCGCTCGCCGGGCGCTGACCCTGGTGATTTGCCCCGTATACCTTTGTAGGGGTAATGATATACCTCAATCATCATGGGGGAGTGGACCCACCGAACTGGGCACCAGTTCGCTCTCGAGAACGAGCGCCGGCGGCTGACTAGCAGGAGCGCGACCCGGGCGACACCGGCAGCGCTCCGACACCGTTTCCACACACGGCCGGTAACCGAGCGACCCCGGCACTCCCGGTGGCTCCCGGTTCGCCCGCGCTCGCGGGGTCGGGGGAGCAGTGGTCCGCGATGAGGCCACGGACGGAGGTCGGAACCGGGAAGCGTTCCCACGGTGACGGGACGACGCCGGACGGCCACTCGACCCTCGGATGCCGAGGGAGTGCCCTCGTCGTGCTGGCTCTGGTCGCCGTTGCTGTGTTCCTCGCCAGCCCGGTCGCTGGTGCGAGTCCGTCGAACGAACCGGTGTACGGTAGCGTCGAGGGGCCGGCGGCGCTCACCACGCCGACTGCGGTCGCCGATTGCACCGTCTCGGAGACGAGCGTCCAGGTCGGTGAATCGGTCATCCTCGACGCGTCCGCCTCGGACCACGCCGACGACTTCCAGTACGACCGCTACGGCGGCAGCTCCTTCGGCGAGTACACCACCCAGAGTTCCCGCGCGGTCAGTTACGCCGAGCCGGGAACCTACGAGCCGCGGGTGAAGGTCTGGTCGTACAGTGACGGCGAGAACAGCGACATCGCGACCTGCGGTACCGTCACCGTCACCGAACCGACACCGACGCCGACGCCGACACCGGCCCCCAGCCCGGTTGCGAGCTGTACCGTCTCGGAGACGAACGTCCAGGTCGGCGAATCGGTCACCCTCGACGCGTCCGCCTCGGACCACGCCGACGACTTCCAGTACGACCGCTACGGCGGCAGCTCCTTCGGGCAGTACACCGCCCAGAGTTCCCGCACGGTCGCGTACTCCGAGCCGGGAACCTACGAGCCACGCGTGAAGGTCTGGTCGTACAGCGACGGCGAACGCAGCGATGTCGACACCTGCGGTACCGTCACCGTCACCGAATCGACACCGACGCCGACGCCGACACCGGCGCCGACTGCGGTCGCCGATTGCACCGTCTCGGAGACGAGCGTCCAGGTCGGTGAATCGGTCACCCTCGACGCGTCCGGATCCGAGCACGCCGACGACTTCCAGTACGACCGCTATGGCGGTACCTCGTTCGGACAGTACACCGCCCAGAGCTCGCGCACGGTCAGTTACGCCGAGCCGGGAACCTACGAGCCACGGGTGAAAGTCTGGTCGTACAGCGGCAGTGAAAGCAGCGACATCGCGACCTGCGGCACCGTCACCGTCACCGAACCGACACCGACGCCGACGCCGACGCCGGCACCCAGCGCAGTTGCGAGCTGTACCGTCTCGGAGACGAACGTCCGGGTCGGCGAATCGGTCACCCTCGACGCGTCCGCCTCGGACCACGCCGACGACTTCCAGTACGACCGCTACGGCGGCAGCTCCTTCGGCGAGTACACCACCCAGAGTTCCCGCGCGGTCGCGTACTCCGAGCCGGGAACCTACGAGCCACGTGTGAAGGTCTGGTCGTACAGCGGCAGTGAGAGCAGCGACATCGCGACCTGTGGCACCGTCACCGTCACCGAATCGACACCGACGCTCACCCCGCCACCGACGGCGACGCGCACCGAGACGGCCACCTCGTCGTCGGAACCGATGTCGACGCCTCGGGCCGGCGGGCCAGGACCCTCCACACCGACGGCGACCGCGGTGCCGACCACCACGGGACCGGCCGGGACGGAGACACCGACGCCAGCGCCCGGGACATCGACCCGGGCCTCGGCGACGGGAACCGCCGCCGGCAGCGGAACGTGGTTCCAGTACGAATCGAGCGGGAACGACTCGGTCACGCTCCTCGCGCAACCGGCGGTGTCGCGGGACGCCGTCGAGACGTACGGCTGGGACGTCGACGGCGACGGGACCGTCGACCGGCAGGGCCGGACCCTCGAACTGCACGGAACGACGGGCGCCGAGACGGCGGTGACGCTGCAGGTAGAGCGAGCCGATGGGAGCACCGCGAGCGTCACGCGGGACGTACCGGTGACGGCTCTCGCTGGCGGGACAGCCGCGCCCGACCGGGCGGTAACGGCAGCCGACGCGGACGACGGCCCCCCGGTCCCGGCGCTCCTCGGCCTCCTGTTGCTCGTCCTCGTCTTCGTCCTCGCGGCGCTGGTGGTCGCCCGGTCACAACAGGAGGACTGAGCACCCGGCCTCGAGTCGGGGAGCCCTGGCTGTGTCCCGCAGGACCCGCTCGTGCTCCACGGACCGGCGCTGCGGCCTTCATCTCCCCCGGTCATCTATCACTGGTGACTGCAAGCCGTCCGTATCGTCGCCGGCGTCGACTGGCCGGGCGACCACTCCATCCGCTCGTCCTGCCGGTGACGACGCCGACCTCGGGCCGCGAGTCCGCTCGGCCGGCTCCCACGCGCCAGAACCGGCACGCACTTGCCGCCGCTGCCCGCACGACCGTCCATGTACGTCGGACGCCTGCTCGTGGTCGGCCCCGAGACAGCCGCCTACCGCGTCTCCTCGCGCTCGTTCCCGAACCGCCAGGCCACCGTTCGCCAGGACGGCGAGACGGTCACCATCGAACCCACCCCGGACGCCCCGTCCAGCGACAACCCCTACATCTCCTACAACTGCCTGCGCGTCGTCGAGACGCCCGCCGGCGAGGCGACCGCCATCGGCAACGGGTCGCACGTCGACCCCGTCGCGGAGAAGCTCGGTCTCGGGTACCCGCCCCGTGACGCCCTCGTGACGGCGCTCCACGCGCTCGACTTCGAGAAAGACGACTACGACACGCCCCGCATCGCCGGCGTGCTCGGCCCCGATGCGGCCTACATCGGGACCGTCCGCAGCGACGCATTGCTCGTCCGCGAGGTCGACGAACCGACGCTCGTCGCCACCTACGAGGAGGACGCGCCGACGGCGTTCGAGTTCGACGCCGATGGCGCCGAGACGGCCGCGCGCACCGCCTACGACCTCGAGTTCGAGCACGCGGTCTGTGCGGCCGCGGCGACCCGCGACGGCGAGGGGTTCGACGTGGCCGCGTTCACGCCGGAGTAGTCGGGTAGATAGGTATCGCCAGCCATTCTACACGTGGTAGAGCGTTTCGCAGATAGAATCCAGAAGCCCGGGGTCATCTGCCAGCTCTCTCTGCCTCCCTCCGACTCGTTGCCGGGAGGTACCGGCGCACCCGGCGCCGTACGCCGAGCGTCTGACGTTTCCACTGTTTCATCTGCCGCCCCCCGCTTCGACTCGAACCGGCTCTCCCCGGGTCGTACAAGTAGCCCCCACCACGTCAGACGTTTCCACTGTTTCGGGTGGAGCCCCTCGCTTCGGGTGGACCCGGGACGGTGGCACACCACACGCCGGATTCATGTCGGCGCGGAACGGCCGGTCCGATAGATGCGACTGGCCGTCCTCGCGGACGTGCACGCGAACCACCCGGCACTGGAGGCCGTTCTCTCCGACCTTCCGCCCGTCGACGCGCTGGCCTGTGCGGGCGACATCGTCGGGTACGGCCCCCATCCGGCCGCGTGCGTCGACCGGCTTCGCGAGTGGGACGGCCGCCTGCTGGCGGTGCAGGGGAACCACGACCGGGCGGTAGCGGCGGGCGCGGACCTGGGCAACGGGATGGCGGGCGCCGGCGTCCGCCACGCCCGGGAGGAACTCGACGCTGACGCGCTCGCGTGGCTGGACGGACTCCCTCCGGTCCGGGAGGCGTTCGACGGCCGCCTCCGGGTCGCCCACGGCCATCCCGAGGACCCGGACCGCTACGTCTACCCGTCGCTGTTCGACGCCTCGCTGCTGGCCGACGAGCGCGTGCTGGTGCTGGGACACACGCACGTCCAGGCGTGCGAACGGTTCGAGCGGCCCGGGTGGGGTGGCCCGGAGCGGCGGCTGGTGCTGAACCCGGGGAGCGTCGGCCAGCCCCGTGACGGGGGGCGCGCCCACGGAGCGAGCGAGGGGTCGTCGGAGTCCTCCGACGGCGACCCGGACGCGGCGTACGCGACGCTGGCGCTCGATGACGACCCCGAGGCGACGCTCCATCGAGTGCCGTACGACGTCGAGCGGACGGTGCGGGATATCCAGGCGGCCGGACTGCCGGCGGCAGCGGGCGACCGTCTCCGCAAGGGCGTCTGAGCGCGCCCGATGGACGTATGTCGCTTCCGGCCGAAGATGACTGTGTGATGTCCGAGGAGGCGGAGACGCCGGACGCCCACGACGGAACGGCGGCGACCCGGGAGCAGATGCTCGCGTCACTGCTGGACGCCACCCGGGAGCTGATGATGGCCCGGGACGCCGACGCCATCTGCCAGGTGGCCGTCGACGCGGCAAGCGACCGCCTCGGCTACGAACTCGTCGGTATCCACCTTCCCCCGGGCGCGCCATGGACCGAGCAGGACGCCGACACCGACGCCCGGGCGGGACTGGAACCGGTCGCGTGGACGGACGCGCTGGTCGACATCATCGGCCAGTCCCCGCCGCCGACAATCGAACCGGACTCCGGGGTCGCGTGGGAGAGCTTCGAACAGGGGACGCTCCGGGTCTACGACGACCTCCAGACGGCCGACATCGAGCTGATGGACCCGGAGACGGCGTTCCGGAGCGAACTACACGTCCCGCTGGGGCGCCACGGACTCCTCCTCATCGGGTCGGCGGAGGTCGACGAGTTCGACGCCGAGGACATCTACTTCGCGCGCATCCTCGCGGCCAACACCACCGCGGCGCTCGACAACCTCGCCTCCCGCCGGGCGGTCGAACTGCGCGAACAGGAACTGGCCCGACAGAACCGCCGGCTCGAGGAGTTCGCGGGCGTCATCAGCCACGACCTCCGGAACCCGCTGGCCATCGCACAGGCCAGCCTCGAGATGACACTCGCGGACGACGGCACGAACGAACTGGAGAAGACACGCGACGCGCTCGACCGGATGGAAGCGCTGGTCGACGGCCTGCTCACGCTCGCCCGCGAGGGCCGGGCCGTGGGCGACACCTCGGCCGTGAACATCGTCACCGTCGCCGAACGGGCCTGGGCGACCGTCGAAACCGGCGACGCACGCCTCGAGACCGAGCCGATGCCCGAACTCCGCGCCGACGCCGACCGGTTCCAGCAACTGCTGGAGAACCTCTTTCGGAACAGTGTGGAGCACGGCGCCACAGGGGGGCAGCCGGAGGCCGACACCCCGGCCACCCTGACCGTCACCGTCGGTCCGCTCGCGGACGGCGCGGGCTTCTACGTGGCCGACGATGGCAGGGGAATCCCCGAAGCCGAACGCGAGTCCGTCTTCGAGCACGGTATCTCGACGGCCGGCGGTACCGGTCTCGGCCTCACCATCGTCCGCACCATCGCGGAAGCCCACGGCTGGACGGTCACGGTGACGGAGAGCGATGGGGGCGGAGCCCGGTTCGAGTTCCGCATCGACGAGCGCTGATGGCCCCGCGCGTTCGAGCGCGGGGCGGGCGGCTCACGACTTGAACTCTGTCTGGATGATGTCCAGCGTCTCCTCGCGGTCCTCCCAGTCGACGAAGACGGCCACGGACGTGGCCGACGTGACCAGGTCGTGGACCGTGATGTGTGCGTCGTGGAGCGGGTCGACGATGTCGTGGAGGATGCCGGACTCGGCCGGTAGCTCGCCGCCCGTCACGCGGACGACGGCGATGTCGTCCTCGACGGTGACCGACGAGAGGATGTCGTCCTCGACCACGGCGTCGTGGAGGACCGTCTCGGCCTCTTCGGCCCGGTCATCGTCGACGTAGAACGTGACCGAGTCCATCCCGCTGGCGACACAGTCGATGTTGATGCCGGCCTCGCCGAGCGCGTTGGCGAGTTCGGCCAGAACGCCCGGCGAGTTCCGGATAGCCCGGCCCGCCACGGTGATACAGGAGAGCCGCCCCTCCCGGAGGTCGATGAGGTTCTGGAACTGCCCCTCGATGCTCGTCCCGCCGGTGAGCAGGTCACCGTGCTGGTAGTGGACGACCCGGACGTCCATCTTGCCGGTCTTGTACGAGAGCGCGGACGGTGCCACCACCTCCGCACCACGGAACGAGAGGTTCCGGAGTTCGTCGACGGATATCTCCCCGACGTTGCGGGCGCCCTCGACGACGCGCGGGTCGCCCGTCATGACACCCTCCACGTCGGTCACGATGACGACCTCGTCGGCGTCCATGTAGTTGCCCAGCATGACGGCGGTCGTGTCGGAGCCGCCGCGCCCGAGCGTGGTGACGTTGCCGTCGTGGTCCTGGGCGAGGAAGCCGGTGATGACGGGGACGACCCCGTCCATGCGGTCGGCGAGCTTCTTCGCGCGGTGCTGGGTCTCCTCGACGTCGACCTCGCCGTGGGCGTCCGTGATGACGGGCCAGTCCTTCCGGCCGGGTTCGAGGAACTCGGCGTCGACACCGCGCGCGCCGAGCGCGGCCTTCAGCATCCGGACGGAGGTGCGCTCGCCCATCGAGACGATCTCGGCCTCGTCGCGCTCGTCGGCCTCGAAGGTGATGGCGTCGAGCAGGAAATCCGTCGTCGACCCCATCGCGCTCGCGACGACCGCGACCTCGTGGCCGGCCTCGACCGCGGCGGCGATGGAGTCGGCGGCCCGGTTGACACGGTCCCCGTTGCCGAGGCTGGTCCCGCCGAACTTGGCGACGACGCGCATCAGTCCGCTCGCCCCCCTGCAGCCGATGGTACGTGGTGCTGCGTCATGTCGTGCATACCTCGCGGTACCTCCCGGCCCGGGATAACCCTGTCCCTGAACAGAAGCCTTGCCGAGGTCGGTATCGCCGGGCGGCGAACGGGAGGCCGCCAGCGCCGAGGGCAGGCGCGGCCCGTCAGTCGTCGCGTGCCTCGGCGCCGGGCTTGGGCTCGTCCGGTGGCGCCGACTCCGGCCCGACCGGCGCCGGCGTCTCGCCCTTGCGGTGGTCACCGTTCTCGTCCCCGGCGTCGAGCGCGGCGTCGCCGTTCTCGCGCGCGGCCGCGGCCCGGCGCCGCCGGGTCTTCTCCTGTTCCTCCTCCGGGTCGAACGTCACCATCCCCAGCCCGCTGGTGTACTCGTAGGCGTGCCACTCCGGAATCACGAGGACGCCGTTCAGCTTCCGGATGCGGGCCTGCTTGATGAGCGTGTCCGGGATGATCTCCTCGTTGAGCCGCATCTCGACGATACCGTCGACGACGTAGCCCAGGTCGTGGGGGAACCCGTCGTGGCCACCCGCGATGGTCGCGCCGGCGAAGATGGGGACGAACCGGCCCTTCGAGACGTCCGCGCGGAGGTCCTTCACGAAGTCGTAGGCCTGGACGGGCTGGACGAGCGTCCCGAGTTCGGTGAGCGAGTCGATGAGGACCAGCCCCTCGTCGACCATGTCCCGGGCCTCGAGCGCGTTGTCGACCTTGTTCCGGACCTCCCAGAGGTCCGTGGGGTCGCGGATGGTCGTGGTGGCGTCGGTCGCCACGTCGTAGAGGTGGGCGTTCCACTCGTCCATCCGGTCGAACATCTGGTCACGGTCCGAGAGCCGATAGGTGAAGCAGTCGACGATGTGAAGCTGCCCGGACTCGAGGAAGGGAAGGACGTTCCACTCCAGCGTGAGGAACTGCTGGACGACGCTCCCCGGCGGCTCCTTGAACGAGACGACGACGACGGGCTCGCCGCGCTGGAGCGCCCGCCAGACGAGTTCGGCGTGGACCGCGCGGTCACGGCTGCCGGCCTCGCCCGCCAGGAGGACGAACGCGTTCCGGGGGAACCCCTGGGGGAGCGAGCTGTCGAACGCCGCCACGCCCGACCGGACGCGGCGGTGACCGCCGCCGGCAGCGGGGTCGAACTCGACTCGTTCGAGTGCGTCCCGGCACGCCGCCGAACAGCAGCGATACGTCTCGCCGTCGTGGCTCACCTCGACCCCGTCGGTCGGGATGGGAAGTTCACAGAACGCGCACCGCTCTCCCGCGTGTGGGTGGCCGGGGTCGGGCTCGGCCTCGGCCTCGCCGTCGTCGCGAGGCGCTTCCGGGTCCGGACCACCGGTCGCATCGTCCTCGGCGGTCGACCGGCGCTCGTCGGTCATGTCCACTGTTTGGGGTTCCAGCGTAGAAGGGGGTTGCGGTCCCGACGCTCAGAGCCGGTTCTCCGCGGATTCGGGTGCCCGCTGTCGATTGGCCGAATCACCCAGAAGACCGACAGTTCTCCGATTGGCACGCCCGCTGGCGGTTCGGTCCGTACCGTCGCGTGGCACCCGTCCCCACCGGACCGAGGCCTTTAACCGCGAACCGGGCACACCTCACGGTAATGCCCAGCGGGAGCTACGACCCCGACGCGGTCGAACCGGCCTGGCAGGACCGGTGGGTCGAGACCGACACCTACGCCTACGAGTCGGTCGACGACCCGGACCTGTCGTTCAGTATCGACACGCCACCGCCGACGGTTTCGGGCGACCTGCACTGGGGCCACGTCTACGGCGCCACCCTGCAGGACTTCGTCGCCCGGTTCCAGCGGATGGCCAACGGGGAGGTGTTCTTCCCCTTCGGCTACGACGACAACGGCATCGCCAGTGAGCGACTCACGGAGGACGAACTCGGCATCGAGCACTCGAACTTCGAGCGCCGGGAGTTCCAGCGCAAGTGTCGCGAGGTCTGTGCCGAGTACGAGGCCGACTTCACGGAGAAGATGCAGGCGCTCGGTGTCTCCATCGACTGGGGCCACACCTACCAGACCATCGAGCCACGGGTCCAGCGCATCTCCCAGCGCTCCTTCATCGACCTCTACGAGCAGGGACGGGAGTACCGACGTCGCGCCCCGACCATCTGGTGTCCGGACTGTGCGACCGCCATCTCGCAGGTCGAGACCGAGGACGACGAACGTGGGAGCCACTTCCACGACATCGAGTTCGACGTGGTCGACTCCGACGAGGCGTTCACCATCTCCACCACCCGGCCGGAACTCCTGCCCGCCTGCGTCTCCGTCTTCGTCCACCCGGACGACGACGAGAACGAGCACCTCGTGGGCCAGCAGGCCCGCATCCCCCTCTTCGGTCAGGAGGCCCCCATCATCGAGGACGAGCGCGTCGACATGGAGACCGGCAGCGGGGTCGTGATGTGCTGTACCTTCGGCGACCAGACGGACATCGAGTGGTACCAGGCTCACGACCTCCCGCTCCGCATCGCCATCGACGAAACCGGCACGATGACCGAGCAGGCCGGCGAGTACGAGGGGATGGGCAGCGATGAGGCCCGCGAGGCCATCGTCGCGGACCTCGACGAGACGGGGGCGCTGCTGGACAAGCGCGCCATCACCCACAGCGTCAACGTCCACGAGCGGTGTGACACGCCCGTCGAGTTCCTCGTCACCGAGCAGTGGTACGTCGAGATCCTCGACAAGAAGGAGGAGTACCTGCAGGCCGGCCGCGAGATGGAGTGGTACCCGGAGAAGATGTTCACCCGGTACAAGCACTGGATCGAGGGGCTGGAGTGGGACTGGTGTATCTCGCGCCAGCGCTCCTCGGGTATCCCGTTCCCGGTCTGGTACTGCGAGTCCTGTGACGAGGCGGTCGTCGCCGACCGGGCCGACCTTCCGGTCGACCCGCTCTCGGACGAGCCGCCGGTCGACGCGTGCCCGGAGTGCGGCCACGACGAATTCGAGCCCGAGGACGACGTCTTCGACACCTGGGCCACCTCCTCGCTCACGCCGCTCATCAACGCCGGCTGGGCCGAGGGCGACGACGATCCAGACTCGGACGCGATGGCCCACCCCGAACTGTACCCGATGGACATGCGGCCCCAGGGCCACGACATCATCTCGTTCTGGTTGTTCCACACGGTCGTCAAGTGCTACGAGCACACCGGGGAGCCGCCGTTCGAGTCGGTGATGGTCAACGGGATGGTCCTCGACGAGAATCGCAAGAAGATGTCCAAATCCGTCGGCAACATCGTCGCGCCCGACGAGGTCTTCGAGAAGTACCCGGTCGACGCCGCGCGCTACTGGGCCGCCGGCTCCAGTGTCGGCGACGACCTGCCGTACAAGGAGAAGGGCATCGTCTCGGGCGAGCGCCTGCTCCAGAAGCTCTGGAACGCCTCCAAACTCGTCGACGAACTCGCGCCCGCCGACGAGGTGCCCGACGAGCAGCCCGAGCTGGCGGCGCTCGACGAGTGGCTGCTCGCCCGGCTGGACGAGGAAGCCGAGCGCGCCGCCGAGCACCTCGAGAACCGCGCGTTCTCCAAATATCGCGACTCCCTGCGCTCGTTCTTCTGGCACACGTTCTGCGACGACTACCTCGAGATCGCGAAGGGCCGCATCCGCGAGACCGACGACTCCGGCGCCCGCTACACCCTCCGGACCGCCCACGAGCGCTTCCTGAAGCTGTTCGCGCCCGTCCTCTCGCACGTCACCGAGGAACTGTGGCACGACATGTACGTCGACGCCGACCCGGTCGGGGCCGAGGACGCTGCCGCCGCGGATGGGGGTGAGGCCGTCGACTCCATCCACCGGACCGACTGGCCCGAACCGCTCGGCCTCGACGCCGATATCGAGGGCGGCGAGCGCGCCCTGGAGGTCGTCTCGGCGCTCCGGAAGTACAAGTCCGAGCGCGACCTCGCGCTGAACACGGAACTGGCCCGGGTGCAGGTGTACGGCGAGGTCGCCGACTACGTCGACGACATCGCCCGCGCGATGCACGTCGAGACCCTCGACCTGCTGGACGATGCCCCCGAGGTCGAGACGGTCGTGACGGGCATCGACCTCGACTACTCGGTCGTCGGGCCGGAGTTCGGCGGCGACGTGCCGGACATCGAGGCCGCCATCGAGTCCGGGGAGTACGTCCTCGAGGGCGAGGGCGACGACGCGACGCTCATCGCCGGCGAGCACGAACTCACCGCCGACATGTTCGACGTGGAGACCGAGCGCCGCTACGACGGCACCGGCGACCTGCTGGAGACCGACGGCGCGGTCGTCATCGTGGGATAGGGTCGCCCGGGAATCCAGAACCGATGCCAGGGGAACCGGAGAACGACACCGGCGACATCGAGTATCCGACCGTCGACACCGTTCTGGTGCTTCACGAGACGATTATCGAGGGCGACGCGCGCTCGGAGCCCGGTGTTCGGAACGAGGGGGACATCGAGTACGCGCTCCAGCATATCGAACACGGGTCGTTCGGGGAGCGCCCCGGCTCGCTCCACGAGACGGCGTTCCAGTTGTTCCGGCTGCTGGTGTCGAACCACCCGTTCGTCGATGGGAACAAACGAACCGCGCTCCAGTCGACCGTCGTCCTCTACGAGCAGAACGGCCACGAACTCCGCTACGGTGCTGATATGGAGAGCTTCGTTCGGCTACTGGCACTCGACGAGCGACTGGTGCGCCCCGCACCGGCAGCCGAATACCTCTCGATGCGCGCGGTTCCCACCGGCTCGACGGACGGTGGTGACCCGGGTTCGGGCATGGCCTCGGCGGGGCGGTCGGAGGTGCCACCGGAACTCGTGGAGGAACTCCGGGACATCGAACACCTCCCCCGGGCCGACCTTCGCAGCCTCCGGGAGGACTGCGGCGTGACCTTCCGGGACCTGGTCGCCGTCGAGGAGCTCCGTCACCCGGTCCTGAAGGCGTTCGCCCGGGCGGACATCCGGGAACACCAGGACATCTACGACCGTCTCGCAGAGTCCTGAGCGGGCCGCCGCTACGGCGGCAACGGCAACCGGCTGGAGACCGACGGCGCGATCAGCAATTCCCCATCAATCGTCCACGCTCATCGGTTCCGGTGACCGGCTTCGCGAGGCGCCGGTCCCGCCCCGGACCTCGTCGGGCCCGTAGCGCCGGGTCCACAGCACCAGCAGTGCGGGCAGCACCACGACCGCCCCGATGAACGAGTAGGCGATGGTGAGTGCCGTGATGATGCCGAACTGCTGGAGCGGCACGAGGATGGCGAACGCGAGCACGCCGACGCCGGCGATGTCGGTGATGGCCGAGCCCAGCATCGCGCCACCCGAGCCGAGCACGGCAGTTTCGAGCGCGGCGCCCATGTCGCCCTGAGCGTGGAGTTCCTGCATGTACCGCTCGGAGAGGTGGATGGCGTAGTCCACCCCGATACCGATGGTGAACGAGGTGATGAGCGCCGTCATCACGTTGAACGGGATATCAAGGACGAACATCGTCCCGAGAATCCACGCGAGGGCGAAGGCGATGGGCAACAGCGTGACCACACCGAGCGAGGGGTAGCCCTCAGTCCGGCGGTAGACGAGCATCAGGATGACCAGCACGATGCTCAGCGTGATGAGGAGGCCAGTGTTGACCGTCGAGAGGAGCTGCGCGGCGACGGCCTGGTTCTTGATTGGCTGGCCGGTCGGGACCGTCCGGAGGCCGTTCCCCTGCACCGGCGCGGAGGCGTTGCGCACGCGCTCGGTGATGGTGGACTCGGAGTAGGTGCCGTTGACGGGGACCTTCACCCGGAGCGCGACGTACTCGCCGTCCTCGCGGGCGACCATCGTCGGCGCGGCCGCCGGGGCGACCCGGTAGAGCGTGTCGTAGACCGCCTCGATGTTCCGGTCCGGGATGCCGTCGCCGTCGGTGTCGGCCTGTCGTTTGACCTGGGCGAACGTCTCGTTCCGGCTGGCGACCGTGTTCATCAGGCGGACCGGGGTCTGGGTCGCGTACGTCTCGTCGGGAAGCTGGAGGACGACGCCGGTGTCGTTGACGCGGTCGCCGGCCCGCTGGGCCCGGTCGAGGGCCGCGTCCTGTGTCACGTCACCCCTGATGACGTACTGGGTGAACGTTCCGTCGTAGATGAACCCCTCCTCCTCGACGTAGTCGAGGCTCGCCTGCGCGGTGTAGTTCGCGGGCTGGAACGCCGGCGGGAGGTCGTCGGCCCAGCCGGGCACGTCGCTGTCGTCGACGAGCAGGTCGTCCTGTTCGAACTGGTTGGAGACCTGGGTGGCGCCAGCGATGCCCGCGAACGTCGCCAGCAGGGCGACGCCGACGACGAGCCACGGCGTCCGGTGGGCGAAGGTGACGATGGTCCCCAGCAGCGACTCGAAGCGGCCCTGCGTCCCGAACGCGGCCCGCCGGCGGTCGTGGCCGCGCGCCTCCAGGAACCGGTCGACCTCGACCTTCAGTGCGGGGATGAACGCACCGAAGACGACCAGCGCCGCGACGATACCGACCGCACTCACGACGCCGAACTCGCGGATGGGGCCGACGCCGCTCGTCAGGTTGGCGAGGAAGCCGGTCGCGGTCGTCAGCGTCACCAGCGCCAGCGCCGTCCCGACACCGGCCAGCCCGACCGTCATCGTGTCCGTGATGTCGTCGAGCGGCCCGCCGGTGGCGCCCGAGGGGCCACCGGGTGGGTCCGGGTCACGACCGCCGCCGGACGCGGTCCGGTCGGGCCCGGGCGAACCTTCGGCCGGTTCGTCGGGCGGATTAGATGTGTCGGCCGCGTCGGCCACGTCCTCAGGTTCGTCGTCCGGCCCCTCGTCAGGGTCACTGAAGGCGTCGTCGCCGAAGACGAAGCCGCCCGTCTCGTCCTCGGTGTCCTCGGTGTCCTCGGTGTCCTCGGTGTCGTCCACCTCGTCGTCCTCCGGGCGCCCACCGTCGGTCCGGGCGGTATCGCGCGCGCCACCGTCGGCGGCCGCGCCGCGGGACCGGGAGGCCGAGCGTCGGTCGGACTCGCCGCCCGTGTCGGGCGGGCGCTCCTCGCGGTGGCGCATGAAGACGTGGATGGCGTAGTCCACGGAGAGGCCCATCAGCAGGACTGGCACGGCGACGAACAGCTGGTTGAACGTGATGTCCATCCAGCCCATGAAGCCGAACGCCCACGTCAGGACCATCCCGACCCCCAGCAGGCCGAGTGCGGCGTCCACGAGGTCCCGGTAGGCAAAGAGGAGGACGAGCACCATCAGCCCGAGTGCGAAGGGGCCGACGATGGTGAGGCTGTCGAGCGAGGACTGTCGTAGTTCGGCGTTGATGATGCCGTTCCCGACGATGACGGCGTCACGCGCCGGGGCCGAGAGCTCGTCCTCGGCGATGCGCTGGGCCGTGAGCTGTGCGGTGGTCAGGTTCTTCGGGTCGGTGTCCTCGTCGTGCGAGAGGACGATACCGGTCGCGGGGGCGGTCTTGCCGTTGCCCTCGTAGCTGAGCGGGACGAACGCGAAGCCGCCGCCGTCCGGCCAGGTGTGCTCGGGGTCCGACAGCACCTCGCCGATGGCGTAGGTGGTGTAGAGGCGGCGCTGATACTCCGAGATGTTCCGGAGGGCCTCCTTCTGTTCCGAGAGGGATGGCCGGGGCTCGATGTCCATCTGGTCGACCGGGACGCCCTGCTGGTCCTGGATGGCGATGATGGCCACGGCGTTGGCCATGGAGATGGGCCGTTGTTCGGCCACCAGCGTCCGGTTGACCGTCTCGTTGGCCAGCAGCCGCTCCTGGATGCGCAACACCGTGAGGTACCCCTCCTCGGTGAGGACGTTGCGCTCGGTGGCGCCGGCGGACTCGTTGGTGTTGCGGACGACGAGCAGCGACTGCTCGACGCCGGCGACGGAGCCGGACATCTCCCGTTCGACGTAGCTGTCGGCGGCGGCGGGTTCGGTGCCGCCGCGGAACTGTTCGAGCGAGGTCGAGAGTTCGACCGACGGTGCCGCCGCGCCGAGCAGGAGCGTCGCGACGAGGATGGCGACGAGTGTGAGCCGACGCCGCTCGTCGACGAGGAGTCGTGCCACCTCGCGGGGGCGTTTCACGTGGACCACCTCGGGCGCGTGGGGAGGGCGGGCGGCAGCGAGAACCGACGAGTGTGCACGTTCACCACATCACTCCGCGGCCCCCGACTTAGGCGCTTCGCCACCAGTGCACGGCCATACTTGAACGGGAGTTCAGCGCCCGCAGCCACTGCCGGACGCGCAACGCCCCGAGGGGGAGGCCGCGAACGTTTTAGTCAGGCCGTGGTCAAGAGGGGGCATGGCAGTCGAGTACGAGCCGGTGAGCGTCAAGGAGGTGCTGGCGGAGATGAAAGACACCGCCGAACTGCTCATCGACCTCTCGTACTCGGCGGTGCTGCTCGGCAGCACCGAGGTCGCCCACGAGGTGCTGGAACTCGAAGAACGGATGGACGTGCTCCAGATGCAGGCCCGGATGAGCCTGCTGATGGCTGCACGCAACCCCGAGGACGCCGAATCGCTCGCGCCCGTCCTCGGCGTCGTCGGCGCCGCCGAGAAGATAAGCGATGCCGCCGGCGACATCGCGAAGGTGGTCGTCGAGGAGGTGGGGCTGCCCGAGTCGATGCGGACGGCGCTCCCCGAGGCCGTGGAGGCGCTGGTCCCGGTCGGCGTCGCCGCCGAGTCCCCGCTCGCGGGCACGACGCTGGGCGAGTCGAACCTGGAGACCGAGACCGGCGTCCGGATTATCGCCATCCGGCGCGATGGCGACTGGCTACTCAACCCGGACCACGGGACCCACGTCCAGCCGGGTGACGTGGCACTGCTGCGGGGCGCCGTGGAGAACATCGCCGAGGTTCACGAACAGCTCTGTGGCCAGCCCTACGAGCCACCGGACCCGGACGAGCCCTCCATCGCCGACCTCGAACGGGCACTCGACTCCATCGTCCTGATGAAGGACATGAGCGAACTCGCCGTCGACCTCGCGTACGGGGCCATCCTGTACGACAGCGAGGCGCTCGCCGAGGAGGTGCTCGAACTCGAGGCGGAGGTCGACGCGCTCCAGTCCCGGTTCGAGGCGTGGATACTGCGAGCGGCCGCGAGCGTCGACGACCCCGTCTCGCTCCGGGGCCTGGTCCACCTCGCGACCGCGACGGAGGTCATCTCCGACGCCGCGGTCGAGATAAGCGAGGGGGTCCTCCGGGGGCTGGGTACCCACCCGGTCATCACCGAGGCGGTGTGGGAGTCCGACGAGGTCATCGTCCGCTACACGGTCTCGCCGGGCAGTCCGCTCGACGGGGCGACGCTGGGCGACGCGGAGGTCGCGACGGAGACCGGGATGCGTGTCATCGCGGTCCGCCGCGGCGAGCCGGCCGAGGCCGCCACCACGGGCGAGTCGGACTGGGTGGTCTCGCCCGGGCCGGAGACGCGGCTCCGCGCCGACGACCGCTTCGTCGCGAAGGGGACCCGCTCGGGAGCCGGTCGCCTCGCCGAACTGGCCGGCGACGAACCACCTGAGACGGGCTGACCTGGGCGTCGAACGCCCTTCTCACTCCAGCTCCCGCGCCCGATGGAGCGCCGAGCGCAACGTGAGAATCGCCGTCAGCAACAGCCCCATCCCGACCGCGAGGACGAACCCCAGCGTCGCCCACAGCGCCAGCGAGTACGGCCGGTCGGGGACGACGACGTAGACGTAGACGACGAACACGGTGAACAGGGCGCCGAGCGTGAAGCCGACGGCGGCGTTCCGGCGGACGTGCAGCGCCGCGACGACGTTGGCGACGCCCGGCCGGTCGGGGACATCGGCGTCGGTGTCGGTGGCGTGTTCGGCGTCGAGGTCGGACACACGCTCCGATAGGGGGCGCGCGGGCAAATCGGTTGGCATCGCGGCTGGTCGGGCCCGAAAGCGGCAGGGCGGGCGGATACCGAACCTCCTAATAACGGTCCCGGGATGACTAGCGTCCATGACCAGCCTCGGGACGGCGAGTGCGGCCCCCGGCGAGAAGGATACGGGCCGGCTACCCGTCGGTGAGGCCCGCGACGGGTCGGAGGTGGGGCTCCCCGTCGCCGTCGTCAACGGGGCTCGGGACGGCCGGACGCTGTACGTGCAGGCCGTCAGCGACGGCGACGAGCTCAACGGCCTCGGCGTCGTCCAGCGGCTCTACCCCCGCATCAACCCGAAGGAGCTCTCGGGGACACTCCTCATCGTCGGCATCGTCAACCACTACGGCTTCCAGGTTGCCGAGCACCGCAACCCCATCGACGACACGAAGCTGAACCGCGCCTATCCGGGCAACGCCAACGGGACCGCCAGCGAACGCATCGCCGCCGCCACCTTCGACGCCGCGACGCGGGCGGACCTCGTGCTCGACCTCCACCAGGGCTCGACGAGTCGCATGATAAACGAGACCCGCGTCCGCTGTGGCCCGCGCCACCGCCTCCATCGGGACTGCCTCGAACTGGCGAAGGTGTTCGGCTGTGGCTACATCCTCGACCAGAAGGGCCCCGACGGTCAGCTCGCCCGGGCCGCCCCGGACGAGGGCATCCCGACCATCGACCCCGAGCTGGGAGGGGCGGTCGGCTGGGACGAGGAGTCCATCCGCCTGGGGCTACAGGGAGTCATGAACGTGCTGACCTACTACGACTTCCTCGACGGCACCCACGACCCCGATGCCCAGACCCGCGCGACGGGCTTCGAGCAGTACGGCGCCCCCGCCGGTGGCCTCGTCTCCTTCCACGCCGACCTCGGCGATACCGTCGAGCGCGGCGACACGCTGTTCGAGGTCACCGACCCGTTCGGCACGGTCAAAAGCGAGGTGACCGCCGACACCGCGGGCATCTTCTGGCGTACGCGGCGGCTCCCGCAGATCGCCACCGGGGAGTACGTGTGCTCGGTCGGCACCGACATTGATCAATACTAACCCACTTTTTACTCGTCGGGTGTCCTCGCGGCGCGCGGAGCGCGCCGCTGCGGGCACCACTCCTCGTAAAAACTGGTTGAAAAACTGTTACCCGCTCTCCGCTCGCTTCGCTCGCTCCGAGCGGTGAAACGCGCGCCTTCGGCGCGCGTATGCAGGTCACTGTTGCTTGACCGGTTGGGCGGTTCCTGTTGCTGGTTGTTCCGGCGACGCCCGTGCCATGTTCCGCTGGCACGACCTGCCCACCGAAACGCCCACGCCGTCGCCGCGTGACCCCCCGCCATGACCGACCTCCACTGCCCCGCGTGCGGGAACGAGTACGCCGACCGCTGGCGCTGCGAGTGTGGGGAACCGCTGGAGTACGAGCAGCCGCTGCCGGACGCCGACAGCCCGGCCGACGCCGACCTCGACCTCTCACGGGGGCTGTGGGCGTTCTCCGAGTTCCTGCCTGTCGAGCCCCACGTGACGCTAGGCGAGGGGCCGACGCCGCTGGTCGAGGCGCCGGCGTGGGACGCCGAGTTCAAACTCGACTGGACGTTCCCCTCTGGGTCGTTCAAGGACCGCGGGGCGACGGCGGTGCTGTCGCGAGCCGCGGAGCTGGGCGTCGAGCGGGTCGTAGAGGACTCCTCGGGGAACGCCGGGGCCGCTATCGCCACCTACGCCGCGCGGTCGGGTATCGACTGTGCGGTGTACGTCCCCGCAGACGTGAAGCCGGGGAAGGTCCGGGCCATCGAGCGGGCCGGCGCCGCGGTCGAGCGCGTGGAGGGGAGCCGCGAGGCCGTGACCGACGCCTGCGTCGCAGCCGTCGAAGGCGGGGAGGGCTGGTACGCGAGCCACGCGTGGAACCCCTACTTCTTCGCCGGGACCGCGACGATGGCGTACGAACTCGCGTGGCAGCGCGGCTGGTCGGTGCCGGACGCGGTGGTGCTGCCGCTGGGCCACGGGACGATGTTCCTCGGCGCGTACCGGGGCTTCCGGGCACTCCGGGACGCGGGGTGGACCGACTCGATGCCGCGGCTGCTGGGCGCACAGGCCGCCGGGTACGCGCCCGTGGTCGAGGAACTGCACGGCGAGGCGGCCGCCGCGGGCGACAACGACGCCGCCGACGGCATCCAGATACGGGAGCCGGTCCGGTTCGGCGAGATACTGGGCGCGGTGGAGGCGACCGACGGTGACGCCATCGCGCTCGGGAGCGAGGCCGTCGAGCGGGAACTCGACGCGCTCCACCGGGCGGGCTTCTACGTCGAGCCGACCTGTGCGGTCGCACCCGCGGCACTGCGCGCGTATCGCGAGCGCAGGGAGGTGGCCGCGGACGACGACGTGGTGGTCGGGCTGAGCGGGAGCGGGCTGAAAGGGTAGCCAGATAGCCAGTAATATAGCATTTTTCCGAATAGTTCCAAAATTGCAGACTTACTCGGCGAATCCGTCAGAAATGCCGTCAGTACGCGATTACCCTCGGAATCGTCTGTCGATCGAGGCTCGGCAGTTGGGACAGCGTAACCGTATCCCATCCATTCGCTCGACCCGTCGCCAGTCGCCGTCGATGGGAGCGTGGTGTGGACACTCGGGACAGAACAGCGTCAGTTTGGGGAACGTCGAGTTGGAGGCCATCGTACGCACTCGTACTATTCCAGCGCCCATAAGCCACTAGTACTAGGAATAATACTGGCCTATGCCGACTAGTCTGCCACTTCTAGTCTCCGATTCCGACCGAATAGTCGGTTGAACAGGCTGGCGGCTGCGAGTGGCCCGTTACGACGGGATGGGTCGGTTCCCGCGACCCGGTGCTCCGGGGGTGCTCAGGTCGCGGCCTCGATGGCCTGCCGGAGGTCGTCGATGATGCGGCCGGGGTCCTCGATGCCGACCGAGAGGCGAACGAGGTCGTCCGTGACACCGGAGGACTCCTTCTCCTCGTCGGTCAGTTGCTGGTGGGTCGTGGAGGCGGGGTGGATGATGAGCGTCTTCGCGTCGCCGACGTTCGCGAGGAGGCTGGCGAGTTCGGTCGACTCGACAGTCCCGCGGGCGGCCTCGTAGCCGCCCGCCAGCCCGAAGGTTATCATCCCGCCGTAGCCCCCATCGAGGTACTCGCTGGCGGTGTCGTGGGTCGGGTGCGATTCGAGGCCAGGGTAGTTGACCCACGCCACGTCCTCGTGCTGGTCGAGGAACTCGGCGACGGCCATCGCGTTCTCGCAGTGGCGCTCCATCCGCAGGGGGAGCGTCTCGATGCCCTGGATGGTCTGCCAGGCGTCGAACGGTGACTGCTGGTTGCCGAGGTCACGCAGCCCGCGGGCGATGGCAGCGTAGGTGAACGCCTGCTCGCCGAACGTCTCGGCGAAGTTGACGCCGTGGTACGCGGGGTTGTCCTTCGCGATCTCGGGGTAGTCGTCGGCGTACTCCGCCCAGGGGAACGAGCCGCCGTCGACGACGACCCCCCCGATAGTCGTCCCGGAGCCGTGGAGCCACTTCGTCGTGGAGTTCCAGACGAGGTCGGCGCCGTGCTCCAGGGGCCGGCAGAGCGCGGGCGTCGCGAACGTGTTGTCCACGAACAGCGGCGTCCCGTGCTCGTGGGCGATGTCCGCCACGCGCTGGATGTCCGGCGTGTCCAGCGCGGGGTTGCCGATGGTCTCGAGGTGGACGTACGCGGTGTCCTCGTCGATGGCCTCCGCGTAGGCGTCGTAGTCGAGCGTGTCGACGAAGCGTGTCGTGATGCCCCGCCGCTCGACGGTGTGGGTGAGGTAGGTGTAGGTGCCACCGTACAGCGAGGACGCGGAGACGATGTTGTCGCCGGCCTCGGCGAGCAGGAACGTCGTCAGGTCGAACGCGGCCATCCCGGAGGAGGTGACCGCGGCGCCGACGCCGCCCTCCAGCGCGGCGAGGCGCTCCTGGAGCGTCTCCAGCGTCGGGTTCATCAGCCGGGAGTAGATGTAGCCCGGCTTCGAGAGTTCGAACTGCGCGGCGGCGTCCTCGGCGTCCTCGAACACGTAGGAGGTGGTCTGGTACAGCGGCGGCGCGCGGGCACCCGTCGCGGAGTCGGGCTCCTGGCCGGCGTGGAGCGAGTCTGTCGCGAGCTGTCGGTCGTCTTGGTCGTCCATGTTCTGGCCATCCACCCCCCAGGTTATGAGGGCGCGGCTCGCGCCCAGCCTTGCCGACAGCCGTGACAGGTGCCGCTCGGCTCGATACCACCCGTCATGGGCCGTACTGTCCGTCTCGCGTCGATTCGGGTGCCGGATACGCGTCGCAGGGCGGGACGCCGGCGGAGAGGGAAGCGGTGGGCGGGCGCTACGCGGCCTTCGAGTCCGGCCGCCGGGGGGCGCGCTGCTCCGCGATGGCGAACGCGAGCGTGCTGAACAGCCCCAGCAACGTTCCGCCCGCCAGCGCGGCCGCGAGGTAGGTGAGGTCGGCGTACGGCAGCGCGAGGAAGAACGCGCTCACGCCGTGGAGGACGACCGCGATCGCGATGACGTAGAACGGTGCGTTGAGGTAGCGCCAGCGGAAGCCACCGGCGATGTACTCGTCGGTGACGCGACCGAACGAGGCGATGACGCCGGCGGCGGCGAACCACTCGACGGCCCCGTTGACGAGCGCCGCGACCGTCCGCCCGGGGCCGAGCGTCCCGCCCGATGTCGCACGGAGCGTCTCGACCACCTCGACGCCCGTCACTCCCCCCACGACCAGCAGCGCGGCAGCGACGACGTACGTGACGAGCGTCACACGGCCGGTGAACAGGCTCGTCCGGGCGCGCTCGACCGCGCGGTCGATGGTGCGCTCGACCGCGAGCCCGCGTGCGAGGATGTACAGCCCCAGCAACGCCGAGACCACCCCCAGCGTCGACCCCGGTAACCCGAGCAGGTCCGCGAGGATGGCGACCGGGTAGATGAGCAGCAGGATGCCCATCGGAACGAGGATGGTCCCGCGGGTCTCTGGGTCCGAGAGGACCTGCTTGAACGTGTAGTACATCGATTCGAGGTCCTGGGCCTGTCTGACGACGACGCGGCGAACGCCATCGATGGGAACCCGCGAGCGGATGACGGGAATGACGGACTCGTCCTGGGCGCCGTCGGTGACCACGAGCGCCCGGACGTCCTCGCCCGTCGCGAGGGAGGCGAGCACCGTGTCGACCTCGTCGCCGACCTCGCGGTTGGCGGCCACGTCGCCGCGCTCGTTGCCGGTGACGACGGCCACCTCGACGGTCTCGTCGGTGATGCGGTCGTAGAGGTGACAGCCCTCGAAGCAGACGTTCACGTCCGAGTCCTCGGGGTCCGCCGTTGCGAGGTCCACCGCTGCGCGCTCGACATGCTCGCGGCCGATGACGGGTGTATCGTGGTCCGTCTTCCGGCCGAGGTCGTCGTCGAGGTCGACACACAGCACGAGCAGCACGGTCGCGGCTGCCTACGACGGGCCGGGTTAACTCGCTTGTGGGTGGCTGGCAGGTCAGGCCGACCCCGCCGCGTGCTCGACGCCCTCGAGTAACGTCCGCATGGTCCCCTCGCGGGGGCCGGCGGCCCGCGGGTGGGCCGCGACGGTGAGCACGAAGTCCTCGCCGGCTCGGACGGGCGCGCCGACGTAGAGGTAGATGGGGATGTCCGTCGAGACGACGGCGGTCGTCAGCAGGTCCGCCTCGGCGGTGTACCGGGTTATCCCCGTGGACTGCCCGAGGAGCGTCCCCGAGAGTTCGGCGTCCGTCGCGAGGTTGCGGAAGCCGCCGTAGTGTTGCTGGATGAGGTTCGCCAGCTCGTCGGTCGAGAGGTTGGCGACCGGGTTGAGCGTCCGGCCGAAGACGTCGACCGCCGGCGTCGTGAACGCGGCGAACACCGCGGCACGCGCATCGGTGGGGATGCCGAGCCCGTCGGTCAGGCCACCGCTGTCGAGGCCGACGCTGCGGTCGTACTCGGCCAGCAGATTCGTCACCTCCACCGTCCGTCGGATCGGCCCCAGCGAGACCTGACGGCTGAACGGAATCGCGGTCACACCGGCCTCCCGGTAGCCCGCCTCGGACCGTGCCTGTGCCGTGACGGTAGCGCTGCCGGACTCGAACGACAGGTCGCCCGCCAGGCCCGCACAGCCAGCGAGCCCGACGGTGGCGGCGGTCGCGCCGGCCGCGAGAACCGAACGACGGCTCCTCCCCGGCGACTCCTCGGTCATATCCGACGCCACGCCGTCGGCGGATATGGGCCTGTCGGCCGTATCCGTGACTCGGCAACACACGTCAGAGAGACAGGGAGAAGGGACATCGAGCCGCAGTGCCGGGCGCCGGGATGGGTCAGGCGGCGTCCATCCAGCCGCACTCGCCACACGTCGCCAGGTCGCTGACGATGCCCGTCGCCCCACCGCAGAAGGGGCAGGTGGCCGCCGGGATGCCGGCGAGTGGGTCGCCGTCGCCGGAGGGTTCGGTGGCGGCCATCAGAGGCGGAACACCGGGTGGTCGAACGTGCTCTCCTCCGTGAACGCCGCGGAGGTCAGCGAGAACTCGCACTCGAAGCAGGTGTAGAGGCCCTGCCCGTTGAGCACCGCTGCGCCACAGTCCGGGCAGGTGTGCCCGGACGGGAAGTCGGTCGTCGTCGTTTCGAGGTCGGAACCGTCGTCGGAGGTCTCGCGTACTGCCATCACCAGTGTCCATGCCAGCGACCCACTAAAGCGTTTCGTGAATGTCAACTAGAAGCGCCTTTGCCACTACAAACACATTATATACTTCGCATCTATTTCGTTATCGTGTCCTAAATTGGACTCAATAGTTGATATTCGGATATAGCCATCCCGCATCTCCACAGGTGTGTAGTCCCCGTGTAGCTCACCACGGCTCGTGGCGGCATGCGGGCGCCACGCACGCCGGTGGACGAGACGCACGACTTTTCACGTCGCTCCGACAACAGTGGGCAGACACACATGATATCCGAGGGGTGCGAACAGTGCGCGGACGGCGGGAAGATGGTGCTGTTCGTCTACGGCTACTGTGACCAGCGCGACTGCTTCTACTGCCCCCTCGGCGAGAACCGCAAGAACGTCAATCAGGTGTACGCCAACGAGCGTCCCGTCGAGTCCGACGAGGACGTGCTGGAGGAGGCCCACCGGATGGACGCGCTCGGCACCTCCATCACGGGCGGCGAGCCCCAGGAGGCGATGGCACGCACGACGCGGTACCTCTCGCTCCTCAAGGACGAGTTCGGCGAGGACCACCACACGCACCTGTACACGGGCATCACGGGCGGGCGCGAGAACATGCGCCGCCTGAGCGAGGCAGGTCTCGACGAGATACGGTTCCACCCGCCGTTCGAGCTGTGGGGCGACCTCCACGGGACCGAGTGGGAGGAGATCCTCTACATCGCCCGCGAGGAGGGGCTCACCCCCTCCTTCGAGATTCCCGGTATCCGCGCCGAGCCGGAGTTCCTCGAGTTCCTCGACGAGGGCGCCGCCGAGTTCTGCAACATCAACGAGTTCGAGATGTCCGACGGGAACTACCGCCGGATGCAGGAGGCGGGCTTCGAACTCAAGGACGGCCACATGAGCGCGGTCGAGGGGAGCCACGATATCCTCGAGGTGATGGGCGACCACGAGCGCGTCTACTTCTGCACGAGCGTCTTCAAGGACGCCGCCCAGCACCGCAACCGGCTCAAGCGGATGGCCCGGAACATCCGGCGCCCGTTCGACGAAATCACCGACGACGGCACGCTCGTCTACGGGAAGACGTGGCTCGACCCCGAGAAGCTGGAGGCGCTCGGGGTGCCCGACGAGTTCTACACCGTCAAATCCGACCACGTCGAGCTGGCGTGGTGGCTGCTGGAGGAGATGGTCGAGGAGGGTGATGTCTCCGAGGGGGAACTGGTCGAGCAGTACCCGACCTACGACGGGACCGTGGTGGAGCGCACGCCGCTGGCATAGGGCCGGAGCCGTTCCAACCGAAGCACGTCCCCACCAGAACAGCAAGTGGCGACGCTCGGTGCAACACGAAGTACGGGCGGGACTGAAAGGGGCCGGGCGCTGGGCGGTGCCCCGGCGATGCAAGCACTGCACCGAGCGACCGCAGGGAGCGAGGGAAGCGCGCAGCGAGCCGCGGCGCCCCCAGCGCCCGGGGGCTTTCTACAGGTACCTGTCCAACCCGAGACCACCGACAGACACCAGCCAAACACGCCCGGAGCGCGTCACTAATCAGCCAGAGGCACGAACACAGTCCCGATGCGGGAGTTCGAACGGAAACAGCTCCTCGAACGCGTCGAGCGCGAGGGGGCGACGCTCGGTGCCGACATCCCCGACGAGATCGAGGTGCAGGGCGAGACCGTCGAACTGCACCAGTTCGTCTTCGAGATCAAGCGCCGGGACACCGTCCCGCCGGGCGAGCGGGAGCGGGTCGAAGAGGCGAAGAAGAACCTCCGGCGCGAGCGACTCCAGCGCAAGCAGCGGCTGGAGGACGAGGCCGAGGCGGCCGACCTCTCGTTCGCCGAGGGCGAGGCGCTCGTCGAGTCCATCATCGGCATCGACCGGGCGCTCGAAGCGTTGCAGTCGCTCGGCCCGACCAGCATCGAGCAGGAGGCCAAAGCGCAGGAGGCCGCCGACAAGAAGCGGTGGATGAAGTTCCTGAAGCAGGCGCTCGGGCGCGAGGACGATACCGGGAAGCGCGGCGGGTACTGACCCACCGCGTCGCGGTGCCGGTCGGGCCGGTACCACCGAGAGTGCCCCACGATTGGGCGGCCGGCCGTGGCGAGGAGTGGTCAGACCTCGAACCGCTGGAAGCGGAGATAACCGAACGCCAGCGGGAGGACTATCCAGACCGCCAGGATGGGGAACCCGACCCAGCCCTGGGCGTAGGCGGCGCTCGCCTCCGGGTAGAAGGTGATCTCGCGGTACGCCGGGATGACGGTCCGGGCCGCGTGCATGAACGCGGTCGAGGGGTTCAACATCCCGATGAAGCTGAACCAGTCAGGCAGGCCGGCCTCTGGGATGTCCTGGCCGTAGATCGCCAGCTGGAGGAGCAACAGCCCGATATCCCAGCCGATGATGAACAGGAAGTAGAGGCCACCAGCGCCGACGAACGCGCCCAGCCGCGACCGCATCCCCGCAGAGAACCCCGTGGCGATGGCGACGTAGACGGCGCCGTAGACCAGGGTGAGGAGGGTAAAGAGGGTGAAGACGGCGGTGTCGAAGGAGTCGTAGGTGGCCAGGGCGATGGCGCCGGCGACGGCGTACCCGGCCAGCACCGCGGCCGCGACGACGCTCGTCCGGCCGAGGAACTTCCCGAGTACGGCCTCCAGCCGGGAGTTGGGGAGGCCGAGCAGGAGGCGGATACTCCCGCTCTCGCGCTCGCCCACGATGGTGTCGTAGGCGACCATGAGGCCGAACAGCGGGACGAAGAACACCGCCGGCTGTCGCATGCTGTTCAGGAGGGCTAGCGTGGTCGCCGGGGCGGTGCTGCCGTCGTCTATGTACAGGGTCGGGAAGAACTGGAGGGCCGCGAGCAGGGCCGCGAAGAGGCCGAACAGCAGGACCGACACCAGCAGCGAGTACGAGCGGACGGCGTCCTCGAAATCCTTCCGGAAGACGGCAGCGAGGCTCATATCCGCGGTTCGGTGACCTGCCCGTTCAATCTTTCCCGGGCGGCGGCTACCCGCCCGAACTATCACGCAGGCCCCACTCCACACGAGCAATGACCCAGAACGCCGTCGTCGCGGACCTGCTGGAGGAGATGGCCGACCGGCTGGAGGCGATGGACGTGGAGTACAAGCCACGGGCCTACCGCCGCGCCGCGGAGAACATCAGGGGCCACCCAGCCGACATCGCGGGGCTCGCGAGAGAGGGCGAGGCCGCCGTCCAGGAGATCGAGGGCGTGGGCGATGCCATCGCGGAGAAGGTCGTGGAGTACGTCGAGACCGGCGAAATCGAGGAACTGGCGGACCTCCGGGAGGAGCTCCCGGCAGATATCGAGGTGCTCACCCGGGTCGAGGGGGTCGGCCCGAAGACCGTCGGCGACCTGTATCGCGAACTCGGGGTCGAGACACTGGACGACCTCGAAACGGCCGCGGAGGCCGGCGAGATACAGGCGGTGAAGGGGTTCGGCCCGAAGACCGAACAGAACATCCTGGAGGGAATCGACTTCGCCCGCGAGAGCCACGGGCGCGAGTTGCTGGGCGAGGGACGGCCGCTCGCCGACCGCGTCATCAACCACCTGGAAGCGGCGAGTAGCGTCGAGCGCGCGGAGGCCGCCGGCTCCCTGCGACGCTGGCGGCCGACTATCGGCGACGTGGACGTGCTGGTGTCCAGTGACGACTCCGAGACCGTGTTCGACGCGTTCACCTCCTGGGACGGCACCGACCGCGTCATCGAGGCCGGCGAGGCGAAGGCATCCGTCCGGGCCGAGGGGCTCCGCGTCGACCTCCGCGTGGTCGACCCCGACGAGTTCGGCGCGGCGCTGCAGTACTTCACGGGCAGCCGCGACCACAACGTCCGTCTGCGAAACCGGGCCATCGAGCGGGGACTGACGATGAACGAGTACGGCGTCTTCGACATCTCGGACCTGAGCGACGAGGAACAGGACGAGGCCGGACCCCGGGCGGGCGAGCGCGTCGCGGGCGAGGCAGAGCGCGGGATGTACGCGGCCGTCGACCTGCCGTGGATGCCCCCCGAACTCCGCGAGGACCGCGGCGAGGTCGCCGCCGCCGCAGCCGGCGAGTTGCCCGACCTCGTCGAGCAGCCCGACGTGCGCGGCGACCTCCACCTCCACAGCGACTGGTCCGACGGGAACAACACCATCGCGGAGATGGCCGAGGGCGCGGCCGCGTTCGGCCACGAGTACATCGCCATCACCGACCACGCCACCGGGCCGGGGATGGTCGGCGGCGTCGGCCTCGACGACGAGGAGCTTCGCGAGCAGATAGCCGAGGTCCGCGAGGTCGCGGGCGACGCCGACGTGGACGTGTTCACGGGTGTCGAGGCGAACATCGACGCCGAGGGTGGCCTGAGTGTCGGCGACGACGTGCTGGACGAACTCGACTGCGTGGTCGCCTCCCCACACGCCGCGCTCGATGGGGACGGCACCGACCGCGTGGTCGCGGCCATCGAGCACCCCGCGACGGACATCGTCGGCCACCCGACGGGCCGCCAGCTCAACCAGCGCTCCGGGCTTGACCTGGACTTCGAGACGGTCGGCACGGCCGCCGCCGAGCACGACGTGGCGCTCGAGATCAACGCCAACCCCCACCGGCTCGACCTGCGTGGCGCCGCGGTCAAGCAGGTGGTCGAGCAGGGCGCGACCATCGCCATCGACACCGACGCCCACCGCCCCGAGAGCTACGCTTACATCCGCTACGGCGTCCACACCGCCCGCAGGGGGTGGGCGGAGCCGGGCGATGTACTGAACACCCAGCCCGCCAGCGGTATCCGGCAGTTCCTCGGGCTGTAGGCGAACCGACGCGAAGGGCGTGTCGGAGTCGGCTCGACTCGGCTCAGGCCGTCCAGACCTCGCCGAACGCGTCGAAGAAGTCCGCGTCGGACTCGACCAGCCGGTGCCGCACCCGGAGGGTCCGGGCCCGCTCGGCCACGTCGTCGACGTGGCCGGTCAGCCGGGACCGGTACCGCTCGCGCCGGCGGCTCCCGACGTGGGTCCGTAGGGACCGCGTCGACTCGGGGTCTTCGGCGACGACATCACCACTCACGGGGAGGTCGCGCTCGACCGGGTCCAGCACCCGCGCCAGTATCACCTCGTTCCGGGCCAGCGCCTCCAGTCCTCGCTCGACCTCGTCGGCGGGCGCCAGGCAGTCGCTGCAGACAAGCACCAGCGACCGCGACCCGATCTGGTCGGCGTACGCCTCTAGTGCCCCGCCGAAGTCACCCTCGCCGGCGGGTGTGACCTGTTCCACCTCGTCGACCAGCGACAGGACCTCCCCCCGGTTCGACCGCCCGCGGTCGATGCGGCGCGGACGCTCGTCGAACAGGGAGAACCGGAACTCGTCGTGCTCGCGGGCGACCAGGTACGCGAACCCCAGCCCGAGTTTCGCGGCGAACTCGAACTTGGTCGGCGTCCCCTCGTCCCCGGCGAACCCCATCGACCCGCTGGTGTCGAGCAGGACGTGGAGCGTGCGGTTGCGCTCGGCCTCGTACTCGGTCACGTAGAACTCGTCCGTCCGGGCGAACAGCTTCCAGTCGATGCGACGCGTGTCGTCGCCGGGCGAGTACCGCCGGTAGTCGGCGAACGTGAGCCCCTCGCCGCGCTCCTTCGTCCGCTGCTCGCCCCTGAACCGGGAGGAGACGTCCCGCTCGCGCGAGCGAGCGTACCGCTCCAGTTCGTCCAGGAAGGACGGGTCGATGGTCATCGGCACCACCCGACGGTCGGATGGCCCGTCATAGCAGCTCGTCGACGGCGTCGTCGGGTGTCATCCCGTCGCGCTCGGCCCGGAAGTCGACGACGACCCGGTGCCGGAGCACCGGCTTGGCCATCCGCTCGATGTCGTCCTCGCTGACGTACGCTCGCCCCTCGATGAGCGCGCGGGCCTTGGCGGTCACCACCAGCGCCATGCTGGCGCGCGGCGAGGCCCCGTACTCGATGTGGTCGGCCTCGCGGGTCTCTCGGACGAGTTCGACCGCCCGCTCGCGGATGTCGTCCGCGATTGGGACCTCCCGGGTGAGGGTCTGTGCGTCCAGCAGTTCCTCGCGGCTGAGCACCTGCTCGACGGGAATCGCCTCGTCGACACGACCCGTGTACCGGTCCACGACCGCCAGCTCCTCGTCCAGAGACGGGTAGTCGACGAGGATCTTCAGCAGGAAACGGTCCATCTGTGCCTCCGGCAACCGGTAGGTCCCCTCCTGCTCGATGGGGTTCTGTGTCGCCATCACGAAGAACGGGTCCGGCAGCGCGTGGGTCTCGCCCGCGGCAGTCACCTGTCCCTCCTCCATCGCTTCGAGCAGCGCGGCCTGCGTCTTCGGCGTCGCCCGGTTTATCTCGTCCGCGAGGACGACGTTGGCGAAGATGGGGCCCTGCTCGAAGACGAAGTCCCGGCTGCCGCCCTCGCCCTCGCGGATGATCTCGGTGCCGGTGATGTCCGACGGCATCAGGTCCGGCGTGTTCTGGACCCGCGAGAAGTCGAGGTCGGTGACATTCGCGAGCGTCCGGACCGTGAGCGTCTTGGCGAGCCCCGGGTTCGACTCCAGGAGGGCGTTCCCGTCCGCGAGGACGCAGGCGAGGAGGTCATCGAGGACACGCTGCTGGCCGACCAGTCGCCGGCCGACCTCCTCGCGGACGCGTGCCAGTTTCGTCTGCAGTTCGTCGATATCCAGTTCGAGGTCGTCGGTCGTGGGGTCCTGACTCATGTGTGGGGGGTCGATGTGGGGTCGTTCGGGGACCGCGGTCGGTCGCGGGATTGGTTCCGGGAGCTGCCGGTCGGCGCGGGGGGCACGCCAGTCGGCGCGGGGGCCACGGTAATCACGTCTCGTCGTCGGAACGGATGCGGAGGTTGTACTCCCGGATGATGTCGGCGTTCTCCACGTCGTCCGGGGAGTCGAAGCCGGCCTGCTGGGCATCGTACGAGCCCTCGGAGGCGAACCCGCCGGTGTCGAAGCCACCGTCGCCGGCGGGGGCGTCGCCCGCCTCGCCGGTGCTGCCACCGATGACGACGTCCTCGGACTCGTCACCCTCGCTCACGTTCGTCTCCTCGCCCAGCACCGCGTCGCCGTCCTGCAGGCCGTCGTAGTCGCCGGACCCGCCCGTCGGGACATCGCCGTCGGTCGGGCCGCCCGCATCGGCACCGGGGCCCAGTCCCAGGCCGAGCCCGGCGGCGCTGACGCCGACCGTCGAGACGGCCAGTACCACGACGAGGCCGGCGCCGGCGGAGACGTGCCGGGTCGATATCAGGTCGCCGCTGGAGGCCGACCGGAGCCCGTCGAGCACGTCGGCGTACAGGCGGCATGCGACCCGCGTCTCCGCGCCGTCCGCGGCGGCGTCGCGGGCCGTCCGGAGCGCCTCCCGGACCTGCGGGTTCACGGCCTCGAACTGCTGGACCAGTGGCTGCCGGGTGCGGGCGAGGAACTCGGTGATGGCGGCCACGACACCCAGGCCGACCACGATGGCAGACTCCAGCCACGCCGGGCCCGGAAGCACGACCCCGACGAGGGTCAGCACGAGGTTCGCTGCCAGGAGGACGACCACGCCGTCGACGACGGCGTGGACCGCCGCGGCCTTGCGAGCCTCGCGCCGGACCTGCCGGACGGCCCGCTCGACGCGTTCCCTGAGCTCGTCCGGGGGCGCCGGGGCGCTGTCGTCGTCACCGTTCCGGGCGGTGTCGGCATCACCGCTGGATGCGTCGTCGGTCACGAGTTCGACCCGCTACTGCTGTCGTTGTTGTTCCGGCACTCCTCCAGCTCGCGTTCGAGCCGGGCCTTGTCCGCCTGCAACTGCTCTTTGTCCTCCTGCAACTGCTCTTTGTCCTCCTGTAGCTGGTTCTTGTCCTCCTGTAGCTGGTCCCGTTCCGTCCGTAGCTCCTGGTTCGTCGTCTCCAGGTCTTCGACCTGTCCCTCCAGGTCCTCGACCTGGCTCTCCAGCGCGCGCTCACGGTTCTGGAGGCTGTCGACGCGGTCCTGCAGGTTCTCGTTTGTCGATTCGAGCCGGTCCCGGCGGTCCTCCAGGTTGGCGACGCGGTCCTCGAGGTCCTGTTTCTCCGACCGCAGCTGGACGAGCTGCGAACGGGCGGTCTGCAACGACTCGCGGGTCTGCAGGAGCTCGTTCTCGGCCTCCCGGAGCTCCTGTTCGGTCTTCCGGAGGTCCTCGGTCACCTGCTGCAGGTCGGACTGGCGAGTGTCGATGCTCCGGTTCAGGCTCCGGAGTCGTTGCTCGGCAGTGGCCAGTTGCTCCTGCTTCTCGTCGACCTCCGCCGCCAGCTCGGTGTTCTGCTGGCGGAGCTGTTCGTTCCGGTCCCGGAGGTCCTCGACGGACTCCTGATAGTAGAGGGTCGCCCCGGCAGTACCGGCCATGGTGGCGCCGACGAGGAGGACGAGGACCACGTTGATGCTGCCACCGAGGAGCTTCATACCGGACCCAGCCCCGCGGTTCACAAATCTCTTCGGTGCGCTCGGCTCGCACCGTCCCCGTCGCTCCGGGTGTGACGGCCCGGGCCCACGGGGAGGGGTCACCGGGGCCGAGGGGTGGTCAGTCGTCGGCGGCAGTCGCGGTCGTGGTGGTGCGCCGGCGGTACCGCGAGATTCGCCGGGCTGCGACCTCGAGCAGGAACAGCAGGAGGGCGCCGGCGAGCGCCAGCCACCCCCACTCCCGGCGGACCTCACGGGTCCGGCTGGCCGACTGCGTGACCGTCTCGGCGATGGCGGCTGCCTCGCTCGAGCGGAACTGCTGTCCACCGGTCGTCCGGACGAGCCCGGCCAGCGCGTCGGACTGGCCGTACCCCTCGTACTCGCGGGGGGAGTTGACCGCGACGGTGGCCCCCAGCACCTCGCGGAAGCCCTGCTCGTCGGGGACCAGCGTCGCCTCGTACGTCTCGGGCGCGACCTGGCGGAACCGTGGCGGGCCCTCGGGGCGCTCACTGCCCACGTACCGCACGGTCACCTGCTCGCCGACACGCCCGTCGGGGGCGGACACGACACCGCGAGCGTTGCGCTCCGGGTCGCCGACCGCCCAGTTGACCGACTTCGACAGCAGGAGGGAGTCCGGCCGCTCCAGCAGCCCGTCCAGCGAGCCGTCGACCCCGTAGGCCGTGACGGAGACGACCCGGCCGAGGCCGTAGCGCCACTGGGCCAGTGCGGGTTCGCCGTCACCGGTGGCGACGAGGAACTCCGCGCCGGCCTTGACCGACACCTCGTTGGCAAGCCCGGGGTCCGACTCGGGCTCGACCCCAGCCGTGATGAACTGGTTCCGGTCGACCACGGTCAGCTTCCCGGCGGCGAAGGTCCGGGACTCGCCGCCGAACAGGAGCCGCAGCCGGTCGGTCTCGTCGGCCCGGAGATACTGCCCACCGGTGGCCGACGCCACGTCCGACAGCAGGTCCTCGTTCACCCGCCGCCCGACGCCGACGGTCACGACCTGGACGCCCTGCTCGTTCAGCCGCCGCGCGACCGCCCGGGACGTGACGTCCTGGGCCTGGCCGTCCGAGACGACGATGACGGTTCCAGGGCCGTCGAGCAGGTCGGCGGCGCCCTGCAGCCCGACCCCGAGGTCGGTCCCGCCGCCGCTCTGCAGCCGCCGGACCTTCGAGCGGAGCTGCTCCCGGTTCGACCCCAGCGGGACGATGTCGTTGACCAGATGGGCCTGCCAGTTGAAGCCGACCACCCCGACCTCGTTGCCGTCGCCGAGCTGCTCCAGCACGTCGAGCGCGACGCGTTTCTGCGTCTCCATGCCCGCCTCGGAGCTGCCGGAGACGTCGACCAGCAGGACCATCCGGGTCGTCCGGCCGCCGCCCTCGCCGACCCGGACGGGGAGCATCGACCCCAGCGAGGAGTTCGCGTAGCCGCCGTTGTCGTACGCGTTCCGGCCACCCACCGTGACCAGGCCCGTTCCGTCGATGACCGCCCGCTGGAGGGCGGTCACGTTACCCGCCTCGTCCGCGGGGAGGTCCTGTAGCACGACGGCCTGGTACGGTTCGAGGTCGTCCGGCACCGCCGGGCGGCTGGTCACGTTGTAGAGACGGTCGAGCAGCCCCTCCAGCGGGTACTCGCCGCGGGAGACGTACAGGACCCGCGGCTTCGGGACGACGCGGACGCTCCGCCGGACCACGTCGTTGTCGTCGTGGACGTCGTCGGCGTCGACCCTCGCGACCAGCTCGTGAGAGCCCACCTCGTCGAAGGTGTAGGTGAACTCGGCGGCGCCCGCGCCCGAGATCTCCTCGGTGAAGACGGGCGTCCCGTCGGCCGTGACCGTGACGGTGGCGCTGCTCGACCCCAGGTCCGCCCCGCCGACACGGACGAGGAAACTGTTGCCGACGCCGGCGCTGGTCTTGGCGGGGCCGGCGAGGGTGACGTACCGTTCGGTCCGGGTCGTCGAGAGCTGGACCGCGTGGACGGTGGCGTCGGCGCTGGTGGCGACCTCGGCGGCCTCGCCCAGCGACCGGCCGCCCGTCACCTGCCCGTCCGAGACCACCAGCAGCTCCGCGTCCCGCTCGGTGTTGGCGACGACGGCATCACCCAGCCGCGAGGTGGTGCCCGACCCGACGATCGACCGGCTGACCGGGACCCCCTCGGCCTCGATGGCGGCCGCGAGCGCGTCCACGTTCGCGTCGGTCACGGCCATCGAATCGGATTCGTCGGCCAGCAGGCGGACCCGCGGGTCACCGGGCGTCTCGCGGGCGGTGACCGTGTACGGGCCGGCAGCTGCGGCCACCAGAAGCGTCGCGAGGACCACCCGCGAGGCGAACAGTCCCAGCCGTCGGCGCCGGCTCCAGTCGCCGGCCGCCCCGCAGAGGTGGAACGTCAGCGCGACGAGTGCGACGAGGACGACCGGGAGCGCCAGCGCGACGAGCGGCAACTCGACGCCGACGGTCACGCCACGCACGGTGACCTCGGCCGCCTCGGTCCCGGGAATGCCGGCCTGGAGCCCGGGCACGGGCAGCCCGGCCTGGAGGAGCGACATCACAGGTCACCCCGGCGCCGGAGCAGCGCCACCTCCGTCAGCAACGCCCCGAGCGCGGCGAGCGCGACCGCCGGAGAGAGGTCCAGCGGCCGCTGGACGACCTCCTCCCGCGACCGCGCGACGCCGTCGGGACCGGTCCGGAGCGCCGGGGCCGAGACGTTCGACTCCCCCGTGTCGAGCAGCGCGGCCGCCACCCGCCGGTCGCCGAGGCGGTAGTGACCAGCGGCGTCCAGGGTGGCCGTGCCGCCGGCCACGGTCCGGCTCCCGTCCGGAGCCGTCACCGCCGTCCCGTTGGGGACCGAGAGGCGCGTGCCCGTCTCGTAGTTGGTCCGCGGGAGCGGCTCCCGCCCGGCCGCCTCGTAGACGAGCCGCTTCCACAGCACCGGGTACTGATAGTTGAACTGGAACTGGGTGGCGTCCGGGAGGTAACCGTAGTAGAGGGTCCGGCCGTTCCCGAGTCGCCCGCGGGCGATGAGCGGCGAGTCGCCCGCCCGGACCAGGCTCCGGGACCCGTTCCGCAACTCGGTGGTCAGGTACGACTTCGGTGGCGGGAAGCTGATACCCCTGACGAGCGGGTCGTCGCTCGCCCGGATCGAGGGGCCCGACGAACGGCCGGTCGGCTCGACCGGCAGGAGGCCGCCGTAGCCGACCTGTCGGAGGTCGTCCTGTGCGACGACGATGGTGCCGCCGCCCGCGCGGGTCACCGTCTCGGCGGCCTCGCGCGTGCTCTGTAGCAGCCGCTGCCGGTCGACCCCGGCGAAGACGACCACGTCGTACCCCCCGTCGACGGCCGTCGGCGGCTCGGCGACCGTCAGCGAGACCTCGTCGAGCACCTCCAGCGCCGTCACCAGATACCGGTCCGGGTCGTTGCTCACCAGCAGGACGCGAATCCTCGCCTCCTCGGGGCCGGAGACAGCGACCCGGTCGTCGAGCGTGAGCCCGTCGCCCGGCGAGAGGCGGGCGGTCGCGTCGCCGGTCGGGACCGGCAGCGTCGCGGTCCCCACGTCGCCGGGCTGGAGCCGGATGGTCTCGCGTGCCCCGCCCAGACCGACCGTCCGCTCGACGGGCTGGTCGGCGTAGCTCTTCACGGAGAGCGTGACGCTCGTCCGGCCGTACTCGGCGTCGACGAAGCCGACGTTGGGGGCCTCGCCCCCGACCGGCCGCAGGTCGACCGTGTAGCCCCGGCCACGGGCGGTCTCGACGGCGTCGCGCCACGCGTCGTCGCCGGCGAAGTCGCTGACGACGACGATGCGGGCATCCTCGTCGGCCACGGCGACCGCCTGCGAGACGGCCGCGGCGAGGTCGCCCGCAGCGTCCGTCCGCGAGAGGTCGTCGAGCACCTCGCGGGCGTCCGCCGCGCCACTGGCCTGGAGCCGGACCCGTGGCGTCGCGCCGGCGGTCACGACGGATGTGGTCTGCGAGACCGACTCCCGGGCGATGGCCCGGGCCCGGTCGAACCGGCTCCCCCCGCTTGCGTCCTCGACGGCCATGCTCGCGGAGGTGTCCAGCACGACCACCGTCTCCGTGACCGTCGCGGTCCCGCTGGTCATGAGATACGGCGATGCCAGCGCGAGCGCCACCAGCACGACCACGAGCAGCTGGAGGAGCAACAGGAGGTTCCGGCGGAGCGTCTCGAGCGCGGCGCTGTCGGTGCCGCCCTCCTCTCCGGCCGCGAGGAACTCCAGCGTCGGCAGCTGTAGCCGACGGGGGTCCGGCCGGACCAGGTACAGCAGCAGGATGGGCACGACGGCGAGGAGGGCGAGCAGACCGAGCGGGGTCAGGAACACGTCGGCGAGGCCTGCCATTGGACGGAGGCTCGGCGGCGACTGCCAAACCCCTTGTGACGCGACGCGCCGGGTAGCGGTCGAACCGGCCGGCTCAGAGGTCGACCGTCTCGCCGTCGTCGGGCACGACGACCTGCTCCTCGACGCCCGCCTCGTCGAGCGTCGCCTGCAGGTCCTCGCGCGTCGCGAGACAGTGGTTGATGCTGTCCATGTGGTCCGCGACGATGGTCGCGTCCGTCCACTCGGTCAGTGTCACCACGTCCTCGGGCGTCATCGTGATGGGCCGACCCTCGGTGAACTGTGCCGCGCCGGCGTTGGCCACCACCACGTCCGGCTCGTGCTCGTCCAGCGTCTCCCTCACGGCCTCGTACGGCACGGTGTCGCCGGCGTGGTAGACGGTCGGCTCGTCGGGGGCCTCCAGCACGAACCCCGACACCGGGGCCATCTGCTCCGCGAGGTCGCCGTAGCCGTGGCGCGCCGGCGTCCGCGTCACGGTCAGGTCGCCCAGCGTCGCCGTGTCGTCGACCGGCTGGGAGTCAGCCCCCGTCGACGCCAAGAACTCGGCGTCGTTGGGCTGGCAGAGCGCCGTCGTCCCCTCGGCGAACCCATCGCGCGCCACCTGGTCGAAGTGGTCGCGGTGGCAGTGTGTCACCAGCAGCGCGTCGTGGTCGAGTGGCACGTCGGGCAGCGGCACCAGCGGGTTCCGGCGGTCGTTCGGTGAGTTCGGAATCGGCGGCATCTCGCCGGGCTCGGAGAGCATCGGGTCGACCAGCAGTGTCGTGTCACCGAGCGTCAGTCGGAGTGTCGCGTGGCGCAGGAGCTGGAGCGTGGCCATACGCCATGGTCGGGCGGGTCGAGGATAGCGGTTCCGCCGACGGCAGTCAGTTCGGTACGGCGGTACCTCCCGATACAGACAATAAATCCGAATATATCCGCATAAACATACATATAATTCATTTATTCGGAGTATTTGGCGTATGCTCGGTGTGGCTAGCAACAGGTCTCTGCATACCGCGCGAGCGTAGCGAGCGCGGTTTCTCCGCTGGCGACCGCTGGGAGCCAGCGGCATTTTTTCTGAACGTTTTTTGCGACGAGCGGTACCCGAGTCGGAAAAAAGCTCCAGTTAGTCGTCGGTCGACGCCGCGAAGCCCTGCCCCGCGGCGTCGGCGTCCGGGCCAACGGACTCGGGCAGGTCCTCGCGGACGTCCTCGGCACCCTCGCTGAGCGCCCGGCTGTAGGCCTCCGGCATCACCTTCACGAACTTGTCGAGTTCCTCCTCCCAGTGCTCGAGGACGTACTCGGCACGGTCGGAGTCGGTGTGGGCGACGTGGTTCTCGACGAGGCGGCGCATCATGCGTCGGTCCTGCTCGCCGAGTTCACGGGTGGTCTCGACCATCCCGTAGTTCACCCGGTCCTCGAAGTCGCCCTCGCGGTCGAGGACGTAGGCGATACCGCCAGACATCCCGGCGGCGAAGTTCTTGCCCGTGTCGCCCAGACAGACGACGACGCCGCCGGTCATGTACTCGCAGCCGTGGTCGCCGACGGACTCGACGACCGCCTTCACGCCGGAGTTGCGGACGGCGAACCGCTCGCCGGCCTTCCCGTTGACGTACATCTGGCCCTGGGTCGCGCCGTACAGCGCGACGTTGCCGGTGACGATGTTCTCCTCGGGCTCGTACGGCGCGGAGTTGGGCGTCTGGACGATGAGCTTCCCGCCGGAGAGTCCCTTGCCGACGTAGTCGTTGCCGCTGCCGGTCAGCGACATCGTGACACCGTGCTTGAGGAAGGCGCCGAACGACTGGCCGGCGACGCCGTCGAAGTCGATACGGAAGGTGTCCTCCGGGAGCCCGTCGAGGCCGTGCTCCTTCGAGATGTGGTTCGAGAGGGTCGCACCGACGGCGCGGTGCTGGTTGCCGATTTCCATGTCCAGATGCGCGGGTTCGCCCGTCTCGAGGGCGTCGCCCAGCTCGTCCATGATATCCCAGTCCAGCTGCTCGTCGACCTCGTGGGTCTGGGGCTCGGTCTTGCGTCGCTGGTCGCCCGGCGGCTGAGCGATGACCGAGGAGAGGTCCAGCTTCCGGGCCTTCTCCTGTTCTACGTCGGTCCGCTGGGCCAGGTACTCCGGCCGGCCGATCATCTCGTCCAGCGACGTGAAGCCCAGGTCGGCCATTATCTCGCGCAGTTCCTGGGCCATGAACGTCATGTAGTTGATGACGTGGTCGGGCTCGCCGGGGAACCGGTTGCGCAGCTCGTCGCGCTGGGTGGCGACGCCGACCGGGCAGGTGTTCTCGTGGCACTGCCGGGCCATCACACAGCCCGAGGTCACCAGCGAGGCGGTCCCGAAGACGTACTCCTCCGCACCGAGGAGGGCGGCGATGGCCACGTCGCGGCCTGTCTTCAGGCCGCCGTCGGCGGTGACGCGGATGCGGTTGCGCAGGTCCGTCGCGCGGAGCATCTGGTTGGCCTCGGCCAGCCCGAGCTCCCACGGCAGGCCGGCGTTCTTGATACTGGTCTTCGGGGAGGCGCCGGTGCCGCCCGAGTGACCGGAGATGTGGACCACGTCGGCGTTGGCCTTCGCGACGCCGGCGGCGATGGTGCCGATGCCGGCCTCGGAGACGAGCTTGACGTTGATGTCGGCGTCCGGGTTCGCCGCCTTCAGGTCGTGGATGAGCTGCTTGAGGTCCTCGATGGAGTAGATGTCGTGGAGCGGCGGCGGCGAGATGAGCCCCACGCCCGGCGTCGCGTACCGGACGTGCGCTATCATCTCGTTGACCTTCTTGCCGGGCAGGTGGCCGCCCTCGCCGGGCTTGGAGCCCTGGGCCATCTTGATCTGGATCTCCTCGGCGTTGGTGAGGTAGTCGGAGGTGACCCCGAAGCGGCCGGAGGCGACCTGCTTGATGTTGCACTCCTTCTCCGTGTCGAAGCGCTCGGGCGGTTCGCCGCCCTCGCCCGTGTTGGATTTGGCCCCGAGCCGGTTCATCGCGATGGAGTTGTTCTCGTGGGCCTCGGGCGAGAGGCTCCCGAGGCTCATCGCAGCGGTCGAGAAGTGCTTCACGATCTCCTCGACCGGCTGCACGTCCTCGATGTCGACCGGGTCGCGGTCGGAGTCGAACTCCAGCAGGCCGCGCAGCGTCTGGAGCTGCTCGGTCTGCTCGTTCATCAGGTCCGCGAAGTCGCCGTAGCGCTCGTAGTCGCCCGTCCGAACCGCCTGCTGGAGCGCCCCCACGCTCTGGGGGTTCCACTCGTGGAAGATTCCGTCCGAGCGGTGCTCGTACTCGCCCTGCCGTTCGAGGTCGGCCTCCTCGCCCCACGCGACCGTGTGGCGCTTCGTCAGGTCGGTCTCCACGTCCTCGATGTCGATGCCCTCGGTCCGGGCGGTCGTGCCCTCGAAGTACTCGGCGACGAAGTCCGAGTCGAGGCCGACCGCCTCGAAGATCTGGGCGCCCTGGTAGGACTCGACGGTCGAGATGCCCATCTTCGCCATCGTCTTCAGGAGGCCGTCCTCGACGGCGTGGACGTAGGCGTCGACCGCTTCCTCCTCGTCGGCGCCGTCCGGACCGGCGACGAGGTCGCTGATGGACTGGTAGGCGAGGTACGGGTTCACCGCGCCGGCGCCGTAGCCGATGAGCGTCGCGAAGTGGTGGACCGCACGCGGGTCGCCCGACTCGATGACGAGGCCCGCGCGGTTCCGCAGGCCGTTGCGGACGAGGTGGTGGTGGACGCCACCGACCGCGAGCAGCGAGGGGATGGGGACGCGGTCCTCCCCGGCCCGGCGGTCCGAGAGCACGACGATGTCGTACTCCCGTGCGGCGTCGGTGGCTCGCGAGCGGAGGTCCTCGACAGCCGCCTCGAGGCTCGCGACCGCCTCGGGGTCGTACGTGATGTCCACGACCGTCGAGGAGAGCTCCCCATCGCCGCCGCCGAGCCCCTTGATGCTCGCCGTCTCCGCGTCGGTGAGGACGGGCGAGTCACAGACCAGCTGGCGGGCGTGTGCGGGCGACTCGTCGAGGAGGTTGCGCTGGTTGCCCAGCCGCGTCTCCATCGACGTGACGACCTCCTCGCGGATGTAGTCCAGCGGCGGGTTCGTGACCTGCGCGAACAGCTGCTTGAAGTACGTGAACAGCGGCCGGTTGAACTGCGAGAGCACGGAGAGGGGCGTGTCGTCGCCCATCGAGCCGACGGGGTCCTTGCCGTCGCTCGCCATCGGCTCCAGCAGGTGGTCCATCTCGTCGTACGTGTAGCCGTACATCGCCTGGTGGGCCCGCAGTCCGTCCACGTCACCGCGGGGAGCGCGGTCCTCGCGGTCGGCGATGTCGTCGATATCGACCTGTTCGGCGTCGACCCACTCACCGTACTTCTCGTCGAGCAGGCCGTCGAAGACCTCCTCGTCCGGGATGACGCGCCCCTCCTCGGGGTCGGCGAGGAACAGCTGGCCGGGCTGGAGGCGGTCGCGCGTCTCGATCTCCGAGGGGTCGTGGTCCATGGCACCGGCCTCGCTGGCCATGACCAGCGTGTTGTCGCTCAGCACGTCGTAGCGGCAGGGCCGGAGCCCGTTCCGGTCGAGGACGGCACCGATGCGGTCGCCGTCCGTCGCCGCAACCAGAGCGGGGCCGTCCCACGGCTCGACGAGGGAGGCGTGGTAGTCGTACCACTCCTGACGCTCCTCGGGGACGTGGTTGCCGTCCTTGCGCCACGCCTCGGGGATGAGCATCCGCAGGGCGTGGGGCAGGTCGCGCCCGCCTTCGAGGAGGAGTTCGAGCCCGTTGTCGACGGATGCGGTGTCCGACTGCTCCGGGTCGTCGATGATGGGCTTGATGGTCTCGATGTCGTCGCCGAACTCCTCGTGGGCGATGTCCGTCTCCCGGGCCCGCATCCAGTTGATGTTGCCCTGGATGGTGTTGAACTCGCCGTTGTGGATGATGTTGCGGTACGGATGCGCGAGGTGCCACGCGCCGAGCGTGTTCGTCGAGAAGCGTGCGTGGACCATCGCGAACGTCGAGGCCATCCGCTCGTCGGTGAGTTCGGGGAAGTAGCCGGGGAGCTGGTCGGCCTTCAGGAGCCCCTTGTAGACGAGCGTCTTGCGGTCCAGTGAGACGATGTAGAAGCGCTCGGCACCAGTGGGCTGCTCGTCCTCGAGTCGGTTCTCGATGGCCCGGCGGCCGACGTACAGTGCGCGGTCGAAGGCGTCCGCGTCGAATTCGCCCTCGGGCCGGACGAAGACCTGCGCGACCTGTGGCTCGCTCTCGACGGCCGTCGCGCCCAGCATCGAGTTGTCCGTCTCGACGCCACGCCAGTGGAAGGCCTCGAGGCCCTGGTCGGCGAGTTCCTGCTCGACGACCGCCTGGAGGCTGGCTGCGGCCTCGTCGTCCTGCGGGAGGAAGACGGAGCCGACGGCGTACTCCCGGGCGGGCGGGAGGTCGACATCGAGTTCGTCGCGGAAGAAGCTGTCCGGAATCTGGATGAGGACGCCGGCCCCGTCGCCCGTGTTCTCCTCGGCGCCGGTCGTGCCGCGGTGCTCGAGGTTCTCGAGGAGGTCGAGACCGTCCGCCAGTACGTCGTGGCCACCCTCACCGTCGAGGTCGAACACCACCCCGACGCCACAGTTGGCGCGGTGGTCCTCGGGGTCGGCGAGGAGCGTCGCACCGTCGTCGCTCGCGGACCCTGTCGTGCGTTCCTGCATGTCAACACCTCGCTCGACGCCGCATAAGAGGGTTCCTGTTAAGGACTAATGGTTCACTAACCGCAACTAAGGGGCATAATACGCCTTCACGGAATCCTAGGTGTCTGAACATGGCTGACGTGTGCGTGAACGTACCTCATGGTCGTGCGGGAAAGAGGATGTCGTCTCCGTCCGCGATTCACCGGCCGGCAGCGGGCTCAGTCGGCCGCCGGAACCCCGGCCTGCGAGCGGTGCTCCTCGACCAGTGCCTCGAGCCGTTCGATACGGGCACACAGCGCCTCGTAGCGGTCGTCCTCCGCCAGGCGGCGCTCGGACTGCTCGACCTGCAGGACGTTGCGCTTCACCCGGAGTGACCCGAGTTCGATGCGGAGTTCCTCGTACGTGCCCCGGTCGAGGAGCCCCTCGACGGTCTCCACCAGCGTCCCCCGGTCCACGGGCTTGAGCAGGTAGTCATCGAACCCCATCTCCAGAACGTCCATCTCGGGGGAGACGCCCGTCACCATCGCCACGCGTGCATCGAGCCCCCAGTCCCGGAGCGTCACCAGGACCTCGTCACCGGAGACGTCCGGCATGTGGCGGTCCAGTAGCACCACATCGATGCCCCCCTCGGCAAGGCGCTCCAGCGCCGGCTCCCCACCGTGGACGACCTCGACGTGGTAGTCGTCCCGGAGCCAGTCGGCGTACAGGTCCGCCAGCGGTTCGTCGTCCTCGACGAGGAGGACGGTTGGGGGAACGTTCGATGCCATGCTGTCTTCACTCGTACCTATAGACCGTATACTGATAATCCGCAAGTAGCGATATCTGGTTCTGAGAAGCGTTTTCAGAACCAGAGAACGGTCTCTGAGAGGAGCCGTCAGTCGTCGGCCGGAGCCGGGCCGCCGGACTCGCCGGCCGCGGTCGCCGTCGGACCGCCCTGCTCGATGGCCTCGATGAGCAGCTCGGAGATATCGACGATCTCGATGTCGTCCTCGAAGTCGCCGGTCTTGCGGCCGTCCTCGTACATCGTCATGCACATCGGACAGGCGACGACGAACTTCTCGACGGCCTGTCCCGCCTCCGTGTCCTCGAGGGCCTCGCGCAGGCGCTCCTCGGAGGCCTTCTCCTCCTGCTCGTGCTCGAGCCAGAGGCCGCCGCCACCGCCACCACAGCAGTAGGAGTTGTCGCGGTTGCGCGGCATCTCGTGCAGGTCACAGCCCGTCGCGCGGATGAGTTCGCGGGGGGCCGCGTACTCGTCGTTGTACCGGCCGAGGTGACACGGGTCGTGGTAGGTGACCGTGTAGTCCAGTTCCGTCCCCGACAGTCCGAGCGCGTTCCGGTCGACCAGCTGCTCGACGACCTGCGTCCAGTGGAGCACGTCGACCTCGCCGTTCTGGTTCCAGCCCTCCTCGATCTCGAACGGCATCATGGGGTCGTCGGCGAACTCGTCGAAGTCGACCTCGGGGTACTCGTTCTTGAACGTGTTGTACGAGTGCGGGTCCGTACAGACCAGCTTGTCGAAGTCACACTCCTGGAACGACTCGACGTGGTGGCCCGCGAGCTCGACGTAGAGGAACTCCTCGCCGACACGACGGATGTCGTTGCCGTCGTACTTCTCGTCGTCGAACAGGATGCCGAAGCTGACGCCGGACTCCTTGAGCAGTTTGGCGAGCGAGCGGGCGACCTTCTTGTTCCGGTCGTCGTAGCTCGGGTAGTCGCCGACGTACCAGAGGTACTCGACCTCCTCCTCGCGGGCGTCCGTGAGGTCGAACTCCAGCTCGTCGGCCCAGTCGGCACGCTTGCGCTGGGAGTTCCCGAACGTGTTGCCCTTCTGCATCACGTTCTGGAACACCTCCTGCAGGCTGGGCTGGATGTCGCCCTGGTCGGTGAGCTGGCGATTGAGCCGGGTGAAGCTCTTCAGGTGCTCGATCTCGACCGGGCAGGCGTCCATGCAGGCCATACACGCCATGCAGGACTCCATCGTCTCGGCGGCGATGACATCGCCGTCCTCCGCGATTATCTCCTGCTCCTCGCCCGTGGCGTCGACCTCCTCGCGGTACTGCTTGAGGTCGAGAATCACGTCGCGGGGGTCGAGGTTGCGACCGGAGGCGTTGGCCGGGCAGACCGACGAACAGCGGCCGCACTTCGTGCAGGCGTCCTGGTCCAGCATCTCCTTCCAGGAGAACTGGTCGATGGACTCGGCACCCGTGTCGGCGTCGAGGTCCGCGGGGACGCCGGGGAGCCGCTTGCCGGCCTTCTCGTCGCGGGTGACCACGTTCGCGAACGAGGAGATCATGTGGAACGGTTTGGCGTACGGCACAGCGGCGACGAAGACGAACGCCAGCAGCGCGTGCGACCACCAGCCGACCGGGTAGAGCGCGGCGGCCGCGCCGACGGACTCGCTCGGGCCCATCCCCAGTCCCTGGAAGAAGACGTTCAGCACGTCGGCGACGAACCAGCCGACGAACGAGACCTGCTCGAAGGAGATGAACTGGACCGCGCCGTTCTCGACGCTCGCGGTGCCGAGGATGCGCAGCCCCTCCTGGATGTAGCCACCGACGCCCAGCAGGAACAGCGACCAGACGAGGAAGGCGTCCTCCCAGCCCGTGTGCTTGCCGTGCAGCCGGTCCTTCCGGGTGACGTAACGCCGCCACAGCGCGATGCCGAGCCCGACGACGAACAGCAGGCCCATGAAGTCCATCACCAGCGAGTACGAGAGGTAGAAGTCGCCGATGAAGAACGACTGACGCTCGCCGGTGAACAGCATCGTGAGATTCCGGAAGAAGTCGATGTCGATGGCGATGATGGTCGTCCCGATGAGGAGCGTCAGGAAGCCCCACAGGATGAACGCGTGCATCACCCCGCCGACGATATCGCGGTTGAACTGTTTCTCGTTGGAGGCGACGATCTTGGCCGCGCTCGTGATGCGACCGGGGAGGTCGTCCAGTCGGTCGAACCAGTCCTCGGTGCCGCGCTGGTAGCGGGCGAAGCGGTCGTACACCCCGTAGGCGAAGACGAAGATAGTCACCGCCGCGAGGTAGTAGAACACCACCTCACCGGTGTGCGAAATCTTCCAGAACGTCGGTCGGGTGGTGACCCCGGACTCGACGCCGGCCTGCAAGGGTAGCGTCCACGTCATACCGCGGGAACGGGAGCCTATATGGTTAAGTCTTGTCAAGCGCCCGCACCCGCTCCGTTGCCGCCTTTTGCGCAAATTTCCAGCTGGATTTCCGCTGTAAAACCAGCAGCGAACGGGGTGTTTATCTCCGCGCCATCCCGTCCCCATCAGTCCGGTTCCATACACGGTCGCGGCCCGGTCGACCGCCGTCGCTACCGCTGCCCGTATCACGGGAGCCGCCCCACAGAACTAAATACCGCGGTCCGTCCCCACCAAGCCATGGACGAGAAGACGGAGGAGCTGCGGGACATCTTCGAGGAGGTGACCGGCGAGGAGACAGTCACCGAGAAACAGGAGGAGTCACCGGGGACGCTGGCGGGCGAGGACGACGAGGCGGTCGCCGAGCGGCTGGCCGACGTGGTCGCGCGCATGCGAGAGAAGTACGAGTTCGCGACCGACCTCTCGGACACCGAGTACGCCCGTGTCGTCCGGGGCTACTACGAGGGCGAGGACGACACCGACATCGCCGACGCGCTCGACATCGACCGCCGCGACGTGGTCCGGGCCCGGCTCGACGTGCATCTGGTCCGGGACCGGGACCGTGACGCCCCGTTCGAGCTGAAGGAGCTACGCAGGCTCCTGAACGCCGACGCGGACCTCGGGACGAGTGACCTCGCCGAGGAACTGGACGTGTCGGCGTCGACGGTCCGGCGCTACCGCCGCGTCGTCGAGACCGAGACGCAGATACGGAGTGTCTCGGCCCGCTACCAGGCCGAATTCGAGGACGTCCTGACCGACGCGGGCATCAGCCACGACATGACCAGCGACATCCAGGAGGACGGCCTCCAGGACGCCACCGAGGGCGCCGAGGCCGAGAGCGACATGTCGCTGTAGCCACTCGGCCCCGCAACGCTCCGTCACGAGACTTTTCAGCCCGGCCCTCGGACCCACCGCCGCATGTCGCCGCCCTCCACTCCCCTCCGACGACCGGACCGGTACTTCAGCGAGCGCACGGCCAGCCTCGCCCGTGGCCTCGCCGTCGCCGGCCTCACCATCCTCACGCTCCTGGCGGGCGTCTACGCGCTGGGCTGGGTGTTCGCCGCCAACGTCGACGGCACCGTCACGGTCGACAACCCCGCGTACCCGGGCGACACCTTCTGCGACGGCGACAGTCCCGGGCGCTTCACCCCGAGCGGCTGTGACGAGCCGAAGCAGGTCGAGCGGAACATCGACCACTTCATCTGGAAGGCCATCGGCACGGTCGCAGGACAGCTCGCCATCGGCCTCCCAATCGTCTGGGTCCTCGTCGCCGGGACACTCCACGCCGGGTCGTGGCTCGCAAACGGCGAGGGCCCGTTCGGCCGGACGCTGGCCGTCGCGGCCTGGGGGATGGCACCCACCCTGCTCGGCATGACGGTCACGCTCGTCGCGTTCTGGGCCACGTTCGACCCCATCACCGTCAGCAACGGGCAGGACCCCGCGACGTTCCGGGACCAGGCCGTCACACAGCTGGACACGATGCGTCTCGTGGGACAGGTCAGTGGCGTTCTCACGATGGCCTGGGGAGCCGTCATCTGGCGGTTCGGCCTGCTCCACGAGCGCGGGGTCTCCGGGACCGCGGCCTCGGCGGTCGCGGCCGTCGTCGCGGTCCTGTTCCTGCTGCTGGGCGTGGCGTGACGCCCCGGTCATCGTGTTATCTCCAGAGACACGCTACTACGCCGAGCGCCTGGCGAAGGGGAGCGGCTTCCGCGTCCAGCGGCGAACGGCCGCTACCCCTGGTAGCCGTCCCACTCGTGCCGGAGCAGGCCGTAGTGGTAGGTGTCGTAGTAGGCACCCTCGATGTAGATGGACTCGCGCTGGACGCCCTCGCGGACGAAGCCGAGTTTCTCCATCACGCGCTGTGAGGGGCGGTTGGGCTCGTAGACGCCGGTGTTGAGCCGGTGGAGGTCCAGCTCCTCGAACGCCCAGTCGATGGCCAGTGCGGTGCCACGAGGGGCGTACCCCTCGCCGTGGTGGTCCGGGTCGATCCACGCGCCCATCCACGCGGTGCCGTTGACGTGGTCGATGTTCCAGACGCCGATGTGGCCGACGGGCTCGTCCGGGGCGCAGATGCAGAACCCGGCGCCGTCGTCGTTGTCGGCGTACTCCTCGAACTCGTCCTCGACGGCCTGGGCGTTCTTCGGGGTCGTGTTCCGCATCAGACGGCGGACCTCGGGCCGGTTCGTCACGTCACGGACGAACTCGTGGTCCTCGGCCTGCCGGGGGCGGAGCGTCACCCCGCCGTCGTCGGTCGCGCGGAAGACGGGCCCCGGCATCACCGCTCACCCCCGTTGTCCGCGTTCGCACCGTCGCCGGCGTCGGGGCGCCGCTCGCCGCCGACCGTCCCGTCGGCGTCCGTGGCGAACGGGTTCGTGTGGCCGCGCTCGGCGGCGGTCGCGCCCGGCGGGCGGTCCGGGAGCCCGCGGGTGGTGTCCGACCGGTCGAACCAGTCGTCGGCGAGCAGCGAGTGGGCTATCACGTCGACGTGCTCGCCATCGACCCGCTTGAGTTCGCGCCGGACCTCGCCGACGCGGAAGCCGACGTTCTCCAGCACCGCACGGGAGGCGTCGTTCGTCACGAGCGCGAGCGCCCGGACCTTGGTCAGCCGGAGTTCCTCGATGCCGTAGGCGACCAGCTCGCGGACCGCGTCGGTGGCGTACCCCTGGCCCCGGTGCTCGGGGGCGATGGTGACGGCGATTTCACCGGTCCCCGCGGGCCGTTCGATGTCGAACAGCGAGACGTAGCCGACTGGCTGGGGCGAGGGCTGGTCACCGTCCGCGGCCTCGTCGCTGCCGCCGTCGCGCTCGGCGTCGCTGCTGGCGTCACCCCCCGCGTCCTCCCCGTCGTCGGCGTCGCGCGGGACGACGAGGAACTGTGCCCCCTCGTCGTCGGTGTCCGTCGCGGAGACGTGGGCCTCGAACCAGGACTCCAGTTCGATGTCGCTCTCCGGCCGGGTGAGCGTCATCCCGTGGCGGAGGTCGGGATCGGTGCGGAGCCGCGCCACGAACTCGAGGTCCTCGCGCTCGATGGTGTGGAGCGCCACGTCCTCGCCGACGCGGAAGGCGGGACCCGGCATCAGGCCTCACCACCGTGACCGAGGGCCGCGGCGGCGCCGTCCCACTCCCGGGCCAGCATCGAGTAGCGCACCACGTCGACGTGCTCGCCGTCGACGTACTTCTCGGCGGGCTGGATACCCTCCTGCTGGAAGCCGAGGCCCTCCAGCACCGCGCGGCTGGCCTCGTTCTGGACGATGGCGCGGGCGACGACCGTGTGCAGTCGCCGCTCGGCGAACAGGTAGTCCAGCATCAGGGCGGTGCCCTCGGTGGCATACCCCTCGCCCTGTGCCTCGGGGGCGACCCACGCGGCGAGTTCGGCGGTGCCGTGTGCGGGGTCGATATCGAACCCGACGACGTTGCCGACCGGGTCCTCGGCGTCCGTCGGGACGATGAGGAGGCCGACGCCGGAGTCGTCCTCGGCGTGCTGTTCGTGTCGCGTCTCGGCTTGCTCGCGGGTCTGCGGGAAGGCCGTCGTCAGACCCCATCGGACCTCGGGGTCGTTCCGGTTCTCGTGGAGGAAGTCGATATCCTCCTCGTTGGTGGGGTGGAGGGCGACGGTCTCGCCGCGACGGAACGCGGGACCAGGCATGGCCGTTACTCCTGTACGGAGTGACTAAACGCTTCCCTGAAACTGAGACACGTAATCACACCGAGAGGTTCCGGGGGTCACGCCGGGTCGTCGCCGTCCGGGTCGTCGCCGTCAGCCGGCTCCCCGTCCGAGCCGTCGCCATCCAGGGGGTCGCCACCCGGTCCGTCGGAAGTCGCTGGCTCGGAATCGGTCGTCCCCGCTTCGAAGGGATTCGCCGATTCGGCCGCCACCTCGTACCGTGCTCGCGCCTCCGCGACCGGGATATCCGTCGCGACCAGGTCCGGACCCGGCGCCGCCGCGCCCGAGGGCGACCGGCGCGCGGCGTAGACGCTCACGATACCGATGAGCACCGTCCCGACGGCGGTGATGGGTGTCGGACCGATGACGACGAGGGCCACCGCACCCGAGAGGAGCGTGAGGAGGGCCGCCGCGACCACGCCGAGGCGGTTCCGCCGCCGGCGCTCCTCGTCGTGAGCCGCGACGACGCGCTCGCCCAGCCCCGCGGGAACGAGTCGGACGGTATCGGCCGCGTCGCCGGGGAACTGGAGACAGTCGACCCGGTCGAGCTCGTCGCTCATGGGCGAAGTCACGGGCGGGGCGCGCAAGAAGCCGGGGAGAGCGTGGTGGGCAGGGTGCCCACGGAACGCCGCCCCAAGAGTGGGAGGGCCCGTGGAGAGCCTCGGCCGCGTGGAGGGCATCAACCGCGTGGCCGCCTACTGCGTGGCCGCCTCGCTCTCTTCGGTGGGGTCGCCAACGTGGTGGTTGTGTCCGAGGACGAGGACAAGGGCGTTCACGAGCAGGAGTCCGACGAACGTCGAGAACTCGCCGCCCGTGAGCCCGCCCAGCAGGAGCGGGACGTAGAGGAATGGCATGACGACCGCCGACCAGAAGGCGGTAGCCTGGAGCAGCGGGCGCACGTGGTCGACGGCGGTGCGAGCGCCACGGCGGAGCTGGTCGGCGATGCGGGCGGGAGAGGCGTCGGCGGGGGGCCACAGCGAGGGACTGTTCGTGGACATCGTGCTTCACTCACCTCATGTGACGACACCAGCATATAACCGTGAGAGCCTTCGTATCGTTTCGGACCTTTCACCACGTACGAACGGTCCGGCGAGGACGTTTTACGAACGCCATAGAATCGTTTAGAAATTTTATAGAACCCTCTCAGACGATATTCTCGTAACAAGATATCGGTACCGACGGGTATATATCACTCTGGTGGCCGCGTGGAAACTGGACCCGCGGCGAGTTCGTGAGCGCGACCGGCCGGGCACCGGCCCACCGGGCATCACCGGCGCGGCGACCAGGGGCCGGGTACGAACACCCTACCCGAGCACCGATACCTCGACTGTCGCCTCGCCGTCGGGCGTTTCGAGTGTCGTCTCCTCGCGGACACGGTCGCGGACGGCCGCGCGCCACGCCGCCACGCGTTGCTCGTGGCGCTCGCGGTGGCGCTCGGGCGTGTACTCGACGTCCGGGCTCGACCGGAGGTCGTCTTCGGTGGCGTCGACGCTGGGGAAGGCGGGCGCGTCGTCGTCGAGCAACTGCTCGGGGTCGATGTGGATCGGCTGTGGCGGCCCGTCGTAGCCGCCCTCCGCGCCGGCGAGGTGGAGGCGTGCGCGCATCCGACCGCTGAACGGCGGCGTCACCCGGAGCACGGCGCCCGCGTCACGGCGGGCGTTCGCCTCCAGCGCCGCCAGGAGGTCCTCGGCGGTGATGGCCAGCGAACGGATGCGGGTCGGGTCGTCTGCCGACACGGCTGGAACGACGGCCGGGCGCCGCTTCAGCGTGTCGCCTCCGGACCCCAGCGAACCCTCACCAGCCGTCGAGCGTGAGGTGCGCGCCGGTCGGGTGAATCCGGCAGACAGCGGGGTCGTGGCCGGCGTCCGAGAGCCCGGTTCCCAGCGCGAACACCGTCTCGCCGAGCATCGCCATCGACCCCGAGCCGTCGGCCTCGCTGACATCGAGGATGACATCGCGGACACGGTCGGTGAGGAGTTCGGCCTCGCGGGCGAACCGCCGGGACGACCGGACGAACGTATCCAGCGTGGGCTCCTGCACGAGCGCGGAGCGGGCGCGCTGACCGGCGTGGGTCAGCATCTCCGTGTCGCCAGACAGCACGTCCTCCGTGGAGAGTTCGCCCAGCGTGACGTACTCGACGCGCGAGCGGGCGGGGATACCGTCCATCGTGCCGTGTCCGGGGGCGCCCGGTTCGAGGCGGACGGGGACGCCACCGCGGGCCTGGGCAACCACGTCCCCGAGGCCGGTACCAGCCTGCACCTCGGCGCCGTGGGCGATGGTGACGAGTTCGTTCTCGGAGAGCTTCCGGTCGAAGACGGCGTTCGCACAGAGCGCGGTCCCGAGCGCGAGCGCGCCGCTCACGCCGAAGCCCGAGGCCAGCGGCACGTCCGAGCGAGCGCGGACGTGCGCACCGTCCACGCGGAGCGCGCGGAGGACTTGTTTGGGCGCGGCGATGTCCAGCGACTCCCCGTCGAGCGTGACCTCGTAGGTGCCGGGCGTCGCCGGTTCGACGCGGACGGTGACGCCGTCCGAGAGCGCGAGGCCGGCGCCGGTCGAGCCGGCCTCGGTCGGGTCGTCGGCGGGTTCGGCCGTGAAGAAGCCCGTGATGTGGGCCGGGACGAACGCCGTCGGGGTGGCGTCGGCGTCGATGCCGCTCCCGACCTGCAGCGGCCGGTCGGCGGTGTCGGTCATGGCCGACCTGGGGCGGCCGGCGTGTTAACGCTCACTCTCCCCGCCGGAGCTGGGAGTATGGGACGAGAGCCGTTACTTCATCTATAATGTTGGAATCCTACTGATTAATCGCGAATCTGGAAGACTAATCCGTCGTCTCGGAATCAACACCCGATTTACTGCGAGCCAGGCGGTGCCACGACACACGCTCTCGATGAAGGAACAGACACATGGCCGGTCCGTTCCTGCCCCCGCTGGTGCAGCCCTCCGAGGATACAATCACCGAGGGTGGCCTGGCACGGCCGCTGTTCGGGCTGGCGTGGCCCATCGTCGTCACCCAGCTGCTGCAGGTGACCTACAACATCGCCGACACGCTGTGGCTCGGTCGACTGTCCGCCGAGGCGGTCGGGGCGCTGAGCATCGCGTTCCCGCTCGTCTTCCTCGTCCTCTCGGTCGGCGGCGGCTTCACCGTCGCCGGCTCGACGCTGGTCGCACAGCACACCGGCGCGAGCGCCGGCGACGACGGGACCGGTGAGCCAGGGACCGGGGAGGAGGTCGACGAGGCGTCGGGGGCGGGGGAGGTAGCCGGGCAGACGCTCTCGTTCGTCACGCTGCTCGCGACGGGCCTGGGTATCCTGGGCTTCCTCGGCGTCGTCCCGCTGCTGGGCCTGTTCCCAGCGGACGCCACGACGGCGAACGATGTCATCCCGCTCGCCGAGGAGTACATGAGCGTGTTCTTCCTGGGGACGCCGTTCCTGTTCGGGTTCTTCCTGTTCTCGGCGCTGATGCGGGGGTACGGCGATACGCGGACGCCGATGCTCGTGATGGCGCTGTCCGTCGCATTGAACGTCGCGCTCGACCCCGTCCTCATCTTCGGCTGGTTCGGCGCCCCCCGGCTGGAGGTTGCGGGGGCGGCGTACGCGACGGTCATCTCGCGCGGCCTCGCGACGGCAATCGGCCTCTACATCCTGTTCCGGACGACCCGGGGGCCGGACGTGGCGGTCCGGCATCTCCGGCTCCAGTACGAGCGCGTCCGCGAGATCGTCTCCATCGGGACGCCCGCGGCGCTCGAACAGTCGACGACGGCGCTCGCGATGGTCGCGCTCACGGGGATGGTCGCCGCGTTCGGCCCACCGGTCGTCGCGGCGTACGGCCTGGGTAACCGGCTCATCTCGCTCGTCTACCTCCCCGCGATGGGGCTGGGCCGAGCGACGAACACGATGGTCGGGCAGAACCTCGGCGCCGGCAACCCCGACCGCGCCGAGCGTGCCGTCGGCATCGCCGCCGGCGCCGCCGCGCTCGTGATGGTCGGCGTCGGGGTGGTGGCGCTGCTCGCCGCGCGCCCGGTCGTGAGCGTCTTCATGACCACGGGGACGGCGACGGCCGAGGCCACCATCGGCCTCGCGACGGAGTACCTCCGCATCCGGGCCGTCGAGTTCGCCTTCATCGGCGTGTTCCAGGTGCTGCTGGGCGCCTATCGGGGCGCCGGCAACACCCGGACCGCACTGGGATTCTCGCTGCTGGCGCTCTGGGTCGGCCGAGTTCCGATGGTGTACGGGTTCGCGTTCCTCGCGGGCATGGGCGCGACCGGCATCTGGGTCGGGATGACGACGGGCCACATCCTCGGCGCGCTCGGGGCCGGCCTCTGGTTCACCCGCGGGACCTGGAAGGACGCCGTCGTCGACCGGGACGAACCGGAGCCGGCCACCGGTGCCACGCAGCCGACCGAGGCCGACCTGCCCGACCCCGAGACGAACCGGGCGAGCGGGCGGACGGAGCAGTAGCGCCGGACAGCGGAGCGAGCGAAGACCGTCGAGCGGCGCCTCAGCCGCCGTCCGTGCGGAGCCGCTGGCGGTGGTGCTCGTCGGTATCCTCCGCCGTGTTCGCCCCGGCCGCTACCTCGCTCGGCTCGGCAGGTCGGACCGCGGCGGCCGGCTCGCCGGCGACTACCCGGGGCTCGGGCGGGACACGGGTCGTCGCGGCGACGGTGTCGGTCGGGACCGACCAGGGGTCGGGCGCTGTCTCGGTCGCTTCCTCGGCCGTGGCGTCGTCCTCGGTGGCGTTCCGCAGGGACGCGGTCTCGGACGCCCGGTCGAGGAACGTCGGCGCGGTGCGGATGTCGGGGAGGTCACCGGCGTAATCGGCGATGTACCGGGTCCTGACCGTTCCGTCGGGGTCCACGCCGAACATCCCGGCGCGCTGCCAGCGGGTGCCGCTCGGGGTGCGGTCCGTCGCGCCCGCCCGGCGCGCCCGGAGGAGGTTCCGGACCACCGTGGGCCGGAGGAGGTGGCGAAGGCCGCCCAGTCCCAGCCCCCACTCGGCGTACAGTTCACGCGCCTCGTCGACGATGACGCGGAGGTTGCCGGCGTCGGTCCCCCGACACCAGCGGTCGACGGCGTCCTCGGCGTCGGGGTTGTGGACCGCGACCCGGTCGAGGCCGAGTTCCTCGCACCAGCCGGTCGCGGCCTCGGGGTCGCCGTGCGTGATGGCGACGAACTGGACGTCCGGGGTCGCCCGGGCCGTCTGCCGGAACTCCCTCAGCATGTGCTCCCCGAAGGCACAGCCCGTGTGCCGCAGGAACAGCACCACCCGTGGCTCACCGGCGCCGAGCCGGGGGCGCTCCGGGGCGGGGTCACCCACCGCGGGTGGTTCGGCCAGCGCCGGCCCGTCCGGGCGCCGGAAGCTGGCGAGCCGCCGCCACAGTGAGCGGAACATGCTCCAGAGGTACGACTGGTCGCACAAAGACCCTTCTCCACCGCACGACGGGCGTCGGACAGTCCGGAGCCGAATGCGCCCGGATGGAGCGACGGACGGTGAGGGCGTCGATGGGTCGGTTTTAGGTCGAAGCGGCCGGTAGCCGCCGGTATGATCTCCCCAAGCGAACTGGCCCTGCTCGGGAAGCTGGCGGACGGCTCGCTCGAGCACGTGGCCGCATCCATCGACGCCGACGCGGGGCGGATCGTCTATCCCGAGGCCGCCACGGTCCTCGAGACGGAGAGCGTGGCCGAGACGTTGCGCGAGTTCACCGACCTCGGCCTGCTCGAGCCGGCGACCACCCGCGACTGCACCTGTGTCCTCTCGGACCCCCACGAGACCATCGACCTCCAGCTCACCGAGTACGACATCTCCGACCGGGGCAAGCAGTGGGTCGCGACCCAGCGCGGCGCCATCGAGGCGGCCTCGGACCTGCTCGCCGGCCGGGGCTACGAGGTCGAGACCGACACGACGCTGACCGGCTCCTCCGGCGAGCGCTACCGCGTCCACCTCCACGCCGAGGACGAACTCATCGGCACGGAGCTCGTCGTCGGCCTCGCGCCCGAGACCGCGGCGGACGACGTGCTGGACCTGCGAGCGACCGCCGACGACACCGGCGCCAGCCCGGTCCTCCTCACGACCGGCGACCCCGACGAGGAGGTCCGCACGCTCGCCCGAGACCGGCGCGTCAACCTGCTCCGGGTCGACGAGGGGAGCGCGAACCCCACGACCGGGGGGCTGGCGGCCACCCAGGATACGTAGGGGCCGGAGTGGCAACGGTTTTACAGGGGACTCCGCTATCGGTGGGTGAGGGCCCGTAGCTCAGTGGACAGAGTGCCAGGTTCCGGACCTGGTTGTCGGGGGTTCGAATCCCTCCGGGCTCGCTTCTGCGAGGAGCAACGCGACGAGCAGAGCGAGTCACGGGGATTCGAATCAGGGAACGGAGCGAGCGCCAGCGAGCGGAGTGACCGTGGTTCGAATCCCTCCGGGCTCGTGAGACCGCCGAGCGACAGCGAGGCGTGTCGAACGACCCGGAGGATTCTGAACCCGATAAGTCGCAGCCCGCGCAGCAAAGCGAGCAGGAACGTCTTCTCTCGGTTCGAATCCCTCCGGGCTCGCTCCCGCTTCTCCGAGTCGATTCGGAACTCAGTCCAGCAGCTCCGTCCGCAGCTTCGTCAGCCCGTTGAAGCCCGTCATCAGCGCCCGGTCCCCGAGCGAGTCCTCGTCGGGGAGCAGGCCGACCTGCCGGGCGAACGTGAGCCCGTCGTAGTAGATGGTGTTGTGGCTCAGGCGCTTCTCGTCGGTCGAGCGCGCCTCGAACTCCATCACGTCGACGCCCCGGAAGTCGAGGTCCGCCCCGGTCGGCTCGATGCCCTGGAAGGGACCGCTCTCGAACGTGCCGGTGAAGCGCCACTGGCCGATGGCGGTGTCGGCATCGACATCGTGGATCGTCTCGACCTCGAACGTCGAATCCGGGACGGCGGCGAACAGTTCGGCGAAGAAATCGCGCAGTGCCGCGCGGCCGTGGAAGGTCCCCAGCACGACGAACTCCTCGACCACGTCCTCGTGTACCATCGCGGCCATCGCGTCCGGGTCCCGGTCGGCGACGTGACCGAAGTACTCGCGGGCCAGCTCGGCAGCCGGTGGCGAGTCGGTGCTGTCGCTCATTCCAGACAGACGTAGGTCTTCGTATCCGTTACCCCCTCGACGGCGCGAATCGCGTTCGACGCGGAGTGGAGCACGTCGTACATCTCCTCGCCCTCGGCTTCCACGACCAGGTCGAAATCACCGGCGACGACGCTCGCTTCCGTGACGCGCTCGAGCGCCAGCACCGCGTCCAGGGTCGACTCGGCGTAGCCGGCATCGGCCTTGACCATAATGAACGCACGGACCATAGCTGCCGTTCGACCACCGCCGTCCTAAACCTTCGCCCGGAGGAGTGAGCGGGGTTCGGGTAGCGGAGAGTGATGACCAGGGCGTGCGTGATTACCGACCTGGGGAGTGGACAACAGCGCCGACAACCTCCTGTTGAAAGCCCCCGCGGGCTGAGGGCACGGGAAGACGTTCCTGCTCGCCCTTCGGGCTGCGCGGTCGTCGGCGCTACGCGCCGACTGCCTGCGGGACGGAGTCCCGCTCTGGCTGCGACTTCCCTGGTTCGCGCCGTGGGCGCTCACCCCCGCGGCTCGCTGCGGTCCTCGGGCTCCAGAGGAGCCCTGCGGTCCTTACTTCGCCGGGGGACCGCTCAGCCCGCGGCCCCTTTCAGTCCCGCCCGATTCGACGTTCGAGGGTCGCGTCCACACCATGCTAACTCGGTGTGTGCGCCCCGTGGAACGGACAACCTCGGGTGGGAATGGAAGGGGCTGGTCGCTCGACCCGTCCCCGGCGACGCAAGGACCGCAGGCCGAACGCAGTGAGGCCGAGGACCGCAGCGAGGCCCGGGACATCGAGCGGCCAGGGGCTTCCAAATCGGTTCGATTCACGTATCGTCATTCTGAATCCCCCTCCAACTACGTCCCCTGTAACGACTGGAATAGAACAGCGTATCCAACCAGCACCGAGTCAGGGGTCGAACTCGGTCGCCTCGGGCGGGAAGGCCTCCTCGCGGTCGCTCCGGCCCCGAACCTCGCGGTAGAGGGTTCGGTACCGGGCAATCTTCCGGAAGAGGACGAACCCGAAGATGCCGTCGTAGATGACGACGAACGCGAAGAACGCCACGAGGTCGGGAACGGCGACGCCGAGGAACTGGCTCGCCGCCACGCTGAACACCGCGGGGACGAACCCGACCGTCACATTGTAGGTGGCGTGGATGAGCGAGGCGATGACGATTCCCTTGACCACGATGGGGCCGGCGTGTTCGTCGTTGAACTTCGCGAGCCCGAGGTAGTAGCCGGCGAACGCGGAGTAGATGACGTGGCCCGGTCCGGCGAGCGCACGGAGCGCGGTGATGCGCCCGCCGCTCTCGAAGATGCCGATGATGCCGCTCGCGCCCGACTGGACGACCGGGATGGAGAGGTCCGCGAGCCCGGCGGCGACCCAGCCGAGCCCGGCCGTGGTGAGGGCGGTGCCGAGGGCCATCTCGGTGCCCGGGGCACCGAGGTTGCGCGTGATGTAGAGCGCGTTCTCGATGGTGGCGAACCCGAGGCCGGCGGCAGCACCGTAGACGGCGCCGTCGATGACGGCGTCGAACGACTCGTCGCGGTACGGATAGAGCCGGACGGCGAGCAGCTTCACGGACTCCTCGACGGGTCCGACGACGAGATAGAAGAAGAGCAGCGAGCCGACGACGGCACCGATGACGCCGAAGGCGGAGGGCACCCCGCGGACGATGGGACCAAGCACCGTGTTCAGGACGGCGGCGAAGCCGGCGAACAGGATGCCGAGCATGAAGGTGCCGACGATGAGTTCGAGCGGTTCCGAGGAGGTGATATCGGAGAAGTAGACGTACGCGGCGAGACCGACCGCGGGCGCGACCGACAGCACCACCAGCCCGACTGAGTAGGGGTCCTGGGCGAACGTCACGCCGATGCTCCCGAGCAGGAACTGGCTCAGCAGGATGAGCACCGCCAGCAGGATGACGATAGCCCGGAGCGTGGTCAGTATCCCCCGGTACAGCCGGACGGAGAGGCCGTCCAGCGACGACCGGGGCTCCCAGGTGGAGACGTCGTAGAGGTCACGCGAGTCGTCGGCGTGTGCCTCTATCGGATCGCGGTTTCCCATTCGCCCAGGCGTACTCGGGGGACGACCCTGAACGTTTTGGGCGGTCGTACGGGACACACGACCGTCGAACGTGTAAGCGAGCAGTCGGATTCCTCCCACGTTCACAAGAGCGAAGCTCTTGTGCAGCCCATCAGAACGGCGAAGCCGTTCTGAGGACGGCTGAAGCCGTGGGCTTCCTCCTTGCATCTCTGTGAAGGCTCGAAACCGACCGCACATCCGTGGGCGCGGAGCGCCCACCGCACATCCGTCGCTCCGTAGGAGCGACCGCACACCGGACGCTTTTCGTCCCCGCCCGTCGAAGCCGCGGTATGCACTTCGACCCCCGCGAGCAGGCGGCGCTCCGCGAGGTCGGCCTGACGACCGAGGAGCTACAGGCGGCCTCCGAGGCCGTGGCGGAGGCCGTCGCCGATGCGGCGGCCGACCTCGAGGCGTTCTTCGACGAGCACGAGGTCGTCTACTCCACGATGGACCAGGCCCACTCCAGCGCCGAGTTCCCCGAACACGAGGTCCGCTGGCTCGACACCTACACCCACGCGGCGGACCTCCGGGGGTGGCTCCGGTTCGACACCTGGGGCGTCCCCGTCGAGGACGGCCGCGTCCTCCCTGACGGCACCGTCGAGTTGACTCTCGGACCGACCGTGAACGGGCGTGTCCGGTTCGCGCCGACGCGCGAGGCGCTGGAATGAGCGGCGAGGGGGCGGGCGACACCGGTGGACCTCTCGAGGTGCCCGCGGAGACCGACCAGCTCTCCGTCCGGATTCGGGGCATCTACACGACCGCACTGACCGCGCTACTGCACGACTCGACGACCGACGGCGTCCCGACCCGGGTGGTGCAGGCCTCCGAGCCCATCCGGGAGCGGTTCACCGACGAGTTCCAGGCCGCCGCGGCCGACGTGACCGTCTCGACGACGGGCGAGCGCCAGGGCGTCGGCGCCTCCGGCGCGCCGTGGGCGGTCGAACGACTCGCCGAGCGCCTCTCGAGCGTCGGGCGCGACACCTTCGCGTGGGAGGCCACGCTCCCGGCGGGCGCCGTCTACCAGGGCGTCGTCACCGACGCACTCGGGAACGGCGCGGTCGTCGACTGTGGCCCGGACTCGGGCTTTCTCCCGTACAGCGCGACCGACGACTACGTCGAGGAGGGCGACGTCCTCCGTGTGCAGGTTCGTGACCCCCGCCCGCCGTGGGACGACGACCGCGCCGAGCTCGGCACGGACCTGGTCGTCGATGGCGGCCTCGTGGAGTTGCGGCGCGGCGGCTCGCGCGGGTCGAGCGAGGCCGCGCGGATGGCCGAGATGCTCCCCGTCGACGTGCCCGACAGGTGGGCACCGCGCTGGGACCGCGCCGCGGACGACGCCGACCTCGACGCGCTCGCGGACGCACTCGGGCGGGCGGTCGAGCGCGTCGAGACCGTGACGGACGCCGTCGAGATGGACCCGGACGACGCACCCGGCCCCCTCGCCGCCCCAGCGGCGACCGTCTGGTGCTGGTTCGGCCGGGAGTCCCGCTTCGAACTGGACGACCACCGGCGCGGCGTCACGGCGACGATGCCCGGCCACCACCGCACCAAGGCCGCGGACTACGCGGCCAGCGCCGCCGTCGACTTCGCCGAGGCCGTCGCCGGCGATAGATTCGGGCCCGACGACGGGTTCCCGTTCGCGGCCGTCACCCGCCAGTTCGGCCCCCGGGAGGGCGACCGGCTCGCGCTCCACCACGGGAAGCCGGACGGCCGCCTCATCACCCTCGGCCGCGGCGAGGTGACCGACTACGACCCCGAGGGACAGGTGACGGTCCGCCGGCAGATGTCCGCCGGCGGCACCTACGACGCGCTCGGCGTCGAGCGCCAGGCCGGCGACGTGGCCATCACGAAACTGCAGGAGGGCCGCTGGTGGTACCCGACGGTCTACCGGGGCGACGACGGCACCCGGCGGGGGACGTACGTCAACGTCTGTACGCCGGTGGAGCTGTTCCCGGAGGCCGCCCGCTACGTCGACCTCCACGTCGACGTGGTGAAACACACCGACGGGACGGTCGAACGGGTCGACGACGACGAACTCGACGAGGCCGTCGAACGGGGCCACGTGAGCGAGCCGCTCGCCGAGAAAGCACGAAACGTTGCGAGAGCAGTCGAAAGAGGACTAAAGTAAGTATAGTACACACTTATGACAGATATCCCCCGCACCTAGCGACATCTCGGGAGGCAGGTCAGTAACTATCGTTCGTCGTCCGAGCGCCGCAGCAGCCGCCACGCCCCGAGTCCAAGTCCCCCGAGCGCGGCGAGGGGGCCGAAGCCGGGACCGGCCGCGGCCGTCCCGGTCGGCTCCGCGCCGGTATCGCCGGCGGCCGGGTCCGGCGATTCGGTCGGTGTCGCGCTGGCCGTGTCGGTCGCCGTCGGCGTCGACGCGTCGGTCGGCGTGCCCGACGTGGCCCCGGTCGTCGTGGCGCTGGCGGACGGGTTCGCCCCCGGCGTCGGCGTCAGCGGCTCCGCGTCGGCCGGCGGCTCGGGGAAGGTGTAGAGCGCGGCGCGGTCGGCGGAGCTCTCGCTCGACGCCCGCGGCCCGTCGCGGTGGCTGGTCCCGACGAAGAAGTCGCGGTCGCCGGCAGGCACCGCGGTCCACATGCTCGCCGCGTCGCTGTCGCGCCACCGCGCCAGCAGCGCCGGGGCGGACGGGTCGCTCACGTCGTACACCCGGACGCCGCCCTCGTACCAGGAGGTGTAGAGCCGGTCACCCCGGAACGAGAAGTTGTGCGAGGTCGTCCACGTCCCGCCGAAGGTGGGGTCGTCCGTCGGCGGCGGCGTGATGAACGCCAGTTCCTCGGCCGCGGTCGGGTCGGAGATGTCGTACAGCGTGATGCCGCCGGGACCGCCAGTGTCATCGCTCGGGTCGGTGTCCCAGGACTCGACGCTGATACCCAGCAGCGTGCCGTCGTCGTTCGTGGCGACGTAGTGGTCGTTGCCCGGCGGCTCGGAGTAGTCCCGCCGTGCCTCGGAGCCGGTCATCTCGACGAACGTCTCGGGGTCACGGCCCCGGACCTTGGCGAGGAGCTCCGGCGCGGTCGGGTCACTCACGTCGACCGCCCACGTCCCGGCGTCCCAGTAGGCGAGGTAGGCCACGTCGTCGTGGACGTACAGGTCGTGCAGGACCCAGTTCGGGCCGACCTCCGTCCACTGCTCGTCCACGTCGGCGATGGACCAGCGCCCCACGGCCTCGCCGGCACGGGCGTCGACGACGACCATCGAGTTGCGCTCGCTCGTGTTCTCGGGGAGGTAGACGTGGCCGCCGGTCGCGAAGCAGTTGTGGTTGAACGAGTCGGTCTCGTGGACGGCCACCTTCTCCGGGGCGGTCGGGTCCGAAACGTCGTAGACGATGACGCCGCGCCACGCGTTCCGTGGGTTCGCGGGGCCGACGACCGCGAGGAGGTCCGTCTCGCGGTCGAGTTTCACGTCGTAGATCTGTTCGAGGCGGCCGTTCCCCTCGCCGGCCCACGGCTCGCGGTTCTCGTGGACGACCGTCGGCGAGCGGGGGTCGGTGAGGTCGACGACAGCGAACCCGTCGGTGACGGCGAGGAAGGCGGTCCGGCCGTCGGCACTCAGGACGACTTCCTTCGCCTTCGGAACCCGAAGTTCCGCGAGCGGGTCGAAGGATTCGGCCTGACGGCTGCTACCGGCGGCTTCGGTCACGGCCGCGGCCCCTGAGAGCGCGAACGGGAGGGCGGCGCCGCGGCGGAGGACGGAGCGGCGGTTCACGACCCCACTCGCCGTCGGGCAGGACTAAGCCTTGTGGTCGGGGGGGACCTCGCGGCTTCGGTGCCGCCGCACCAGGGCATACAGCGCCCCGGCGCCGAGTCCCGCGAGCCCGCTCAGCAGACCGAGCCCGGGCTGGCCGTCGCTCGATGTGGCCGACTCCGTCGGTGTGGGCGGCTCCGGGTCCGTGAACGTGTACAGCGCGGCCCGGTCAAAGGCGAGCGCGCCCTCGTCGTCGCGGCCCTTCCACGACGGCGCGACGAAGAAGTCGCGCTCGCCCGCCGGTTCCGCGGTCCAGAAGCTCGCGTTGTACGAGTCCCGCCAGCGCGCGAGGAGCGTCGGGTCGGTGGGGTCGCTCACGTCGTGTACCCGGACGCCGCCGCGGTACCACGAGGTGTAGAGCCGGTCGCCCCGGAACGAGAAGTTGTGCGAGGTCGTCCAGACGCCCGAGAAGGAGGGGTCCGGCGTCGGCGGCGGCGCGATGACCGCCAGCTCCTCGGGCGAGCGCGGGTCGGACACGTCGTACAGCGCGATGCCGCCGGGGCCCCCCTCGTCGTCCTCGGGGTCGGCGTCCCACGATTCGACGCCCACGCCGAGGAGGGTTCCGTCGTCGTTGACGGCAGTGTAGTGGTCGTTTCCGGGCGGCTCCAGCGCCTCGTCGTTGGCCTCGTCGCTGGTGAGCGCCGCGAGTTGTCCGGGCCCCCGGCCGCCGACGCGCGAGCGGAACGAGGGCGCGGTCGGGTCGCTCACGTCGAGCAGGACCGTCCCGGCGTCCCAGTACGCCAGGTAGGCCACGTCGTCGTGGACGGACAGGTCGTGCAGCACCCAGTTCTGCAGGCGGACGTCCCGCCAGCGCCCGTCGCGGTCGGCGAGCGACCACTCACCCACCCGCTCGCCCGAGCGGGCGTCGACGACGACCACGCCGTTCCGGTCGCCGCGGTTGGCACAGAGGTAGACGTGGCCGCCGGTCGCGAAGCAGTTGTGGTTGAAGTAGTCCGTCTCGTAGACGGTGACGCGTTCGGGGGCGGCGGGGTCGCGCACGTCGTAGACGAGCAGTCCCCTGAACACGTCCTGACCCGCGGGGTTCGCCGGCGCGACCACTGCCAGCAACTCGTTCTCGGCGTCCAGTTTCACGTCGAACACGTCGAACAGCCGGTCCTCGCGGTCGCTCAGCGGTTCGCGCTCGTCGACCAGCAGCTCCGGCGCGGCCGGGTCCGCGAGGTCGACGACCGCGAACCCGTCCGTCGTCGCGCAGTAGGCAACCCGCCCGTCCGGGGAGAGGACGGCCTCGCGGAGGCCATCGACCGGGAGCCGGCCCAGCGGCGCCGTCCCCTCGGCGACTGGCGTGGTCTGGCGCGGCGTGAACGTCGGCGTCCCCGTCTCGGCCGCATCCGAGGCTGGCCCGCCACCCGCGGCAACGCCAGGGAACAGTCCGAGGCCACCCGCGGTCAGCCCGGCCCGTCGCAGGAATCTGCGCCGTCTCATCGCCGGGAGAAAGCCCCCCGCGGGCGTAGGGGTTGTGGTCGGGCACAGTAGGCGCACGAACCTGGCTACTCGGGCAGCACGCTCGCCAGCGCGCCGCGGAGTACGGCGTCCTCGCCCAGCGGCGTCGCGCGGACCTCGGGCGCGGGCACCGCGAGGCCCCCCTCGTCGAGCAGGCCGGCGAGCGGGTCGACCACGAGCGCGGGGTTCGACAGCGCGACGGCACCGCCGACGGAGACGAGTTCGGGCGCGTACGCGTGGGTCAGCGCCGCGACCCCGCGGGCGTTCAGGCGGACGGTCTCCGCGACGACGCGCGTGGCGAGGGGGTCACCGTCGAGGTCGGATGGGGCGACATCCGGGTCCGCGGCGGCGGCGAGGACGGCCGCGGAATCGGTCGCCTCGAACACCGCTTCGGCGTCGAGCGTCTCGGCGTCGAGAGCCGTCTCGTGGCCGGCCGCCGCGCGGTCACGGGCGTGGGCGGCGATGCCGCTCCCGGAGCAGTAGGCCTCCCAGTGGCCCGTCCCGCCACAGCCACAGGGTCGGCCGGCGGGAACGAGCGTGAGGTGGCCGACCTCGGCGGCGTTGCCGCGCCGGCCCCGGAGGACGTGGCCGTCGACGGCGACGCCGGCGCCGACGCCCGTCGAGAGCGTGAGGTAGACGGCGTTCTCGGGACAGTCGGTGAATCGCCGCTCGCCGCGGATACCGGCCACGGCGTCGTTCTCGAGGGTGACGGGTGCATCCGTGCGCTCGCAGAGCGCGTCGACGAGGGCGATACGCTCGGCAGGGACGTTCGGCGGGTCGACGACCGCGCCCGCGTCGACGTCGAGCGGGCCGATACTCCCGACACCGATGGCGTCGAGGTGCCCGGGAGCGACGGCCGCGGCCTCACAGGCCGCCTCGAGCGTGGCCACCACGGCCGCGGTGACGGTCGCACCGTCGGCCTGGGGGGTCGAGCGGCGGGCACGGCCACGCTCATCCCCATCGGGGCCGGCGACCAGCGCCCGCGTGTTCGTCGCCCCGAGGTCGATGGCGGCGTAACACGACATGCCGACGGCCGGGCGCCGGGCGTACATCAACCCTTCCACGTCGTGACCGGGCACGCTGGCGTCACGTCACGGAGGGGAAGCCGCGGACGACCGGTATCGGAGGCTACCAGCGGGAGAACGAGGTGGCCGAGAGCGGGGCGTGGCCGGAGGGGCGTGGCGGTGTCAGCATCCGCAGCAGTCGTCGTCCGTTTCGGCCGCGACCGCGTACTGGAGCGCCTGACGGAGGTGGTACCTCGCGTTCGAATCAGTCACCTCTTCGAGGGCCCGACGGATGTGGTCGGTGTCCTGCATCTGGGTCCGGGTCATCATGGAGACGTGTACGGCCCGGCGGGCCATATATCCCGAGCGGAGTTATCCGAGCGAGATAACGGCGTCAGACGCCGTGCCGTCTCGGAGTTCGACGCTGGACGCGACCAGCTCAGAACGAGACCTGCAACCCCGACCCAGACGAGTCGCTTCCGACAATCCGCCCGAGTGGCCCGTGTCGTGCCCCGAGCCGCCGATATCCGTCGACGTGGGGCTCCGCGAGAGGTGGCTGTCGAGCCACGAGAGGAGCGCGTCGGTGCTCCGGGGCTGCACCCGACGGTGCCCGGGGCCTCGAAGTCACTGACAGACGACCGTGTGGCTCACCAGCGCGCCGGCCTCGGCGACCAGCGACTCGCCGGGGGCGAGACGACCAGTAGCGAATCCGAGAGGCGGTGTTCGACTCCGTACTCCATGCCTTGCTATCACGCTCAGATAGGATAACCGAACACAGAGAGGTGGTAGCAGAGCGCGTCGGCCGAGACGGGGGCCAGCGTTCGCCGCATGGCGGGCGTTTTTGCTGTCCTCGGCCGACCATCCAGTATGACCGACAGCGACGTCTCGACACCCGACATCGCGCCGGACCTGAACGGGCGGACGGCACTGGTGACCGGGAGTGCGACGGGGCTCGGACGTGGCCTGCTGCTGGCGCTGGCCGACGCGGGCGCCGACGTGGCCGTCCACTACCGAACGAGCCACGAGGAAGCCACGGAGGTGGCCGCCGAGGCCCGCGAGCACAGCGTCGAGGCCACGATTGTCCAGGGCGATGTGACCGACCCCGACAGCGTCGATTCGATGTTCGACGACGCCGAAGCCTCGCTCGGGACCGTCGACGTGCTCGTCAACAACGTGGGCGCGTTCGCACCCAGCCACTGGGAGGCGATCGGCTGGGAGCGCTGGAACCTCGTCCTGGAGACGAACCTGAACGGGACCGCCATCTGCTCACAGCGCGCGCTCGGGCCGATGCGCGAGCGGGGCTGGGGTCGCATCGTCAACCTCGGCTACGCCTCCAGCGAGAAGGGACTCGTCAGCCCGAAGAACTTCCCGTACTTCGTCGCGAAGGCGGGCGTCCTGATGTTCACGCGGATGCTCGCGGCCGACACGCAGGACGACGGAATCACCGTCAACGCCGTCTCCCCGTACGTCGTGGAGAACTCCGACGAGTTCCCGGACGACGCGCCGCGCGGCCGGTGGGCCTCGTACGAGGACCTCGCGGCGCCGCTCCTCTTTTTCTGCTCGGATGCCGCCGACTACGTCTCCGGGGAGAACGTCGAGGTCGACGGCGGATGGCTGCCCGAGAAGGTTTGACCGGGATACCGGACCCGGAGTGGTCTCCCCCCACAGTCGCCGACAACAGGGCGCGGGAGTCCCATCCGGGGAGCATCGCCGGTGTCGCCGACGGGGACCTGTCACGGGGCTCCACCAACCTGCTCACCTCGCCGGCGTCGGCAGACACTTGCCCTCCCCCTACCTGCCGACCGAACATGGAGTACTACGAGGACATGGAGGTCGGCGACGTGACCGAGCACGGCACCTACGAGATGACGAAGGAGGAGATCAAGGAGTTCGCCGAGCAGTACGACCCGCAGCCGTTCCACACGGACGAGGAGGCCGCCGAGGAGTCCATCTTCGGCTCGCTGGCGGCGTCGGGCTGGCACACGGCCAGCGCCTGCATGCGCCTGCTCGTCGAGGGCGTGCTGGAGGACCAGGCCTCGCTGGGCGCGGCGGGTGTCGACGAGCTCCGCTGGAAGCAGCCCGTCTACCCGGGTGACGAGCTGACGGTTCGTGTCGAGACCATCGAGAAGGAGCCCCACCCCACGGACCCGACCCGAGGTCGGGTCAACTCCCGGATGACCGGTATCAACCAGGACGGCGACGAAGTCATCACGTGGGTCGGGCTGGGGATGGTGAAGCGGCGCGAGCCGCTGGACGAGGCGCCCGGCGGGGACTGAGGCGGGGCGACGCCGCCGAGCGGCGGACACGCTGGGTCGGCGTGTGTCAGTTCCCCTGGATGGCGTCGATGACCATCGCCGCCGCGATGATCGGTTCTTTGGGCACGTCGCTGGCGTCGTCGATGGTGATCTCGTACGTGTCCTTCAGCGAGAACTGGCCCTCGATGGAGCCGACGTGGTTCCCGCTCGCGTCGGTGATCTCGTACTTGTGGGGGATGAGCTCGCCGAACGGCAGCACGTTCCGGGCGATGGTCGTCGCGGCGCCGCGGGAGTCGATCTTCGCCAGCGCGGCCTCCGTCTCGGCGTCGCGGATGGTCCAGGTGTCCTGCAGGATGGAGTAGTCGTTATCCAGGATGACGAGGTTCTCGCCCGTCTGGGCGTCCGAGAGGACGTAGTTCCCCGCGACGTCGATGATGCCGCCGGCCTTGACGGTGAACACGTCGGTGCCGTCCCCGTCGGTGAACGGGAACTCCTCTTTCATCTTGAACATCTTCTGCTTCCCGCGGAGGACGACGTTCCCGGACGCGTCCATCGCCTTGTACTTGTTCCGGATGAGCGACTGGACCACGGTGTAGCGGTCGTCGCTCAGCTCGATACCCTGGATGTCGTACTTCGACGCGGGGTCGGGGGCCATGCCGGAGCATTCAGTCAGTTACCTGTTGAAGCTTCCCCTGCCCCGCGGATTGGCCTGCTGCCCCGTCCCCTGGCTGCGACCGACAGCGTTTCCGTCGCCCCGCTCGTCCATTCCCGCAATGACAAAGGAGTACATCGAGGTCCGCGGCGCGGAGGAGCACAACCTCAAGGACCTCGACGTGCGCATCCCCCGCGAGGAGTTCACGGTCGTCACCGGCCTCTCGGGCTCCGGAAAGTCCTCGCTCGCGTTCGAGACCGTCTACGCGGAGGGGCAGCGACGCTACATCGAGTCGCTGTCAGCCTACGCACGCAACTTCCTCGGCCAGATGGACAAGCCACAGGTCGAGACCGTCGAGGGGCTGTCACCCGCCATCTCCATCGACCAGAAGAGCGCCGCCAACAACCCCCGCTCGACGGTCGGCACCGTCACCGAACTCCACGACTACCTGCGCCTGCTGTACGCCCGCGTCGGCACCCCACACTGCCCCGAGTGTGGCCGCGAGGTGGGCGAGCAGTCCGCCTCGAACATGGTCGACCGCATCCTCGAGCTGCCGGAGGGCACGCGCGCCAAGCTCTGCGCACCGGTCGTCCGCGACCAGAAGGGCGCGTTCGCGGACCTGTTCGACGAACTCGTCGCGGAGGGGTACTCGCGCGTCGAGGTCGACGGCGGGGAGTACGACCTCGCCGTCGAGAAGCCGGACCTCGACGAGAACTACAACCACACCGTCGACGTGGTCGTCGACCGCGTGAAGGTGTCGCCCGAGGCCCGCTCGCGCATCACCGACTCCGTCGAGACCGCCCTGGAGGAGGCCGAGGGCGTCATCAAACTCGTGCTTCCGGACCCACCGGCCGACATCGACCTCGGCAGCGAGACGCGCTCGACCGGCGACCTCGCCGACGACGAGGACGACGCGGCCGACACGGACGACGACCGGCTGGTCGTCACCTTCTCCGAGGAGTTGGCCTGCACACACTGTGGTATCGACCTGCCCGAGATCGAGACGCGCTCGTTCTCGTTCAACTCGCCACACGGCGCCTGCCCGGAGTGTGAGGGCATCGGCGAGACGAAGGAGGTCGACCCGGACCTCGTCGTGACGGACGCCTCGAAACCGCTGAAGGACGTGTTCGAGCCGTGGAGCTACTCGCGGTCCTACTACCGCACGCGACTCGACGCCGTCGCCGAACACTTCGAGGTCCCACTCGACACCCCGTTCGAGGCGCTCGATGCGGACGTGCAGGACGCCTTCCTCTACGGCACGGACGAGGACGTGGTGTTCAAGCGACAGACGAAGAACGGCACCCGGCGCAAGGAGAAGCCGTTCGAGGGCGTCATCCCGAACCTCTCGCGGCGCTACGTCGAGACGGATTCGGAGGGCACCCGCGACCACATCGAGAAGTACATGGCCACCACGACGTGTCCGGCCTGCGAGGGGTCGCGGCTCAAGCCCGAATCCCGCGCAGTGCTGGTCGCGGATACCTCGCTCGCCGAGGTCAACCGACTCAGCATCGGCGACGCGCTGGACCACTTCGAGGGGATGGAGGACGGGATGACCCAGCGCCAGCGCACCATCGCCGAGGAGATACTCAAGGAGATACGGGCACGCCTGGGCTTCATGGACGAGGTCGGGCTGGAGTACCTCACGCTCGACCGCGAGGCCGCCACGCTCTCCGGTGGTGAGAGCCAGCGCATCCGCCTGGCGACGCAGGTCGGCTCCGGCCTCGTCGGCGTGCTGTACGTCCTCGACGAGCCGTCCATCGGCCTCCACCAGCGCGACAACGACAAGCTACTCGACACGCTGGAGGGGCTGCGCGACCTCGGGAACACGCTCGTCGTCGTCGAGCACGACGAGGAGACGATGTGGCGTGCGGACAACGTCATCGACATGGGGCCCGGTCCCGGCAAGCGCGGCGGCGAGGTCGTCGTCAACGGGGACGTCGAGGACGTGATGAGCGAGCCGCGCTCGGTCACCGGCGACTACCTCGCCGGCCGCGATGCCATCCCCGTACCCGACGAGCGCCGGGAGCCAGACGGCCACATCCACGTCTCGGGCGCCCGCCAGCACAACCTGAAGGACCTCGACGTGGACGTGCCGCTGGGCAACTTCACGGCCATCACGGGCGTTTCGGGCTCCGGGAAGTCGACGCTGCTCCACGAAATCCTCTACAAGGGCCTCGTCCGGCGGATGAACGACACGGACGTCAACCCGGGCGACCACGACGACATCGAGTACGAGGGCATCGAGACGGTCCGGCTCATCGACCAGTCGCCCATCGGCCGCACGCCGCGCTCTAATCCGGCGACCTACACGGGCGTCTTCGACCACATCCGCGAGCTGTTCGCCGAGACGAACCTCGCGAAGCAGCGCGGCTACGCGAAGGGTCGCTTCTCGTTCAACGTGAAGGGCGGGCGCTGCGAGGGCTGTGGCGGGCAGGGCACCGTCAAGATAGACATGAACTTCCTCTCGGACGTGTACGTACCCTGCGAGGACTGCGAGGGGGCGCGCTACAACGACGAGACCCTCGACGTCACCTACAAGGACGCCACCATCGCGGACGTGCTGGACATGAGCGTCGAGGAGGCCTACGAGTTCTTCGAGGGCCACACCGGCATCCGCCGGCGGCTCGAGTTGCTGATGGATGTCGGGCTGGACTACATGCGACTCGGCCAGCCCTCCACGACGCTGTCGGGCGGCGAGGCCCAGCGCGTGAAGCTGGCCGAGGAGCTCGGCAAGAAGGACCGCGGCGAGGCCCTGTACCTGCTCGACGAGCCGACGACGGGCCTGCACAGTGCCGACGAGCGCAAGCTCATCGAGGTGCTCCACCGGCTGACCGACGCCGGCAACACGGTCGTCGTCGTCGAGCACGAACTCGACCTCGTGAAGAACGCCGACACCATCATCGACCTCGGGCCGGAGGGCGGCGAGGGCGGCGGCGAGGTCGTCGCGCAGGGCACGCCCGAACACGTCGCCCGGCAGGACGCCTCGCACACGGGCCGCTACCTCCGGGACCACCTCGACGTGGACCTGCCGGGGCCGCGCGCCGAGCGCGAGCGCGAGCGGGCGGAACTGCGCGAGCGCGCCAACGAGCGCGTGGCCGAACTGCGGGGCGAGAGCGATGTCGAAGCGGAGGCCGCGGCCGGCGACGACTGAGGCCCAGGACACCTCCACGCCACCAGAATTTATCTCGTAATTCGCAGACTACGACTAATACTGCCCACATATACGCCACAGACCGAATTCAGAGCCCAAACAGGAACAGATACTGAGAAATATCGGCTAGCACTCACTGCTGCGAGGCGTCCGACACTGCAGGTGGCGGGTCCGCCTGCGGCAACGATAGCCGGACGACGCTCCCCCGTGGCTCGTTCTCGTGGATGTCGATCTCGCCGCCGACGTTCGTGACCGTCCAGCGGACGAACCAGAGGCCGAGCCCGGTGGCGTGTTCCAGCGGCGTCTCGTGGCCACGTTCGAGCGCGGTCCGCTCCAGTTCGCTGATGCCCGGTCCGTCGTCGGCCACGGCGATGGTGACGCGGTCGTCCGCGACCGATACCCGAAGTTCGACGGTGGGGTCAGCACTGTCGTGGTGGGTGATAGCGTTCTCGATCAGTTCGTCGAGCGCGACCTCCAGCGTCTCGTGACCGCTGGCCCACACCGCATCGGGGGCCGAGACCGAGATAGTGGCGTCGGTCGTCTGCTCGCGGTACTCGGCGGCGACACGCCGGACGAGCGCGGCCACGTCGACGGGTCCGGTGTCACTGGCGGGCGAGATGCTGTGGCGGAACTCCCGCGTCCGGTCGCTGAGCGCCAGGAGTTCCTCACCCGCCTGTCGGATGGCCTCGGCCTCGCTCTCGGGGTCCCCGGCCCCGGCTTCGATGCCCGCGGCCCGTGCCAGCACGATGTTCATCTTGTTGCGGAGGTTGTGCCGCAGGACGCGGTCGAACACGGAGAGGCGACTCTCGCTCTGGTGGAGGTCCGTCACGTCCCGGCAGACCCCCACTCGGCCGACGACCTCGCCGTCCTCGTCGGTGAGGAGGGTGATGTTGATATCGAGCAATCGAAGGACGCCATCGGCGTTTCGGACCTGTAGCTCCAGCGTCTCGGTTCCGCTTTCGGACCCCATGAGCGCCTCCACGACCTCCTTCCCTTCCGCCAGCTGTTCCTCTGACAGGACCACCGAGGCGTGCGAGCCGACGAGGGCATCGCGGTCGCGACCGAGCAACTCCACCATCGCGTCGTTGACGAGCGTGAACCGGCCTTCGGCATCCAGCGCGTACACCGGGTCCGGCGCGGCCTGCAGGATGGCCTCGAACTGCTCCAGTTCGCGCTCGCGCTCGACCCGGTCGGAGACGTCGCGACCGATGCCGGCGTAGCCGACCAGTTCCCCGTCCACCTCGACGCGGGCGTTGGCGAACTCGTAGGGGATGCGCTCGCCATCGAGCGTGACGATCTCCGTCTGGACGGTCGCGGTCGGCTGGCCCTCCGCGACCGCCCCCAGAACCCCGGCGACCCGCGGCCGCTCGGCCTCGGGGATGAACGAGAACGGGCCGAGTTCACGGATGGTCTCGTCCGTGCAGCCGGTCACCTCGTTGAACCGGTCGTTCCAGCGGACGTAGTTCCCCTCGGTGTCGAACATGTAGAACACGTCGGGCACCGCGTCGAGGATGGCTTCCGTGACGGCCTGCTCCTCGCGGAGTTCGCGTTCGCGTCGCTTCAGCGGCGTGACATCGCGACTCTCGGCGACGATGAAATCCACCTCCCCGTCGGCGTCGGTCACGGGTTTGAGCGTGAACACCAGCGTCAGCTCGCCCTCCTCGGCGGGGACATCCAGCTCGCCCCGGACCAGCTCCCCGTCGGCGGCGCGGTCGACGGCGTCCTCGACCACCGGTCCCGTCTCGTCGTCGAACCACGGCGTCTCGTGGAACCGACGACCGACCACGTCCTCGCGTCCGGCGTCGATGACATCGAGTGCGGCGGCGTTGGTCTCGATGAGGATGCCGTCGGGGTCGAGCAAGCTGGCGAATCCCTCGGCGTTGTCGAGGATGGCCTCGTAGCGGCGCTCCCGTTCCAGCTCCTCGGTCACGTCCTCCTGGAAGCCGACGAAGTGTGTGAGGGTCCCCGCCTCGTCCCGGACGGGGGCGACCATGACACGGTTCCAGAACGGCGTTCCGTCCCGTCGGTAGTTCAGGAGCTGGACCCTGGTCGACTCGCCGGCGTCGATGGCTCGCCGGAGTTCGGCGACCTGCTCGGGGGCCGTCTCGGGGCCCTGCAGGAAGCGGCAGTTCCGACCGACCGCTGCTACGGCGTCGTAGCCCGTCATCTCCTCGAACCGGTCGTTGACGTAGACGAGCGGGTTGTCCGGCTGCCGGTAGTCGGCGATGGAGATGCCGACGGCGGCCTCGTCGATGACCCGTCGGAACAGCCGGAGCTGGTCGCGCTGGTCCGCCAGTGCGACGGACATCTTGCGGTCGCGAGCGAGCGAGGCGACCCGGGCGTCGAGTTCGAGCTTGCCCGTCGGAAGTTCGACCACGTCGTCGACGGTCTCGCCCAGCGCGTCGGACAGCCACGGCGTGTTGCTGGCCTGGCCACGGAGCAAGAGCAGGACCGGGAGCTGGACCGGTTCGGCCGCGGCCCGCCGGCCGCTCAGCTTCGTCGCCACCTCCGGGTACCAGTCCGAGTCCACGAGGCAGAGGTCGAACGCCGGCCACTCCTCGTCGGGCGCCGCCGTCACCACGTCGTAGCCGTCGGCGAGCTGCTGGGCGAACAGCTCCCGGTCGCGCCCGTGGGAGACCAGCACCAGGACCCGGAGCTGCTCGTCGGAGCGGGCCCCCACAGCGGCGGCGTCTCTCATTCCCATTGGCCCAGTTCTCGCTGTCAGTCGTCCGACTCGTCGACCCGCTCGGGGGTGCCCGTGAGGATGCCCCGGAGGTCGGTCATCGGGTCCCCGACGTGCAGCCCGTCCTCGCCGATCTCCAGTTCGCGGACCGTCCGTTCGAAGCCACCGAGACGCTTCTTCAGCACACCAATCGACTTCTGGATTTCGCCGTCCAGCTCCATGTAGCGCAGGAACAGGATGCTGTCCGCGAGATAGCTGATGTTCTCCTGTGTCGCCGAGAACTCCCCGGCGACGGACTGTTGCTCCTCGATGAGGATGACGGTGACACCGACGTTCCGGAGGTACCGACAGAGGCTGTGGAGCTGCTCGAGCAGGCCGTCCTCGTCACGGAGCGAGAGCCGGTAGCCGGCGGTCCCGTCTATCATCACCACCTCCGTCCCGTTCTCCTCGACGTCCATCCGGACCTGATGGGCGAACTCGTCGGCGGTGAGGTCCATCGGCTCGATCTCCTCGACGCCGAGATTCCCCTCCGACATCATCTGGCCCACCGGGATGTCGATGGCCTCCGACCGGTACGTGAACTGCTCGGTGGCCTCCTCGAACAGGTAGATGGTCGAGCGCTCGCCACGGGCGGCGGCCTCCTTCATGAAGTGGGTCCCGGTGGTCGTCTTCCCCACACCCGACGGGCCCGTGATGACGCTCACCGTCCCGCGCTCGAAGCCGCCGCCGAGGAGCTGGTCGAGCTCGTCGATGCCCGAGGAGATGGTGTCCCGGGTGAACTCGCGGTCGTAGTCGCCGGGCACCAGCGACGGGAAGACGTGGATACCATCGCTCCGGATACGGAGGGCGTGCGAGCCGCCGCGGAAATCCGACCCGCGGAGCTTCTCCACCTCGATGCGCCGGCCGGTGTCGCTCCGCGAGAGCGTGAGAATCCCGTCGCCGAGGAACTGGAGGTCGTCGTCGGGACTGTTCGGTGTCGGCTGTGTGGTGTACAGCGCGGTGACGTCCCGGTTCTTCAGAAACGCCGTAAGAGAGGCCATCTCCTGACGGAACTGGTAGTTGTCGGGCGCGAGCAGCCGGAAGCCGGTCAGCGGGTCGATGACGACGCGCTTCGGGTCACGCTCCCGGACCGCCTCGACGATACGTTCTGCGGGCTCGTGGCCCTCGACCTCGGAGGGCTCGAAGGCGGTGTAGCTCCGGTCCTCGAGGAACCGGTCGGCGCTCGGGCTCAGGTCGAGAATCTCCACGCCGTCGAGGTCGAACCCCAGCCCGGCCGCGTTCTGCCGGAGGTCGGCGGCCGGCTCCTCGAACGCGACGAACAGCGGGTCGTCGCCCGCCTCGACGCCCGCGGTCAGGAAGTGGAGCGCCACGATGGTCTTGCCTGTGCCAGGGCCGCCTCGGAGGATGTAGGCCCGTCCCCCGGGAAGCCCCCCGCAGATGAGTTCGTCGAGCCCCGAGATACCGGTCGGGACCCGGCTGGAAGATTCCGGTCCGGACATTGATTGGTAGTCGTTCGCAGGCGCCGATAAGTGTAGTGGCTAATAACCTGCCTTCGTGGTGTTTTCACCTAGATATCCAAGCGATACAAACCGGACATGACCGGGTAATATCACCTGTTCAACTAGGCGAGTGGCCGGCGTCGTGCGCGCGGGCAGCCTCATGTGCCTGGGCGCCCCATCGACGCGCATGGACGCACTCCTCGTGCTGGACGACCGGCTGCTCGTCGTCGACCTCGACACCGGCGAGGCGGCCGCCTTCCTCGAGGGTCGCACCCTGGAGTGTCTGGCCGTGACCACCGGAGCGGTCGTCGTGGGAACGTTCGACGACGGCCTGTGGCGGGCCGAGCGAGGCGACGATGGCCCCGGTCCCTTCGAGCGCGTCGCGCCCGAGACGCTCCCCGAGCGCGTGACCGCGCTCGCCATCGCGCCGAGCGACCCCGAGGTCGTCTTCCTCGGTGCCGAACCGAGCGCCGTGTATCGCTCCGAGGACGGCGGGGAGAGGTGGCGTGCGTGTGCGCCGCTGACCGACCTGCCCTCGGCCGACGAGTGGTCGTTCCCGCCACGGCCGGACACTCACCACGTCCGGACGCTCGCGGTCCACCCTGCGGACCCGGCACGGCTCACAGTGGGTATCGAAGCCGGCGCGCTCGTCCGGAGCGAGGACGGGGGTCGGGGCTGGACCGAGCGCCCACCGGGGTCCCGCCGGGACAACCACGCGCTCGCGACGCACCCGGACGCGCCCGACCGGGTGTACGCGGCCGCAGGGGACGGCTACGCCGAGTCACACGACGCGGGCGCGACCTGGGACCACCCGACCACCGGGCTCGGGCACGGCTACGTCTGGGGACTGGCCGTCGACCCCGGGGACCCGGACCGTCGCTACGTCTCGGCGGCCCACGGCGCGTACGCGGCACATCGGGTCGAGAACGCCGACGCCCACGTCTACCGACGCGAGGGAGCCGGGGAGTGGCAGCGCTTCGACGGGGAGACGCTCGGCGCGGGGGTGCCCGTCGGGGAGGGCGTGTGCCGGGCAGTGCTGGCGGCACCCGCACCGGACGAGCTCGTGGTGCTGCACAACCGTGGGCTGTTCCGGTCGACGGATGCAGGAGCGTCGTTCGAGCAGGTACTGGCGGGGGAGTGGGGCGTTCCGAGAGCAATCAGCGTAATATAGATATAGAACATTTGTACCGGATACAGTACAAATATTCCAGAAATTCTCCAGCTAGACCCATATTTCGCATCGAAGTCTACCGAGACAGCAGCACCGTTCGCGTCCGTCGTCGACCCGGAGCAACAAGCTACTTAGCCGCCAGTCACCGACCACCGTCCAGATGCACGACTTCGTCGTCGTCGGCTGCGGGCCCGCGGGCGCCCGGTTCGCCCGGAGCGCCGCCGAGCGGGGCCACGACGTGCTCGTCCTCGAGCAGGGGGAGGTCGGGGAGCCCCTCGCGTGTTCGGGCCACGTCTCGCTGGACATCTGGGACTACGTCCCCGACGGCGCCCGCGAGGAGCTGTTCCAGAACGCCATCCGGGGCGCACGGTTCCACCTCGGCGGCGCCGACTCGACCGCCCACGAGTTCTACCGCGAGGGACCCATCTCGAACGCCATCGACCGGGTCGGGCTGGACCGCACCCTGGCCGAGGCCGCGGCCGAAGCGGGCGCCGACGTCCGCGACCATCATACCGTCACCGCGGTCGACGAGCGCCAGGGCGGGGTGACCGTCACCGCCCGCGGCCCGGACGGCACCGAGCGTCACGAGGCCCGGATGGTCGTCGGCGCGGACGGCCCGCGCTCGCGGGTCCGCGACGAGTGTGGCCTCCCCGAACCGGACGAGTTCCTCCACGGGGTGCTGGGCTTCGACGAGGCCCCCGACGCCCAGGACTTCGTGGACGTCCACCTCACCGTCCCGCGCTTCTTCGCGTGGCGCATCCCGCGCGGCGACGCCGGGGTCGAGTACGGACTCGCGGTCTCGCCCGGCGAGGACGAGCGCGCCCGGTTCGAGGCGCTCTGCGAGGACTACGGTGTCACGCTGGACCGGCGCTGCTCGGGACTCATCCCCGTCGGCCCGCCGAAGCGCGTCACCGGCCGGCGCTCGCTGCTCGTCGGCGACGCCGCCGCACAGACGAAACCGTTCACCGGCGGCGGCATCCTCTACGGGATGCGCGCGGCCGACCACGCCGCCCGCGAGGTCGACCCCGACGCGCCGGGGACGCTGGGCGACTACGAGCGTTCGTGGCGCGACGAGTTGCGCACCGAGCAGCGTCTCGGCCACCTCGTCCGGGCGGGCTACTCGGTCCCCGAACCGCTCCAGCGGGCCGGGCTCCGGGCGTTCTCGGGCGAAATCGGCGTCCACATGGACGAACCCTCGACGCTGTTCTCACGCGAGCAACTGCGGGCGCTGCTCGGCCGATAAGGCGGTTCGAGAGCGCGGCCCGCGCTTCAGGCGGCAGTCACGTCGCCCGTGGTCAGTGTCACGAGCCAGCCATGTCCGCGTTCGTTCCCGTCACTCGTCCGGGTCGGCAGCCGGGAGCCGGAGTTCGACGACCGCACCCCCTCCCTCGCGGTCGTCGATATGCATGGTCCCGCCACTGTTCCTGACCGTCCACTGGACGAACCAGAGGCCGAGGCCGGTGGCGTGCTGGAGCGGCGTCTCCGAGCCGGCCAGGAGGGCCTTCCGCTCCAGCTCCGGGATGCCGGGTCCGTCGTCGAGGACCCGGACGACCACCTCGTCGTCGACCGTCGCTACCGTGACCGTCACGGTGGCCCCGGGTCCACCGTGGGTGGCGGCGTTGTCGACCAGTTCGCTCAGTGCCAGTTCGAACTCCGCGTGGGCCAGTGCCGGCGCGTGGTCGGGCAGGTCCACCTCGACCGTCATGTCGTCGTAGCTGGCGCGGGCGGCCTCGACGACGTGCCCGGCGTGGGCAGCGATGTCCTCGACCCCGAGCAGGTGCGTCCCGCCGGGGTCCAGCGCGTCGTGGAACTCACGGGCGGCCTCGCCCAGCCCCAGCAGCTCCTCGGCGGCCGCCTCGATCGACGCGCCCGCTGCAGCGACCGGCTCGTCGGCAGCCTGCCGCTGGATGTCCTGGGCCCGCGCCAGGACGACGTTCATCTTGTTGCGGAGGTTGTGCCGGAGCACGCGGTCCAGGACCGAGAGCCGGCGCTCGTGTTCGGTGACATCGGTCACATCGTGGCTCACGCAGACGAGACCGTGGGAGGCGCCGGTACCGAGCTTCGGCGAGACCGTCGTCTGGTAGTACCGGTCCCGCCCCGACGAGTCCGTGATGACCGTCTCGATGGTGATGGGGTCGTCGTCGTCGTCGTCGCGGGCGTAGAACTTGGTGGCGGCGTCACCGAGTGCCTCGGCGTGTCGGTCGCTGAACACCGAGGAGACGTGCTCGCCGAGCAACGCCTCCCGGTCGCGGTCGACCAGGTCGGTGAGCGCGCCGTTGACCAGCGTGAACTGCAGGTCGGCGTCCAGCGTGTATATCGGCTCGTCGGCGGTCTCGACGATGCGCTCGTGGCGCTGGAGGAACTCCTCGCGGCGCTTGCGCCTCGTGATGTCCCGGACGACGCCGCGGACGACCGTCGTGCGACCGTCCTCGACCTGTGGTTCGCCGGTGACCCGGACCCAGCGCGTCGGCTCAGTGTCGACCTCGATCTCGACGTCGAACGGCTCGAACTCGGCGACGGCTCGCTCCATGGCCGCCTCCATTCGCTCCCGGGACTCCGGCGTGTACAGCCCCATGACCGACTCTGCGGTCGGCTCGAACGACGGTACCTGGCCGTAGATATCCCACACCTTCCCGTCCCACCACACCTCCTCCGTGACGGGGTTGTACTCCCAGCCGCTCACGTCCGCGATGTCGCGTGTCTGTTCGAGCTGCTCGACGGTCCGTTCGCGCTCCCGCTCGCGCCTCTTCCGAGCGTGGATATCCTGGATGGCGCCGCGCAGCATCCGCCGCCCGTCGACGACCTCCGACTCACCGATGGTCCGGACCCAACGGATATCGCCGTCCGGTCGGATTATCCGGAGTTCGAGGTCGTAGGGCTCGCCCTCCTCGAGCGCCCGCTCGAACGCCTCGGTGATGACCGGCCGGTCTTCGGGGTGGTAGAAACCGAGGGCGTCGTCCACACCGGGGGGCTCCGCGGCGGGGTCGAGGCCGTGGATACGGGCAACCTGCTCGGTCCACATGAGCTCGTCGGCTTCGGGGTCGTACTGCCAGCCGCCGACATCGGCGATGTTCTCGGCCCGGTCGAGCATGCCGACCGTCCGTTCGAGTTCCTGCTTCCGCTCCTCCTGGGCCGTGATGTCGCGTGCGAGCCCGACAACGCCCTCGATCTCCCCGTCGTACGTCAGTGGGGAGAGACCGATCTCGATGACAAACGGCCCGTCCTGGAGCGACATCTCCGTGACCACCTCGGCACTCTCGCGCTCGCCGGTCAGTATGGCCTCGATCGCCTCGACGTACTCGGTGTAGTCCTCGGTGTCTGAGAACAGCGACTCCCGGAACGCCTCGGTCGACATCCCGACCATCTCCTCTCGTGTCAGCCCGGTGGACTCCGCTGCGTTGCTGTCGGCGAAGATGATATCGAGGGACTCGTCGAGCACCCACGCCGCCTCCGGGACCGTCTCCAGCACCGTCTCGTAGCGCTCGAGTTCCTGCTCGCGCTCCTTGCGCTCGGTGATGTCCTGGAAGGTCCCGCGGAACGTCTCGACCTCGCCGTCGATCACGACCGGCTCACCGACCGTCCGTACCCACCGGACCTCGTCGTCGGCCCGCACGACGCGGAGGTCGAGGTCGAACGGCTCGGCCCGCGATATCGCGGCCTCGATGGCGGCCTCGATGCGGGGCCGGTCCTCCGGGTGGTAGAACTCCAGCGCCTCGTCCAGGGGTGGCTCCTCGCCGACCGGGAGGCCGAGGAGTTCGAACAGCTGGTCGGTCCAGGTGAGCGCCAGTGTCTCGGCGTCGACCACCCAGCCGGCGACATCGGCCATGGACTGGGTCCGGTCCAGCAGGTCGACCGTCCGCTCCAGTTCCTGCTCGCGCTCGCGGCGCTCCGTGATGTCCTGGAAGGTCCCCCGCAGCGTCTCGACCTCGCCCTCGGCCACGACTGGCTCTCCGATGACGCGAACCCACCGGACCTCGTCGTCCAGGCGCTGGATGCGTACGTCCACGTCGAACGCTTCCGCCGTCTCGAGGGCCGTCTCGACGGCACGCTCGATGACTGGCTGGTCATCCGGATGGTAGACCTCGAGCGCCTCCTCCAGCGGTGGCTCGTCGGTCTTCGGCAGTCCGAGTATCTCGTACACCTGATCGGTCCAGAGCACATCCAGCGTCTCCGGGTCGATCTCCCACCCACCAACGTCGGCGATATCCTGGGTCTTCCCCAGCAGGTCGACGGTCCGTTCCAGTTCCTGCTCGCGCTCGACCTGCTCGGTCACGTCCTGGATGATGCCGGTGAACCGTCGCTCGCCCCCGGGCTGGTGCTCGGCGAACGCCAGCAGCAGCGGGACCTCGTGGCCGTCGGCGTGCTGGCCGGGGAGCCGTGCCCCGGTCCAGTCGAGCGACCGCTCGCCGGTCTCCAGGTAGCGTGCCAGCCCTTCCCGGTGCGCCTCCCGGAGTCCGGGGGGTATCAGCATCGTCAGCGGCTCTCCGACCACGGCCTCGGGCGGATAGCCGAACACCTGCTCGACGGCCGGATTGGCGTACTGGACGAGGCCGTCGCCGTCGATGGTAACGATGGCGCTGGGCGCCGTCTCCGCGAGCGTACGGAACCGCTCGCGCTCGGCATCGAGCTGGAGCGAGTCCCGGCGCGCCCGCAGGAGCGAGTCGACCCGGCTCCGGAGGACCGGCTCGGAGGTCGGGAGTGGGAGCACGTCGTCGGCGATGTCGGCAGTCTCCCGAACGACCGTCGTCGGCTCCTCCGGCCCGACGACGAGCAACACCGGGAGATGGGATGCGGTCTCGGCCTTCCGCTCGGCCAGCGCCTCGGCGGCCGTCGGGTACGTGGTCGTGTCGACGAGGCAGAGGTCGAACTCGGGGAGCGGCTCGTCCGGGTCACCGACGACGACCTCACGGTCGTCGAGCCGCTCGGCGAACAGTTCCCGGTCGCGCCCCGGTTCGAGCAACAGCAGGACCCGCTCGGACGCCGGGCCCGCCCCGGCCGTTCGCTGCCCCGAACCGGACGGCCGGGCCGGACCCGACCGTTCGCTCACGGCCACCACCTCACCGGAGACGGTGACGGGCTCCCGGTCGCAGTGCCGCCCTCTCGTGTATGGTCTGGACTGGCGAGTCCGCCGAGTGCGGGACCGGCCATCGAGGGGCAGCGAGAGGGAGTGCCCATCAGTCTAGTAGCTAGAGATTGATTGACACCGTAAATTCCTATCGGCCCGGAGACCCCCGAAACCCCCGACGACCGTATCAGTCGCGCCGGCGTAGCAGCAGTGCCGCCAGCAGCAGCCCCAGCACGCCGGCGACCGGGGTGAACCCGGGCAGTCCGACTGCCGGGGTGGCTGTCGGCGTCTCTTCGGCCGGCGTCGCGGTCGCGGCGGCCGTCGGCGTCGCGGTCGGCGTCGGTGTCGCTTCGTCGACCTCCAGTCCACGGACGACGACCTCCTCGGAGGTCAGTGACCCGGACTGGGCCACCAGCGTCAGGTTCCCGGTCTGTTCGACCCGGAACCGGAACTGTCCGTCGGTCCCGGTCTGGCCGAGCGTCTCGCCGTCGAGCGAGAGAGTCGCGCCGTTGACCGGCTCGTCGTAGGCGTTCAGGACGGAGACACCGACCCGGTTCCCGACGAGTACACGGGTGCTCTCGGCGGTCAGGTTCAGTTCCGGCGTCCGCTGGGTGGTCGCGCGGACGGTCTGACCGGACTCGCCGACGGTGACCGTCCGTTCGACGGTCTGGTACCCCTCCTTCGTGATGTCGACCTCCTGCTTGGTGTTGACCGGAACGGTGAACGTGACCCGGCCGTTGGTCGCTCGCTGGGTGCCGGTCCCCTCGAGCGTGACGGCGGCGTCGGAGAGCGGCCGCGGGTCGTCGAAGTGGTCATCGAAGACGCGGAACTCCAGGTTCACGCTCCCCTGCCGCATCTCGTGGGAGCGGATGACGGTCCCGGGGACCGACAGCGAGGTCTCGTTGCGGAAGTAGCCGTCCTTCCGGAAGATGAGCGTGTAGTCACCCTGCTCGATGGTGCCGCTGGAGAACCGGCCGTTCGCGTTCGTCTTCCCCGAGACCACCACGCGCTGGCCCGACCGGATGAACACCGTCGCGTTCCGGACAGCGGTGCTACCCTCCTCGGTGAACGTCAGGGTCGCCGACCCCTTCTCCGCGACCTCGATGGTCACGTCCTGGGCCTCGGCGTTCGTAACGATTTTGGGGAAGTTACGGACGTAGGTGTCGTCCTGGATGGAGAGTTCGATATCCTCCCCTCGGGGCACGTCGATGAGCGTCCGACCGCTGGAGGTCGTCGTCTCGCTCGCGCTCCCGCCATCCCACGTCGCGTTGACCGTCGCCCCACTGACGGGGGCCCCCGCCTCGTTGACCACCTTCACGTCCAGCGTCACCTGCTCCTGTGTCGCCACCGCAGTACCGACGAACGGCGCCACCACGGAAACCACGAGGACCACACTGAGCAGTACGGCGCGTTGCATATCCGGGCCGACGGGGGGGGAACCTAAATATCCGCGGGCTCCCCGACCGCGTTTCGGGCGGGCGCTCACCTCCGATACCACCGGGCACGGCTCCTGAGGCCGTATTATCCGGAAGCAGTCGGGCAACGAGCCAGGGCCGAAATCACCGGCCGTCGCGTTCGGCCTCGGTCACGTCCACGGTGACCGGCTCGTCGGTCGCCTCGTCGTCGGTCGCCTCGCGGTCGTCACCGTCGGTCCCGCCACCCAGCAGCGTCTCGCGGAGGTCGTCGGCGAACGACTCCACCTGGTTCCGCAGCGTCGCCACCTCGTCCTCGAACGCCTCCACGGTTCGGTCGACGTAGTACACCCGCTCGGCGGGAATCCGTCGGACGACGTCCTCGCCGTCGCGTTCGTCGATCTTGCAGATCCAGTGGTCCTGGAAGTACGCCACGTTCTCGTTCTCGAGCGAGCGCTCGACGGTGCCTTCGTCGGGATGCTCGTAGACGACCGTCGCCGTTCCGAGTTCCTCGTCCATACGCGGACCTGGTCGCGTGTGACGGATACGTTCTGGGGCCCGTGGATGGGCCCTGCCGGCACCCGCACACGGACTCGTGCGCGCGAAGGTCTAAGTAGGACCGAGGGCAACCCCCGGACAGGAATGTGGGGCAGCCGAGATCGTGACCGGACGCAGGTCACGTGCATCGCCTGTGGCGAGGAGGTGCCGCGAACGGCGGCACGCGAGTACGACAAGCACGGCAACCGCTGGGAGCGCGCCGACAAGGAGTTCGAGTTCCTCTGCAAGGAGTGTCACAGCGACATCTGCCACCAGCCACGGGGGGACCTGGAGACCGTCCTCGTCGAGAGCGGCGCCGGCGAGGACGACCGGACGGCGTTCCTCCGCCGCTACACCGAACTCGCGACCGGCGAGGCCGAAAGCGAAGCAGAGAGCGAACGCGAGCGCGAGCGGTAGGGGCGCCGTCGGCGCCCGCCCAACAGGACTAACTAGCCGTTTCTCCTACCCGCCTGCATGAGCGACACGGACGCCGACGAGCAGGCGCAGGCCGGGACCGCGGAGGGGCAGGGCCCCGTCCGCATCGACGTCGAACTGGCCGATGCGCTCGCCGCCAAGCGGGAGTCCCTCTTCGAGGAGTTCGACCTCAACGACGAGTTCCCGAACGAGGTCCTCAGCGAGGCCCGCGAGCGGACGACCGACACCGAGAACGAGATCCAGTCGGAGATCGGCGAGGACTACCGCACGGACTGCCGGGACCTCACCACCTGCACCATCGACCCGGCCGACGCGCAGGACTACGACGACGCCATCTCCATCCGCCGCGACGAGGACTACTACTACCTCCACGTCCACATCGCCGACGTCACCCACTACGTCGAGCCGGGCAGCGCGATGTGGGACGAGGCCGTCGAGCGGGCCAACACCGTCTACCTGCCGGGCTACACGATGCACATGCTCCCGCCCGTGCTGGCGGAGACGGTCTGCTCACTGGTCCCCAACGAGGACCGCCTCGCACACACCGTCGAGATGAAGATCGACGCCGAGACGCTCTCGAACGAGTCCATCGACATCTACAAATCCGTCGTTCACTCCGACGAGCGGCTCACCTACAAGCAGGCCGAGAACCGCCTCGACGAACCCGACGCCGACCTCCACGAGGAGCTGTCGCTGGCGTACGAGCTGGCCGAGGCGCTCCACGAGCAGCGCAAGGCGGACGGCTCGCTCGTCCTGAACCCCAAACGCGACCGCGCCCACACAATCATCGAAGAGTGCATGCTGAAGGCCAACAAGGCCGTCACGCACGAACTCCAGTGGGTCCGCGGGCTGGAGGCGATGTTCCGCGTCCACCCCCAGCCCACCCCCGAGGAGTGGGACGAGGCCTTACAGGAGATTCAGGACCTCGACGGCGTCTCCATCCCCGGCGAGGCGTGGGACGACCCGCGCAAGGCCGTCAACGCCACCCTCGAACAGGCACCGGGCCGCCAGCTCAACAAGATCCAGTGGGCCGTGATGAAGGTCATGCCGCGGGCGAAGTACATGGCCGACCCGTTCGGCGGCCATCACGCGCTCAACTTCGAGATCTACGGCCACTTCACCTCGCCCATCCGCCGGCTCTCGGACCTCGTCAACCACTGGATAATCTACCAGAACGAGACCCCCGGAGACCATTCGCTCCCGTCGCTCTGTGACCACGCCTCCTCGAAACAGAAGGACGGCGAGACGGTCGAGCGCATCTACAAGGACTTCCTCCAGGAGGTCGGCCTCGACCCGCACGCCATCAACAACCGCGGCGTCGAGGTCGTCGAGGACCCCGGCCCCGACGAGGACCTGGACCGGCGCAAGAGCGAGGTCAGTCCGGAAGCGTTCAACTGAGGACTTTGCCATGTGAATCCAGACATTGTTCGTATATCTCCGGCATATCCTAAATGAACGCCAGAAATGTCGAATACTCGAGTGTCCATGGCTGGCGTTCCACGGACGGCCTGCCTCCGTATCAAACGCCGTGTTGCCTCGCCGCGCGACCGATTCAGGGCCTCTCTAACGGGGTAGCCGGTGTATTACTACAGCGATATCGCTCCCCCGCAGCAGCATGGACGCAGTCAGCAGATGTCAGCAGTGCGAACGACTGGTCAACGCATTCGTCAACAGCGGCTGTCCGTACTGCTCGGGTTCGTTGCGCCGATTGTCCGGGAAGTGACCGCCGGCCAGCACACCGCTCGACGGCGGTGACCGTGCTCCGGGCGAACCCCCGCCGACCCGAGGTGCGGACCTGGACCCCGTACGTTCTGCTTACCGCGCGTACACCGGCCCGCCCACCAGTGACGGCAGCACCACACCGTCGTCGGGCGTGACCGCCAGGTACGGCCGCTCGACGGGGCCGAACACGTCGACGACGCGGCCGACCGTCTCCAGGTCCTCGTCCAGCACCATCGTCCCGATATCGGGGTGGCCATCGTCCGGGCAGCGGACGATGGCGAGGCCCTGGGCGGTCCGGACCACCTCGCCGAGTCGCCTCATCGCTCACCTCGCATCCTGAACACCGCGCTCACTCCCGCAACGCCGTCAGGTACGCGGCGACGGCGCCGAGCAGGTCTGACTTGCCGGCGTCGTCGGCGTCCTGTACGAGGACGCGCCCCCGCGGTTCGAACTCGCGGACGTACGTCTTGTCGCGCTCGATGACGGCGTCGTAGCCGACCTGCTGGACGGCCTTCGCGAGCTCGTCGACCGTCGGCTCCTCGACCGCGAGGTCCCGTGGGACCCGGCGACCCTCCCCGCGAGAGTAGGCGGCATCGAAGTAGGCGGGGTAGAGGACGTTCTCGACCATACCGAGGGGAGTGGGGGCCGCGGTAAATGGGTTTCCGATACCGTCCGTATCGTGCGTCGGGTCCAGGCTGACCGAGGTGCCAGCGCCTTCGTGCGGAGCGATGGCGGGTCGCGGAACGTCGGTGGCCGTCGCCTGCGAGAGCCCTGCGCGGCAAAAAGCGCGGCAAAACCCGCCACCCCCGCCCGTTCGGATAGCTTTTTACGCGTTTCCGACGCCACATCGGTATGGGACTCGACGAGGATTCGCTCGACTATCACGAACGCGACCCTCCCGGCAAACTGGAGATCTCGACGACGAAGCCGACCAACACGCAGCGGGACCTCTCACTGGCCTACTCGCCCGGCGTCGCGGCACCGTGCCGCGAGATCCGCGACAACCCGGACGACGCCTTCAGCTACACCGCGAAGGGGAACATGGTCGGGGTGGTCTCGAACGGGACCGCCGTTCTCGGACTGGGCGACATCGGCGCACAGGCCTCCAAGCCCGTGATGGAGGGGAAGGGGGTGCTGTTCAAGCGGTTCGCCGACATCGACGTCTTCGATATCGAACTCGACCAGGACGACCCGAAGGACATCATCCAGTCGGTGTCGGCGATGGAGCCGACGTTCGGCGGCATCAATCTGGAGGATATCAAGGCCCCCGAGTGCTTCGAGGTCGAGGAGCGGCTGCGCGAGGAGATGGACATCCCCGTCTTCCACGACGACCAGCACGGGACCGCCATCATCTCCGGCGCGGCGCTCGTCAACGCCGCAGACATCGCCGGCAAGGACCTCTCGGACCTCGAAATCGTCTTCTCCGGTGCCGGCGCCTCGGCCATCGCGACGGCCCGCTTCTACGTCTCGCTCGGCGCGAAGCGCGAGAACATCACGATGTGTGACTCCTCGGGCATCATCACCCAGGAGCGCGCCGACGCGGGCGACGTCAACGAGTTCAAGCAGGAGTTCGCCAGCGACCGCCCGGCGGGCGACCTCGCGGACGCCATGGAGGGCGCGGACGTGTTCGTCGGCCTCTCCATCGGCGGCCTCGTGAGCCAGGAGATGATCCAGTCGATGGCCGACGACCCCATCGTCTTCGCGATGGCGAACCCGGACCCCGAGATCGGCTACGAGGCGGCCAAGCACGCCCGGGACGACACCGTCATCATGGCGACGGGGCGCTCGGACTACCCGAATCAGGTGAACAACGTGCTGGGCTTCCCGTTCATCTTCCGCGGCGCGCTGGACGTGCGCGCGACGGAGATAAACGAGGAGATGAAGGTCGCCGCCGCCGAGGCGCTCGCGGACCTCGCCCGGCAGGACGTGCCTGACGCCGTCGTGAAGGCGTACGGCGACGAACCGCTCCAGTTCGGCCCGGAGTACATCATCCCGAAGCCGCTGGACCCGCGGGTCCTGTTCGAGGTCGCGCCGGCCGTCGCGGACGCGGCCGTCGAGTCGGGCTGTGCCCGCAAGGAACTCGACCGCGAGCAGTACGTCGAGCGGCTCGAAGCGCGGCTGGGCAAGTCCCGCGAGATGATGCGGGTCGTCCTCAACAAGGCCAAGAGCGAACCAAAACGGGTCGTTCTCGCCGAGGGCGACGACGAGAAGATGGTCCGGGCGGCGTTCCAGCTCCAGGAGCAGGGTATCGCCGAGCCGGTCCTGGTCGGCGACCGCGAGGAGATCTGGGCGACGGCCGAGCGCCTCGGCCTGGACTTCTCGCCGGAGATCGTCGACCCCGAGGAGGGGAACCTCGACCCGTACGCCGAGCGCCTCCACCAGCTCCGCCGGCGGAAGGGTATCACCCGCCGCGAGGCGGACGAACTCATCCAGGACGGCAACTACCTCGGCAGCGTGATGGTGGAGATGGGCGACGCCGACGCGATGCTGACGGGGCTGATGCACCACTACCCCAGCGCCCTGCGCCCGCCGCTGCAGGTCATCGGCACCGCCGACGACGCCGACTACGCGGCCGGCGTCTACATGCTGACGTTCAAGAACAGAGTCGTCTTCTGCGCCGACGCCACCGTCAACCAGGAGCCCGACGAGGAGGTGCTCGCGGAGGTCACGAAACAGACCGCCAAACTCGCCCGCCGGTTCAACATCGAGCCCCGGGCCGCGCTGCTGTCGTACTCGGACTTCGGCAGCGTCGACAACGAGGGCACGCGCAAGCCCCGCGAGGCCGCGCGGATGCTCCACGGCGACGACGAGGTCGACTTCCCGGTCGACGGCGAGATGCAGGCCGATACCGCCGTCGTCGAGGAGATGCTCGAGGGCGACTACGACTTCGCGGATCTCGACGAGCCCGCGAACGTGCTCGTCTTCCCGAACCTCGAGGCCGGCAACATCGCGTACAAACTGCTCCAGCGCCTCGGCGGCGCCGAGGCCATCGGCCCGATGCTGGTCGGCATGGACAAGCCCGTCCACGTCCTCCAGCGCGGCGACGAGGTCAAGGACATCGTCAACCTCGCAGGCGTCGCCGTCGTCGACGCGCAGGAAGACTGAGGCGGAGACTGTAGATTCTCTACTATATCTAGAATTGTCGAGTAACGAGGATTACTCGCTTCAGAAGGCGTTACTCTTCACCGAATTCTGAGCATATCAGCTCAGCTTCCGCGCCGGAACCACCGCGCCAGCCCCGCACTCGTCACGAGTTCGATGACCCCGAACGCCACCGCCGGAAGTGCCGCGGCCGGCGGGAAGCCCGCCGAGACGACCAGCGCGGCCGCGACCGCGAAGTCGCGCATCCCGACCGAGAGCGTCGTCGCCACGCGCGCCGAGCGGTCGAACGGGCTGCTCGCGAGCCACCCCGCGCCGTAGCCCGCGGGGTTGAGCGCGAGCGCACCCACGGCCACGAGCGCGAGCCGCGACCCGCCCGCGCGCAGGAGGTCGGCGTTCTCGGCCGTCACGCCGCCGATGATGACGACCACCAGCACCGCCGCCACGGAGGGATAGAGGTGGTCGTACCGCCCCACGCGCGCCGGATATCGGGTCCGCAGGCCCACAGCGACGAGCATCGGCAGGACGACGGCCAGCGCCAGCCCGCGGACGATACGGAGCGTGTCGAACGCGACGGCATCGCCGACGAGGAGCGTCACGGCGCCGGGGACGAGGGCGACGCTGCCGAGCCCCACGAGCACGAGGACCGCGGAGGCCAGCGCCGTATCGCCGTCGGCGAGTTCGGTCATCACGGGCGTGACGAGTTCGGGTGTCACCGCGCCCAGCACGACGAACCCGACGGTGAGCGCCGGCCCCAGCCCGAGCAGGCGCGCGACGGCGAACGCCGCCAGCACCATCCCGGTCTGGACGACCAGCGCCACCGCAAGCGCCCGGCGGTCGACCGCGCGGAAGGCGCCGACCGACAGCGTGAGCGAGACCGCGCCGACCATCGCGGCGAGGATGGGCGTCGAGAGCGCTGTCACGGCGCCGAGTTCGGGCACCGCGAACCCCACGACGACGGCGAGCACCACCCAGCCGACGAGGTACTCATCGACGAGCCGGGCGGCGCGGCTCGCGACGCTCACTCGCCGTCGTTCGCCGTATCGCCCTCGAACACCAGCCCGGCGTCCTCGCGGGCCCGTTCGATGCTCTCGTCGAGGTCGAACTCGGTGGCGACCTCGCCCCCTTCGACCACCGGTTCCAGCAACGGCTCGCCGTCAGCCGGACCGTCTTCACGGGCGAGGCCGAGGTGATGTGCACCGTCCGGCGTCCGGTACACCTGTTTCGGGAGCGAGAGCTTCCCGCGCTTGGCACTGGGGTCGCCCTCGACCGCGACGAGGTCGAGCCCGAAGTCGACGGAGTCGGCGTCGCTGATGGCGCCGCCGACGCCGAACCCGTCGGCCACGTCGCGCAACTCGCGGAGGTCCTCGGGCTCCAGACCCCCGGAGACGAAGACGTCCACGTCCTCGTGGCCGCGGGCGTCGAGTTCCCAGCGAACCTCCCGGCAGATGTGCCGGAAGTCACCCCGCCGGGAGCCCGTCGTGTCGAGGCGGACCCCGCTCAGGTCGTCGACGGCCTCGGCGGCGCGGATGGCCTCGTCGACCTCGTCGCTGTACGTGTCCACGAGCGCCGTCCGGGAGACGTCGGCGTCGACGTGTGCGTCGAAGGCGCGCCACGCGGCCTCCTGCTCGCCACGGCCGAAGCAGATGACCAGGGCGTGGGGCATCGTCCCCGTCGCCTCGCGACCCAGCACCTCGCCGGCAGCCACGTGCGAGAAGCCGTCCAGCCCCGCGAGCAGCGCCGAGCGCTCCAGCACCGCCGCGAGCGACGGGTGGAGGTGGCGCGCACCGAAGGAGACGACCGGCGTGTCGGGCGCGGCTCGCCGCAACTCGTGCGCAGCGGAGGCAAAAGCGGTGGCCTGCGAGAGGAATCCGAGGAGGGAGGTCTCGTGGCGGGCGAAGTCGCGGTAGGGTCCCTCGATACGGACGACGGGCCCGCCGTCGAAGAAGGTGCCCGGCGGGAGCGCGTGCACGTCGACAGGCAGCCCCTCGAACAGGTGGACGGCGTCCTCGATGCCGGCGAACAGGTGCGGGTCGCCAGAGGGGAACTGCCCGAGTGTCACCTCGGCGACGACGTGCGGGTTCCGGTCGGCCCCGTCCAGCGCCGCCTCCGTCCGAAGGAAGTACGCGTCGGTGGCGGTACCGTCGCGGATGGCGGCGGGCGGGACGATATCGAACGGGTGGTCGGTCCCGTGGTCCGGTTCCTCGGTCATGCCCGTCGAGACTCGTGGCGCGTCGAAAAAGGTGGGGACTCCCGTGCCGACGCTACCGGAGCGTGCCGAGCACCGCAGCGGTGTCGGCGACCGTCGCGAACTCGCCGGAGAGCTGCGCGAGCGCCGTCCGGTGGACGGTCTCGGGGTCGAACCGCTCGCCGTCGTAGGAGCGGGCGAACGTGGCGCAGGCGTCCGCGACCAGAACGACGTCGAACCCGCGGTTCTCGGCCATCCGGGCGGTGGTGGAGACGCAGTGGTCCGTCGTCAGGCCCGCGAGGACGAGCGTCCGGCGGCCGCGGTCGCGGAGCCACCACTCCAGGTCCGTGTCGACGAAGGCGCCGTTGACGGACTTGACGAACTCCGGCTCCGTGCCGTCTGGCGAGAGCCCCGGCTTGAACGCGAACCCGGGGGTCTCGCGCTTCAGCGGCGAGTCGGCCTCCACCGAATCGTGCCGGACGTGGGCGACGGGCTGCTCGCGTTCACGCCACGCCGCGAGCAGGTCACGGGCGTTCGCTTCGGCATCGGGGTTGTTCCGCTCGCCCCAACGGGGCTCGTCGAAGCCGACCTGGAAGTCGACGAGGACGAGCACCGCATCGTCGGGTATCGCGAGCGCATCATGGGACATGCCGGGCATCTCGAATCGGAGACGTTAGTCGCCGGCCGACCCGGACGCGGGCATCACGGGGTCGAACCGCTGGTCGACCTTCGGGTGCTCGCGGGAGAACGTCACCGGGCACGCGTCGGGTGCCTGCGACTCATCCTCCGGGAGCATGTACTGGTGCCACTCGCGGTCGCCGGGAACGCCCCAGTCGCCGAGGTTGGCGTGCGGGCAGACGCCGTCGTACCGTTCGAGGTTGTTCTGGATGGTCTCGCGGGCACGCTGGCCGGCCTCCGTGTCGGCGGTGATGCCCTCGAACAGCGTCCGGGGCTGGAAGGTGATCTCGAGCCCGACCGGACAGTAGCGCGAGCGGTAGGTGTCGTAGAAGGGCGCCCGGCAGGTCGGGAACATCGGCTCGCCGCCGAAGCAGAACTCCCAGAACCGGCTGTCCGTCTCGGTCGGGATGTCGTCGGGCCACGGCGACGGGTCGTGGACGTGCAGCACCTTCAGCACGTGCCAGAGCACCTCGTGGTAGTCGGCCTCCGTCTGCACGTCCGCTTCGGGGCGGAAGAACACGACGAACGAGGCCCGCCCCTCGCGGTCCTCGTACACGTCGAGGTACTCGAGCAGCGAATCACGGAAGGCCAGGAGTGCGTCACGGTCGCTCGTGGACGGGACCGCAGTGTACAGTGGTTCCCCGTTGGCGACCGACTCGGCGCCGAAGAAGCAGGGAAACGACTCCCCCTCGTGTTCACCGGTCAGGCTCTCGCGGAAGGTTCGCCAGTGGCGCTCGACCCACGCCGGCATCTCGCCGGCCTCGACCCGCTCGGCGAGGGTTGCCTGGTCCATGACGGACTGGAACCCCGGCTCGTTCATACCCGGAATTGGGGACCGAGCGGATTCAATTCTCCGGTCCGTCGTGCTCCTCGTCGCCGGTCGCGAGCGCCGCCACGGTGTCGCCGACGGCGACCGTCCCGCCCTCGAGGATGCGTGCCCGGAGGCCCCCACGGTGGACCAGCGCCTCGCGGATACCCTCGCGCTCGAGGTGGCGCTCCAGGTACGAACAGGGTTCGCACAGTTCGGTCCCCACACAGACGGCCTCCCCGACCCGGAACCGCTCGCCCACGAGGTGGTTGAGTGCGATACCCTCGGTCGTGACGTTGCGCCGGTGGACGCCCGGCTCGAGGGCGATGTCGTAGTCGGCCTCGACCGCGTCGAGAGCCTCCTGTTCGATGAGGGTGAGGTCGCTCCCGTCGCGGCTGGCGGCTTCGCCGCCAGCTGATAATCTCTCGGCGGAGCCGAGAAATCGGCTGGCGAACGTCCCCTCGGCGTCGAAGTAGCGGTCGCCCCGGAGCCCCGCCCCAGCCTCGGCCGTTACGGACTCACGCGACTCGACCGGCGCGCCCTGCTCGGGCGCGACGTGGATGGCGCGGACGGTCCCGTCACTGGTCATATCCGGTCCAGGGACGCGCCCGACCTGATGGTTTCGCCCCCGTGGAACCCACCCTCATCCCTCGCCGGCTGTCACGTCCGCCCCCGTTTCGTCCAGCACCCTGACCGTATCACCCGGTTCGACCCCGTCGGCGGCACCAGCCGGGAGCTCGATGACGGTGTCCGCCTTCGCGCGGCCCGTTCCACGCCACGCCCGCATCCGCTCTACGGCCTGTACCTCGCCGTCGACGAGCCACACCGCGTCGATGTCGAACGGGACGAACACCATGTGCAGGCCCCGTGTCGTGACGCGGCCGAAGCGGAACACGAGCGCGAAGTCGTCCGGCACCGAGCGGCGGAACATGAGGCCGATACCCTGCGAGAAGAGCCCGTCGGCGAACTCGACGGTCGTCGCTAGCGTCCGCTCGGCCCCCGCCGCGGACTCGTGAGCGACACGCACGACGGAGGAGTCGCGAGGTCGAGCCAAATAGCTTGTGGGGAGTTCGAGTTCGGAGTGAAATCCGTTCCTTCGACCCGAATGCGAGATATTATCCGATTAAGCGCCCGTTTAACGGATAGTGTTTCGGCTCCCCGGCCACCGACGCTCGTCCCGCTAGCGGGCGAAGGGTTTAGCGGCCGGCGGCCGTCCTGCCCGGCAGTGCGCCCCGCCCTCCCCGCCGTCTGCTGTGCCCTCTTGCTGGTCCTCGCCGGGTGTAGCGTCGGATACGACGACTCCGGGACGACCGAAACGGCGGTGCCGACACCCGGACCGACGGCCACGCCCGCGGACGGCAGTGGGCCCACATCGACCGCCACCGGCACAGCCACACCGGCTGCGTCGCCATCACCGACCCCGACATTCCCCGAGCCGACGGCCACCGCCATCGAGACGCCGACGGCGCCAACCACGCAGGAACCGGGCGGCCTCGGCGGCCTCTTCGGCGGGAGTGGCGAGGACTCCATCGCGGTCCAGGGCGGGGAGCTGCCCCTGGGCCCGACGCGGGTGTACGACCGGACCCGACGACTCCTCGGGACGGACGCCCCGCGCCCGAACGCGGTCCAGTTGCTGGACACCACCGGCAACACGACGCGGCCGCCCGAGTTCCAGCGTCTGCTCGGCCTCGAACAGAACGTGACCGAGGTCGAGGCCGTCGCCTTCGTCGTCGGCCCCCGGACGGTCTACGTCAACAGCAACATCACCGACCGGCCGCCGTTCCTCGAGCACGTCCTCGCCCACGAGTTCACCCACACCATCCAGTTCCGGCGGGGCGACATCGGCCGCGTGACGGCAGCCACGGCGTCGGGGCCGGATGGCCGCTTCGCCAGTACCGCCGTCATCGAGGGCGGCGCGAGCTACGTCGAGGACCGCTACTGGCTGGCCTACATGGTGAACCGGTCGGCCCCCGGCCCGCGGCCGGCTCGCGACCTGGAGCGACGCTACCGGAACAGCGACGGCGCCGCGCGCTACGCCTTCGCGCCGTACTGGTTCGGCTACCGGTATCTGACGGCGACCGTCGACTCCCCCGCCGACCTGTCCGCCGTGTACGCCGACCCGCCGACGACGAGCGAGCAGGTGCTCCACCCCGGTGTCCGCGACGAGCCGGTCCCCCTGAACATCACGCTCCGCGGCGAGACCGAGGGCGTCTGGCAGGAGACGTTCGCACCCCCGCGGGGCCGCGTCGGCGAGGCGTTCGTCCGGGTGGCGCTCGGTACCGAACTCCGCGACGAGCGGGCCGCCCGCGCCGCGGCCGGCTGGGGCAACGACACCCGCATCGCGTTCAACAACGAGAGCGGCGCCCGGGGCTACGCGTGGGTGCTGCGGTTCGACGACGAGGGGAACGCCAGGGAGTTCGACGACGCCCTCGCCGACTACCTCGACGAACGGACCGGGACCGGTCCGCTGGCCGACGACCGGACCGGCCGCCAGTGGGCGACGACGCTCGACGGGCGGCCCATCGCCTATCGCCTCCGCCGGACGGACGACCGGACGGCGGTGCTGCTGCTCGGAACGCCGGCGTTCGCGGACGCTGATACGACGACCGTCCGCGAGGTGGACGGGCGCGTGGTCGTCACGACCGACCGCGAGGCGGACCGCGAGAACGGGTAGCGGCCGTTACAGGGTGAGCGCGAGCGGGACGCCGAAGACGAGCGCGAGGCCCACCAGCGCGACGACAAAGCCGATGGCGACCTGCCGGGCAGTGTACGCGCTCTGCGGGGCGGTCGTGCGGCCCTCGTCGTCGTCCTCGTGACCGTGGTCGTGGTCGTCTGCCATATCCGAGCCTCCGTCGGGGCGCACTTGCCAGTATCGGTCCGTGGTCGGCGTCGAAGGAGTACGGGGAAGCGCCTGGGGTGGGTCAGTCCGAACCGGTCGCGATGCGGTCGAGGACGGTATCGGGCATCTGCTTGCGCATCTCGGCGGGGATGTCCTCTGCGTCTATCGCGCCTGCGGGAACGTCCTCTGCGTCTATCGCGCCTGCGGGAACGTCCTCTGCGTCTATCGCGCCTGCGGGAACGTCCTCTGCGTCGACGGCACCCGAGGGGATTCCCTCCCCGACATCGTCGGGGTCGACCTTCATCCCGGGACCGAACAGTTCGAGCGCGGAGTTGATGGTGGTCCAGTCACCCTTCTCGGCGGCCTCGCGGATGCTCTTGGTCGGCGCCGACAGCAACTGGTTGACCAGCGCGTCCGCCATCGCCTCGACGGCGGCCTCCTGCTCGTCGGTCAGACCGTCGGACTCCATCGTGGAGACGGCCTTGCCGACCTCGCGGGCCTTCACGCGCTCGGCGCCCTCGTACATGGCCGCGATGATCTGGTCGGCGCGCTTGCGCTTGTACTGGCTGAGGAGGTGGTCCAGTTCCTCGGCGACCATTGTCTCGACCCGGTCGGCGGCCTCGGCCCGGGCCTCCCGGGTCCGGTCGGTCACGTCCTCGAGCGCGTCGAGGTCGTGGACGGTCACGTTCTCGAGACCGTCGGCAGCGGGCGCCACGTCACGCGGCGAGGCGAGGTCGACGACGAACGTCTCGCCCGCCTCGGAGAGGTACTCGGCGTCGAGCACGTGCTCGTCGCTCCCGGTCGCCGTGAGGACGAGCCCGGCCGACGTGGCGGTCTCGGGGAGCGCTCTCAGTCCGACCGCCCGGGCCGGCGTCTCCTCGACATCGCCGGCGAGGTGTTCGGCACGCTCGGGCGAGCGGTTCGCGACCGTCAGCGAGGCGACCTCGCCGTCGAGCGCGCGAACCGCGAGCGTCCCCATCTCCCCGGCGCCGACGACGAGCGCGTCCTCGGCCGAGAGGTCGCCGAGTTCGCGCTCGGCCAGCTCCACGGCGGCGCTCCCCAGCGAGACGACGCCCTCGTTGATGCCGGTCTCGTCACGGGCGCGCTCGCCGACGTGGAGCGCCTTCGTGAGGGCGTCCTCCAGCACGGGGCCGATGCCGCCGGCCTCGCGGGCCGTCACGAACGCACGCCGGACCTGGCCGATAATCTGGTCCTCGCCGAGGACGAGCGACTCCAGCCCGCACGCCACGCGGATGAGGTGTTCCAGCGACGCCTCGTGGTCGAGGTCGATGCGAGCGTCCTCTAGCCCGGCCGTGTAGCGGTCGAGCGCCGCGCGGCCCGTCGCCGCGTCGTCCGTGACGACGTACGCCTCGACGCGGTTACAGGTCTGGAGACAGAACGCCTCGCGGACGCCCGGCTGGGAGAGGAGCGTCTCCACACCCCGGCACTGTGACTCGACGGCGGCCCGTTCGATGTGGTCGAGACTGGCATGCCGGTGGGAGATGCTGACGCCGGAGACCAGGCCAGTTGGAACAGTCATTCGTCACCTACCACCTCGGAAACGACCTCGGTGGCTCTTTTCCGGCCGTTGGCACTACCCGTACCTAAAGCCTTCCAAACGTTCGAGTCGCGAACCACCCGCCGGACGGCGGTTCGCCGGAGCCCGGAGTCGACCCCGCGTTCCTGCAGGTCCGCCCGGATGCCACCGGTCAACTCGGCCATCGCGCCGGCCCCCGCGAGTTCCGTCTCCAGCCGCTCGCGGAGGTGCTTCGAGAGCGCCGGGCTGGCCCCGCCGGTCGCGAGGCTCGCGACGACGGGCTCGTCGCGCACCGTCGCCGGGACGACCACCTCACCGACGGGCCGACGGTCGGTCCCCGAGCGGTCGGCCCGGTTGTAGAGGACGCCTCGCTCGTCGGCCGCTTCCCCGACGGCCGCGTTCAGGTCGGCGTCGTCGGTGGCAGCCACGACCAGCGCCGGCTCGACGCGGTCGAACCAGTCGGGCACCGCGTCGGGCGTGGGCGCCGCGCGGACGAACTCCACCGTCCCATCCGTATCGGCGTCACCCTCGGGTTCGAACCCGTCCGTGAACTCGGGACTGACGACCACGACCCGCGCCTCGCGGGCGAAGCGACGAGCCTTGCGCGCCCCGACGGGACCGCCCCCGAAGACGAGGACCGTCTCCCCGCGGAAATCGTGGTGGAGCGGAATCATCTAGTCGTCGCCGACCTCCGTCTCCGCGGAGTCGGCAGGAGCGCCCTCGGTGTTCGCGTCGGCGCGCTCGTCGAGCCGGATACCGGTCTTCTTCAGGATGCGCGTCGAGAACAGCGTGTCCCAGTCGTCCTCGCCGACGTCCCAGAACTCGGCCATCCGCTCCCGTACCTGCTGGACGCGCTCGTCGCTCTCAGCCTCGCTGCGGCCGTGGGTCATCGCGAAGAAGTTGTACGGCCAGACGCCCTCGTGGCGCGGGCGCTCGTAGCAGTGCGTGACGAAGTCGAGAGCGGCGATAGCGGGGCCCACCTCGTCAACCACGTCGTCGGGAACGTTCCAGACGGTCATGCCGTTCTCCGTGTACCCCAGCGCGTAGTGATTGGGCACGACGCCGACACGCCGGACCTTCCCCTCCACGTCGAAGCGCTGGAGCGTCGCCAGCACCCACTCGACCGGCTGGTCAATCTCGCTCGCGACATCCGCGTACGGTGTCGCCGTGAGGGGCAGGCCGTCCTGCACCGCAAGCACGAGGTCGCGCTCGCGGGGCGTGAGGTGGTCGCGGTCGGTCGGCGCCACGTCCGGACCCAGGCCCGAGAGGTCCACGTCGCCCTCCTCGATAGGCCCGTCGACGAGGAACTTGGCCTCGACACGGAACTCCTGCTGTTTCGGGAGGTTGTACGTCTCCTGGCCCGTCTCGGCCTCGATTGCGTCCAGCACCTCGCGCACGCGGTCGGCGTCGGCGACGCTGACGACGAACCACATGTTGAGATGAGGGTGCTCGCGCTCGTAGTTGTGTGCGACCTCGCGGTGCGCGTTGACCTGCTCGGCCACCGCCTCGTAGCGGTCCTCGGGCGCGTGCATCGCGACCAGCGTCGCGGCGCCACCGATAGCCTCGGCGTTGACGAGCGCGCCGAATCGCGTCAGTGTGCCGGCCTCGTCCATCGCCCGGATGCGGGCCAGCAGCTCGTCGGCGTCGATGTCGATGTCGCGCTCGCGGAGCGCAGCCGCAGCGGGCTCGAAGGGGCGCTCGGCGACGGGGAACCCGCCCTGGAAGGCGTTGACGATCGCGCGGTCGACCCGGTCGAGCGACGGGTCGGCGTCCTCGCTCATACCCGGAACTCGGGGGCAGAGTCGGATAAGCGTCGCGTTCCCGTCAGTCGCCGTCGCCACGAACGCCGACAACGCTGTCCACGTGGTCGAGGGTCTCGACCGCCGCGACGACGCCGTCCTGGTCGACGACGGCCTCGTAGTAGATGACGACGGCGTAGTGGCCCTCACGGAGCAACTGCTGGCACTCCCAGACGAACTCCTCGCCGTCCAGCGTGAGCCCCTGATGCTGGTTGACGCCGAATTCGGGGTCGTCGTTGCCGGAGTAGACGTAGGTGTCCTCGGGCACGATGTCGGGGTGGTGCTCGGCGATGCGGTCGCCGGCGTCGAGGGTGAGCTGGTGGAGCGCGGGCTCGTCCTCGCCCGAGAGGTCCGTGTGGACGATGATACCGTTGAGTTCGATATCGCCAGGCTCTAGCAGCGCACGCGTCCGCTGGTAGAGGTCCTCGTCGATGGTCTCCATGCCGACGGGTTCACCACGGCCGGATAAACCGCTAGCGGTCGCCGACGGCTGCCGGCCGGGGCGAGGCCGGAAGCAGTCGATGTCATATCGGCCGGGGCTGGAAGACAGAGCGAACTGAAGTGGCGAGTGCTGCGGCTCACCGGCTATGACTGCGCGCCCGCGACAAGTCGCGCGACCGCGCCGCAGTTCCGTGCCGCTACGTCTCCGTGGTCGTCTGTCCTTCAGACGCGGGTCGGGTTCTGGGCCCGGGGGCCCTTCTCGGACTCGACGATGTCGAACTCGAGCTCCTCGCCCTCTTCGAGGTCGGGACCCTCGATGTCGTCCATGTGGACGAACACGTCCTCGTCCGCCTCGTCAGTCTCGATGAAACCGTAGCCGCCAGTGTCGTTGAAGAACACGACCTTACCAGTCGCCATTGCAACTCTCTGGTGGATACGCCTGTATAAAAAGCCTGCGACCATCGGTACCGCCACGACGGCCCGTCCGGCATGAACACCCGGTATGACCAGTCAAAAGACCCATACTTGCCGGGCGTCCGGTTCGCATATGACCGGGTGGCTGCGCCGGCGCGCGCTCGCGCTGTACGAACACCTGCTGGAGCGCGAACTGGACGGCGCGCCGGAACACGTCGCCGTCATCCAGGACGGGAACCGCCGCTACGCCCGTCAGTCGGGCGACGAGGCGACCGAGGGCCACCGCGCCGGCGCGCAGACGACCGAGCAGATGCTCCACTGGTGCAACGAACTCGGGGTGCGAGAGCTCACTCTCTACGCCTTCTCGACGGAGAACTTCGAGCGCCCGCCCGAGGAGCGCGAACACCTGTTCGACCTCATCGAGGACAAACTCCGGGAGTTCGCCGACCGCGAGGAGGTCCACGAGAACGAGGTCCGCATCCGCGCCATCGGTGAACTCGACCGACTCCCGCCCCGCGTCCGTGACGCCATCGACTACGCCGACCGCCGGACCGGCGACTACGACGAGTTCCACCTCAACATCGCGCTCGCCTACGGTGGCCGCGCGGAACTGCTGAGCGCGGCCCGTGACCTCGCCGAGGACGTGTCCGCCGGTGACCTCGACCCCGCCGATATCGACGTCGAAACCATCGAAACACAGCTGTACGAGGGGCCCGCGCGCGCCGTCGACCTCATCATCCGCACCGGCGGCGACGAGCGCACCTCGAACTTCCTCCCGTGGCACGCCAACGGCAACGAGGCCGCCGTCTTCTTCTGCTCACCGTACTGGCCGGAGTTCCGCCGCGTCGATTTCCTCCGGGCGGTCCGGACCTACCAGGCCCGCGAGGCCTCGTGGCGTCGCACCCGTGCCGAGCGTGCCGTCGCGCTCCTGCGCGCGGTCGGGGACGCCGAACTCGGCGAGGCGCGACGGGTTCTGGGTCGGGTCCGTGACCGGGCGGAGACCGAGGACCACGAGCTGGACCTGCCCGAGGCCGACGCGGCTGTCGAGACGGCCGACTGAGCGACGGCGACAGATCTACTTCGGTGGCCGCAGGCGGTAGTAGCGTCGGTTCAGCTCGAACATGTACCCCTCCCGCATCGACTTCAGCACCGCGTAGGTGAGAAAGCCCCCGACGAACGGGAGCAGGAACGTCAGGTCGAACAGCAGGTGCGGTGCCACCGGGACGAGGTTCTTCGCAGAGTACGCGGCGATGGTGAACGCGAAGATGACGCCGGAGACGCCGACCGCCGCCCAGAACGGCTGCTCGACGGGCCGCCGGGCCGCACCCTTGTTCAGGAACGGCACGATGGCGATGAACCCGACCACGACCAGGTTGGCGACGACGCCGTAGGTCCGGTCGGCCATCAGCTTCTCCCCGCCCAGCAGCGCCAGGTCCGGGTTCAGCGGCCCCAGCTTGAGCAGCCCGAACGACCAGTACAGATACCAGTCCGGCAGGATGACCGCCGGCGTCTGATTCGGGTTGGACGGTGCCCCGATATGTGGTGGAAGGGCGGCTGCGAGGAAGACGACCATACCGACGAAGAAACTCGTCAGCGCGAGATTCCGGATCATCTCGTGGGGCCACACCGGGAACGCCAGCACGTCGCGTTCGACGTAGTCGCTCTCGGTTCGCAGGTCCTGGTCCTCGCGCCGGGCCCGCTCGAAGTACTCGTAGGTCACCTGCGAGAGGCCCTGGGTGCGCTCCTTGCGCTCGCCCCAGGTCGGTGTCTCGTCGTCCGGGGCGACGATACCGCTCCCGTCGGCGGCGGCCTCCTTGCCGCCGTCAGAGCGGACCTCTGACGACGTTCGGCTCGCGTCGCTCGCCTCGCCGTCGTCGGTCCGGGGCTGGTCTCGGTCCGTCTGCTCGTGGGAATCGTGGGTCATTCGTTGGAGGGTGCGTTGTCTCTGCAGTTTACGGCCCGGTGCGGGCAGCTGGGTCGTCCGGGACGTGGCAGGGCAGTTCCGCCGTCGTCTAGCTCCGCGTACGGGAGGCAGGGACGACACACTGCTGGAGGTCATCCGGATGGCTTTAAGTCGAGGACTCGGATACCCGTGGACATGCGGTACCTGACGGTCCGACTGGTCCCCCGGGAAGAGCCGGGATTCCACCCCCTCGGCGAGCGACTGCTGGCGGAGCCCTCCCTCCAGCGCGAGGCGGTCCATCACTTCGAACTCCTCGACGACGGGACGCTCCTGTTGCTCGCGGAGGGGAGCGGCGACCGCGACCGCTACGAGGAGATCATGGCGTCCGAACCCACCGTCCGTGACTACATGGTCTCGGGCAGGGAGCGATGGATGGCGGTCAGCCAGTTCGAGACGAACGAGGCTATCCGGGAGGTACTGGCGTGGCAGCAGCGCGAGGACATCGTCGTCGAGACGCCGGTGCAGTTCCAGCAGGACGGGAGCCAGCAGATGACACTCATCGGCGAGGACGAATCGTTCCGGGCGCTGTACGAGGAGGCGACATCGCAGGACTCGTTCGACATCGAGGTCGTCGAGACCGGCGAGTACACACCGGACACCGACCGGCTGGCCCGGACGCTCACCACCAGGCAGCAGGAGATCATGGCCGCGGCCGTCGACCTCGGCTACTACCGGGAACCACGGGAGGCCACACACGAGGACATCGCCGGGGCGCTCGACCTGTCGCCGTCCGCCGTCGGCAAGCATCTGCGCCGGATCGAGGAACGGGTGTTCGCCGCGCTGGCCAGGTGACCACGTCCAGCGTCGCACCGACCGATATATGCCCGCCGCCGAACACGACGCCTGCATGAGCCTGCGCGTCGCCATCGGGGCCCCGTTCCAGCGCGAGGGGACCTCGGAACTCCCGGAGGGGACGTTCTTCAAGAAGCTCTCGCTCGACTGGGAGTGGTTCACGCCGGACCAGGCCCGCCGTCTGGCGGACATCGGCGTCGGCGAGGGCCTGCTGAAGCGCGAGGAGAACCGCCTCGTCGCACAGTTCGACCCCGCCACGGTGGAGGTGCCCGAGGAGTTCCAGCCCGACGAGTCGCTGCTCCAGGAGCGCTCGACGTTCGACCGCGTCCTCTCGGCGCTCGCGGGCGAGGGCGTCGAGAAGCAGGAGGCCGTCGCGTCGATGAACCGGCTGAAGGCCGACCGCGGGCTGACGATGGACGGCGCCGCCGTCCTGTACGCCCACCGGCAGGGCGCCGACGTGGCCGGGCTCGCCGAGCGCGCCCGGGAGGAGCTGTAGTGGTCGACGAGCGCGTCACGGACGGCCGACGCATCGCACAGCTGCTCGCCGCGGAGCTACGCGGCCACGAGCGCGGCGCGCTCGGTCGGCTGGCGGTCACGGACGTACGCGACGTCGAGGGGAGCGAACACGGCGAGTTCGCCTACGGCGTGGCGCTCCTGCCACCGGGCGAGACGGCCGACCGACGCAACCCGGACGTGGAGACGCGCGCGGCGGTCGAGCGGCTGGCCGACGTGTACGTCCACGAGAGTCGGGCGCGTGTGGAGTTCCGCATCGCGCCCGACGCGGCCGCCGACGCTGGGCGGGAGGCGGCCGCCGAGGAGGCGTCGGGCCTGCGTGTCCGCCCGAAAGCGACCACACCGCCGCGGACGATTCTCTTCCTGGAGTCGGGTGTCGCCGCGAAGCGGGCGCTTCCGGTGTTCCGGGCTGTCGTCGAGGAGGGGTAGCTGGTCGTCAGCAAGAGTCGGCACGGCCCTGCGTGCCCAGCGCCCGGAAGTTCAAGTGTGAGAGTGGCGTAACAGCTCGTATGAGCCAGGTCGCGAGGCGAATCGCGGAGGAGGTCCACGACGAGCCACATCTGGAGGGCCGGCGCCTCACCGTCCGCTTCGTGAAGGAGCAGGTCGAGGACCGTGGTCTCGATCCCCGGACGGTCGCGGACCGCCACGACCTGGACCTCGCGGACGTATACCGGGCACTCACGTACTACCACGACCATCCCGAGGAGATGCGGGCCGTCGAGCGTCGGCGCCAGTGGGCCATCGAGGAGCACGAGCGCCTGACGACCGACCCCGACGACGTCCGCGACTGATGGGGTACCGGATACTCGCCGACGAGAACGTCGAGCGAGCGACAATCAACTACCTCCACAAACTCGACCACGACATCGAGTGGCTCGGGGCCGACGACGAGGAGATCGCCCGGTACGCCCGCGAGACCGACCGGCTGATCTCACCCAGGACGACGACTTCTTCACCGAACTGGACATCGAGCGGACGGCAGGAGTCCTCTTCCAGCAGGACGGGACGCTCTCGGCGCGCGAAGTCGGCGATATCGTCCACGAACTATCGGAGTACGTCGACCAGTCCGCGGTCGTCCTCGAATACGTGAGTCGGAACTGGTTGTGACGACCGTTACTCGAGAACCTCGACCGAGAGCGAGAAGCCCCACGTGAACGTGGCGCTCGGGTCGTCGCCGGAGCGCGCACGCGGGTCCTTCCAGACCTCCACCTGTTCCTCCCAGCGGTACGTCCCCGGCGGGAAGTAGCCCCGGTGCTGGTAGTCGTCCCAGACCTCGTACTCGTTGGTGAGCGACGCACCGCCGGGGTAGGTGCGGGGATTGCAACCGTACAGGGCGTAGCCGCGTCGGCCACGGGTCTCGGGCACCCACCGCTCGCCGGTGCGGTCCTCCGGTGCCAGTGCGTCGGGCGGGGGGAGCCACAGCCCCGTGGGGTCGTCGCTGCCGGCCTTCATGCGGTTGAACAGGCAGCAGCCGTCCTCGCTCACCGAGATGGCCCGCTTCGGCGCGAGGTTCGTCGTCGTGACCGTGATGCGGGGCGGATGCTCGGCGTTCGCAACTGGCTCGAGCAACTCGACCTCCATCCGGACATCGTGCTCGTCCACCACGTCGTCCACCTGGGCGACGGCCACCCACCGCTCGTCGGTGTCGGGTCCCAGCAGGTGTCGGCCGGCTCCCGGCGCGACCATCCCCTTGCACCCGGCCAGCCCCGCGAGCCCCGCAGCACCGGCGGCCGCGAGGTACGCGCGTCGCTTCATTGTAACCAGCCAGTGTATCGACTGGCATAAGCTATATGCCAGTCTGAACGGCAATTACAACCCTAGCAGTGGATATAATACCCGAGAGTTTGAAATAACCAAAATACCGCAGAGGAAACCGCATAATCTCGCCGGGAGAGCTCCCCTCACATCTCGGCCGCGTGCGCGAACACGAACTCCCGGAGCAGTTTCGCCCCCAGTACCGCGGCCTGCCCGTCGTCGCGGTCGTTGACCTCCACGCAGTCGAAGCCGTCGGCGTGGGGCGCGACGGTCCGCACCACGTCTCGCATCTCCCGGCTCGACAGACCGAACGGCTCGGGGGTGCCCGTCCCGGGGGCGACCGAGGGGTCGGCGGCGTCGACATCGACGCTCAGGTAGACGGATTCGTCGTCGAAATCGGCCACCCAGTCGGGCACCGCTTCGGGTGGAACGGCCTCCACGTCGGCCTCGCTCGCTCGCTCCCACTCGGCCTCGCTACCCGCTCGCGCGCCCAGCACGACCGCCTCGTCCGCGACTTCGAGCGCGTGCCGGGTGACGGTGCTGTGCGAGAGCGGGTCGCCGCCGAGTTCCTCGCGGAGGTCGAGGTGCGCGTCCAGACAGACGAAGACATCCGGGTCCACCGCACGGACGCCCGCAATCGAGACGGTGTGCTCGCCGCCCACGAGTAGCGGGACGGCCCCGCCGTCGGCCCGGATATCGCCCAGCTGGTCGGTGAGGAAGTCGAGATACTCGTCGGCGTCGGCCCACGGCTCCACATCGTCGGCGTCGTGGACCGCGCAGTCGGTGAACAGCTGGTCCGTGCGGTGGTCGTAGTTCTCGAAGCCCCGGGCGTAGCGCCGGACCTGCGCGGGGCCGAACCGCGTGCCGGGCTGGAAGGAGGTCGAGCGGTCCAGCGGCGCGCCGACGAGGACGTAGTCGCCGTCGGAACGGGATGCAGTCGCGCCAGGGAACTGTATCATCAGGAGAGGAACGGGCCGGGAATCGTCGCGTGGCCTCAGACCAGCTTGCGGTTGCCCTCGTACTCGAGGTACTCGATCTCGTCGTCGGCCGTGATGTCCTCGCTGCCAGGGATGCGCATCGTGATGGTCTCGTACGTCTCGAGGTCCATCACCTGCATCTCGCCGCTGTCGGTGGAGACGACCTGGCCCTGCTTGCGCTCGATGATGGGGACCCACACCTTCGCGTCGACGGGCTGGGTGAAGTTGCGCTTCTGGCCGTCGAAGACACCCGTTCCCTCCACACGGGCCTTCGCGCTGCCGTGCTTGCCGGGTTTGGACGTGCTGTACGCCGTGATCTTCGACGGCGTGTCCTCGATCATCACGTAGTTCCCCTCCTGCAGTTCGCGAACCTCCGTCTGCTCTCGCGCCATGCTCTGGCGTTCCGGTTGCGCCGGTATAAACGGTACGGAACGGGGGAGCGGTCGTCCTGCGCCGGCAGACGCACTCCCGGAGTCGGGGCCGTTGTCGGGGCCGTTGTCGGGGGGCCTCCCTCAGAGGCCGGCTGTGCCCACGTACGCGAACACGAACAGCGTCGCGTTGTAGAACCCGTGGAGCAGCGCCGGCACGACGATGTTCCGGGTGCGCTCGTAGGCCACGCCCAGCACCGTCGAGAGGACGAAGATGATGGCGACGGTCGTCAGGGTGGCGCCGAGCGCGCCGACGACGGCGAACGCGTGGATGCTGGCGAACAGCGCGCCCGCGCCGACGACGGCACCGACCGGGCCGACGGTGGCCCGGAGGCGGCCCTGAACCGCACCCCGGAACAGTATCTCCTCGGCGGGACCGATGGCGACCACCGAGAGGGCCGCCAGCGCAAGGAAGAGGACGGGCATCGCCTCGCCGAAGCCACCGATGGCGTTGGGTGCCGCCTCGACACCGAGGCTGGCGAGCGCGACCAGGCTGACCGTCACGCCGGCCAGGGCGAGCAGGGTGCCGCCGGTAATCCAGCCCACGTCACGCCGCGTCGGGCGCCGGGCTGGGATTGCGACCCCGTACTGCCGGGCGAACCAGAGCCCCACGGCGGCGTAGCCGGCCATCGTGAGGACCGTGCTAGCGAGCAGGGTCGGCGGCGCGAACGCCGCCGCGCCCGTCAGGAAGACCTCGACGATGACGGGGACGAGCCCGAGGAGGGTCCCGGCGAGGAGGCCGAGAACGGTCAATCCGGCGGCGACCAGCGCCGCGCGAGCGACTGCCCGCGCGTCGCGCCGGCCCCCGCGTGCGGTCGCATCGCTGGGGCGCTCGCCCGCGGCGTCGGCCCTGCGGATGGCGGAGATGGCGTCTGAACTCATGCTACTGGTCCGGCCGCCCCACCGACTCGGGGCCGGGCTCGACGACCGGAGGTACCCGATAGTACGCGCGGCGAGAGCATCAACACAGCAGGTCCCGTGCTACCTCGGACGGACGTTCCTACCCGGACAGCTCGGCCAGCACGAACAGCGCCTCGCTCCCGAGGGGGTCGTCGACGAGGCGCTCCCAGACCACCTCGAATCCCGCGTCCCGGAGCTGGTCGAGCGTGGTGGCGCGGCCGGGCGTCGACCAGAACATCGGGTGGCCGCTCCGGAGCCAGTCGCTGGCCGTCGAGTTCCCGCTCCCCCGGCCGACGGTAAGCAGGAGCCGTCCACCCGGCCGCAGCACGCGCGCGAACTCCCGGTAGACGGCGGGATGCTCCTCGTGTGGGACGTGGAAGACGGAGTGGTAGGCGGTCACGGCGTCGGCGCTGTCGTCCGCAACGGGGAGCGCAGTCATGTCACCCTGCAGGAGTGGCGCGTCGGCAATCCGCTCCCGTGCGAGGCCCAACTGGACGCGGGAGAAATCCAGTCCCAGCGTGTCTGCGGGGAGGTTCGCCAGCGTCCGGGCGCCGTCGCCACAGCCCACGTCGAGAACCGTCGCGTCGTCGGGCAGGTCGGCCACGAGTTCGTCCAGCAGGGCGGCGTCCGGGCCGTCCGGGTTCCGCATCCGCGCGTAGTCGTCGGCCACCGCGTCCCACGCCTCGCGGACCCGCCGGCGTCGCTGGTCGCTCATACGCGTCCTTGGGTTCGGCACGGTATGGCGGTTCCGTCGCTCAGAACCGCAGGTGCGAGGTGGAGTCGGGGACATCGTCGTCATCGTCGTCGTCGGAGCCAGCGCCGGCCGGCCCCTCGTGGCTGAACGTCACGTCGTCGTCGGTGAGGTACACCTCGCCGAGTTCCACGGTCACCGCGACCTCGGCCAGGTCCGACCCGGCGGCCGGGCCGTTGTCGCAGTGACCGGTCGCGGCGTCGAAGACAGAGCCGTGCTTCGGGCAGACGATACCACCGTCGCGGACGACGGCGCCGATGTCCTCGCGGTAGAGCTCCTGGTCGGTCTCGTGCTGGCAGTAGTTCCGCCAGGCGGCGACCCCGTCGGCGAGTCGGAGGAGGAACACCTCCTGGAGGGAGCCGCCGGGCTCCTCGACGGTGAACAGCCAGCCGCCCTGCTCGGGCACGTCGTCCGCGCTCGTCAGGTGCGTGCGGGGGGACACGGGCGTGGATAACGAGTAGAACCGACAAAACTCCGCTGCCGGACACGGTCCCCCCTGTGGACCGCCCCGACCGGACGACTTTAGCCCGCGCCAGCCCTTCATGGACGTATGCAAGGGCTCGACGGCGAACGGATCGCCGTAATCGGTGGCGGTTTCGGTGGCCTCTCGACGGCCTGTTACCTCGCCGACGCCGGTGCGGACGTGACTGTCTTCGAGAAGAACGAGCAGCTCGGGGGGCGTGCCTCCCGACTCGAGGCGGAGGGGTTCAAATTCGACATGGGGCCCTCCTGGTACCTGATGCCGGACGTGTTCGAGCGGTTCTTCGGCCACTTCGACCGAGCACCCGAGGACTACTACTCGCTGACGCGGCTCGACCCGCACTATCGGGTCTTCTTCAAGGACGGCGACAGCGTCGACATGGTCGCCGACCGCGAGGCCAACGCCGAGACGTTCGAGTCCTACGCCGAGGGTGCCGGCGAGACCTTCCAGAACTACCTCGACACCTCCGAGTACCACTACGAGACGGCGATGGACAACTTCGTCTACGAGGACCGCACCTCGCTGCGCGACTACGTCGACCTCGACGTGATGAAGGCCGCGCCCGTCGGCCTCAAACTGCTCGGGACGATGGACGGCTACGTCTCGAACCACTTCGACCACCCGAAGCTCCAGCAGATCATGCAGTACACGCTGGTGTTCCTCGGGGGCGCGCCGCAGAACACGCCGGCGCTGTACAACATCATGAGCCACGTCGACTTCAACCTCGGCGTCTACTACCCCGACGGCGGCATCGGCGCCGTCGTCGACGCGCTCGTGGAACTCGGCGGCGAACTCGGCGTGACCTACGAGACGGGCGCGCCGGTCGAGGAGATCATCACCCGGCGCGAGGGCTTCGAGCTCGTCGTCGGCGAGGCCGCCGAGACGGGGCTCCCGACCCGGACCGAGGGCGGGAGCGACGCGGCGACGGCCGTCGACGGCGAGCCGGCGGAAGCGACGCCCGACGGCGGCGCGGCGACGGAGCACCGGGCGTCGTTCGACTACGTCGTGAGCGACGCCGACTACGCCCACACCGAGCAGGAACTGCTCCCCGAACACGAGCGCGGCTACGACGCTGACTACTGGGACTCCCGGACGTACGCGCCGTCGGCGTTCCTGCTGTACATGGGTGTCGAGGGCGACGTCGACCCGCTGGAGCACCACACGCTCGTCCTCCCGACGGACTGGGACGAGCACTTCGAGACCATCTTCGACGACCCGGCGTGGCCCGACGACCCCGCCTACTACGTCTGTGTCCCCTCGGAGACGGACCCCACCGTCGCGCCGGAGGGCCACAGCAACCTGTTCGTCCTCGTCCCCATCGCGCCGGACCTGGAGGACGGCCCCGAGACACGTGAGAAGTACCGCGAACTCGTGCTCGACGACCTCGCCGAGAACACGGGCGTCGAGTTGCGCGACCGCATCGTCTTCGAGGAGTCGTTCTCCGTCTCGGAGTTCGCCGACCGCTACAACTCGATGCAGGGCACGGCGCTCGGGATGGCCCACACGCTCCGCCAGACCGCGTTCCTCCGGCCGCCCCACCGCTCGAAGGAGGTCGACGGCCTCTACTTCACGGGGTCGTACACGACGCCCGGTATCGGCGTCCCGATGTGTCTGGTGAGTGGCCAGCACACCGCCGACTGCGTCATCGAGGACCTCGCGGGGAGCGCCCCCGACCGATAGCCATGGCCGAGCAGGAATCGCTGGCGCTGGAGCGCGTGCTGCCGCCCGAGGACACCGCCGTCGGCTACTTGCTCCGACTGTCGCGCCCCCGATTCTGGCTGTATCTCGCGGGGCCCGTGGTGGTGGGTGTGGCGTACGCCGCCGGCTCGGTCGGCGAACTGTTCGCCCCGCTCGCGCTCGCGCTGTTCGCGTACTTCCTGCTCCCCGCGAACGTCTTCCTCTACGGCGTCAACGACATCTTCGACGCCGACATCGACGCGGAGAACCCGAAGAAGGAGGGCCGGGAGGTCCGGTACCAGGGTTCCCGCCTCGTCGTCGCGGCCGTCGTCGTCTCGGGGCTGCTGGGACTGGTGTTCGTCCCGTTCCTCCCGCTCGCCGCAGTGGGGACACTGGCCCTGTTCGGCTTCCTCTCGGTCGAGTACTCGGCGCCGCCGCTGCGCTTCAAGACGACGCCGTTCCTCGACTCGCTCTCGAACGGCCTCTACATCCTCCCCGGCGTCGTGGCGTACACGGCGCTCGCCGGGCAACTGCCACCGCTGGGCGCCATCGTCGGCGGCTGGCTCTGGACGATGGGGATGCACACGTTCTCCGCGATTCCGGACATCGAACCCGACCGCGCCGCCGGCATCGAGACGACCGCGACCTACCTCGGGCGGTTCAACACCTTCCTCTACTGCGCGCTGATGTGGCTCCTGGCGGCGGTGGCGTTCGTCTACGTCCACCCCTTCTTCACGGTGGTGCTGATGCTGTACCCGCTGCTGGTGTTCGGCATCACCTTCGCCCGCGTGGACGTGGACGAGGCCTACTGGTGGTACCCCATCATCAACTCGCTCGCCGGGATGGTCATCACGATGGGTGGGCTGTACGTACTGGTCTACGGCAACCCGTTCGTGGGGTAGGGCGGCAGCTGCGAATCGCTTTGCCGTTCAAACGATGACCGAAGCGGCGGAACCCTGTACGAAGCCCTCGGCCGCTCCGGGGCCGCGGCTCGCTGTGCTCCTTGCCTCGCTCCCTTCGGTCGCTCGGCTGCGGTGCTTGCGTCGCCGGGGCACCGCGGAGCGGCCTCGCCCTTCGAGTCCGCCAGGACACAGAACGTGTCACGGGCGCGGCGGCCCTGCCCTTCCCCGGGGCGCACGGCCTCGCGGGCAAGCCGCTCGGCACACGCTCCCGGCCGACGAGCGGCTGCTCGGCCGGCCGGTTCCACTAACAGGAAGCGCGCTCGCACCATCCCAGCGAACCCGCGACCGAAGGGAGCGTGGTGAGCGCATCCGGCGCGAGCGCGGGGAGGTGTGGGGGCACCAGCACTCCGCTGGAACCACTACGCGCGTCGCTCGACCCGAAACACCTCCCCCTGGCGGACTCGAAGGGCGAGCGCTCTCGGGGAAGACGGCCGACGCAAGCACCGCAGGCGCCTCCGGCGCCCGAGGAGCGCAGCGAGGCCCTCAACCCGAGAGTGCGAGGGCTTCGTAGTTGTTGTCGCTGAAATTGTTGGCAGAGAACACAAGGACTTCGTATGGTCCGAATTAGTAATATACTAGAGGTTTTAGAGCAAAATATTCGACCTAATCGTTGAATGTCGCTAATTAGCACTTTAATTCCTGTCTCTACATGAAATCGCCTAGCCCGGACTGCTGGTCGTCATCCTCCGCGGCCTCCGCGTCGGCCTCGCGGCCCTCCTCCTCCCCGTCGCCCGAGCCATCGTCACCGCCACCGAGCGTCGCCTGCGCGACTTCCTCGTCTTCGCCGTCGGCATCGTCACCCTCCTCCCCGTCCATCTCCGACTCCGCCACACCACCAGCGAACGCGCCACCCGAATGCTCCACCGCCTCCTGCTCGCGCAGTTCCTCTGCGTCGGCCACGATGTCCTGCACCTTGTTCGTCGACTCGCCGCTGCCCGTGACGAAGGAGACGTGCTCTGCCTCCAGTTCGTAGCGGGCGGCCATCAACACCGTCAACTCGCGATTCTTGCAGTGGTGGGTCATCACCGCGAGGAACGGCATGATCTCACGCCGAGCGGTCGCCGTCGACACCCCGGCGGACTCGGCGATGCGCTCGGCGATGTAGTCCCGCGTCGAGTCCCGGTACGACCGATAGGGGGCGCCGCCGTAGCGCGTCCAGCCACCGCGGTCGCGGGTACGGGCGGCCGCGACACCCGCCGCGATGTTGTCGGTCGCGTAGCGCCAGTACGTGTAGTTCTGCGTCGCCCGCACGCGTCCGAGCCAGCGGTCGGCCTTCGCGAGGTAGCCGTACGCGTCAGCCACCTCGTCGCCCTCGTACACCGTCGGGACCTTGTCCTCGACCCACTGGAGCAGGTCGTCGGGCGTCTCGTCCGTGTCGTAGGCGGTCTGGAGGGCCTCCTCCGGCGACTGCTCCTTGAGCACCGCGTCGAGCAGCGAGAAGATGTCCTGCGTGCGGTCGCGGTCGCTCGTCGAGACGTCGTCCTCGGTGATGCGGTCCCGCCCCTCGGCGGCGGCCTGCAGGTCCTTGATGGCCCCGCGGAGGTCGCCGTCGTTGGTGCTCGCGATACGGTCCAGCGCGGCGTCCTCGTACTGGATATCCTCCTTGCGGCAGATGTCCCGGAGGACGGGGAGGATGGAGCGCTTGCCCACGTCCCGGAACTCGATATCCCGACAGGCGCTCCGCAACCCGCGTGACATCTCGTAGAAGTCGTTGGCGATGAGGACGATGGGCTGGTTGGCCGACTTCACGAGGTCCGTCATCGCGCGGGCGCCGCCGCGGTCCTTGTGCTGGTGGAGGTTGTCCGCCTCGTCGAGGATGACCAGTTGCCGGCCCGTCGAGGTGAGCGACTGGTTCATCGCCGCGCCGCCGGCCACCTTCTTGATCTTGTCAGCGGTCCGCGAGTCGCTGGCGTTGAGTTCCATCACCGACCAGCCCATGTCGTTCGCGAGCGCGTGCGCGGCGCTGGTCTTCCCCACGCCGGGCGCGCCGTAGATGATGACCGCCTCGCCGTGGTCGTCCCACGACCGGGCCCACTCGTGGAGCTGGTCCCGGGCCTTGTCGTTGCCCCGGACCTCCGACAGCGTCGTGGGCCGGTACTTCTCCGTCCAGTCCATTTAGCGGAGGGAAGCGGGGGTTGGGGTTAGTGGTTGCGGAGGGGCGTCCGTCGAACCGAGCGAACGGCACACGAGGGGCACCCGACCCACCCCGACATGAGGTAGCACGGAACTAGCGTCCATTTCCACGAGCTGTTGCACCGACCATCTACACTAACAAGCACCCACAATTGACGAGCGTCGACCAATTCCGCCAATACTAGAGCACCATTCAATCGAACGGTTCTCACACGAGGGACGAAGGCAAAGGTACTATGGTTGCGTTATATGTATACGAATGTATGCCAAGTGACCGCGGAACCGACCGTCGTTCGTACCTCAAAGCCCTCGCTGCCACTGGCGGCGCCGCGATGCTCGCAGGCTGTACCGGTGACGGTGGTGACGGTGGCGGCGACGGCGGTGACGGCGGTGACGGCGGCGATGGTGGCAGCTTCATGCCCGCCTCGCTGGACGACCTCTCGGGCCACCCCGTCGGCGCGCAGAAGGGGACCACCGGCGAGAGTGTCATCCAGAAGCAGCTCATCGAGCAGAACAAGCTGGAGGAGTCAAACTACAACGCCTACGACAACTACACCCTCGCGGTGCAGGACCTGGAGAACGGTAACATCGACGCCATCGTGCTTGACGAACCGGTCGGGAACACGTTCGCCGACCAGCGCGCCGTGCAGGTCGCGTTCGTCTACGAGACGGGCGAGCGCTACGGCTTCGGCATCCGCCAGGGCGACAGCGACCGCCAGCAGGCCCTCAACGAGGGGCTCCAGGCTGTCCGCGACAACGGCACCTACGAGGAGCTCCGCAACGAGTGGTTCGGCTCGGAGGACGGCGGCAGCAGTGGCGACAGCGGTGGGAGCGACGGTGGCGACGGCGGGTCCGGAGGGCCCGAGATCGTCGCCGGGACCGCGCCGGGGTTCCCGCCGTTCGAGATCAAGCAGGACGGCGAGCTGACCGGGTTCGACGTGGAACTGTTCGAGGCCATCGTCGCCGAGACGGAGTACCAGTTCGGCGGCTGGAAGGAGTTCGAGTTCGACGCGCTCATCCCGTCGCTCCGTGACGACAAGATCGACGCCATCGCGGCGGCGATGACCATCACCGATGAGCGGGACAACGCCATCGACTTCTCGGACCCGTACTACAGCGCCGACCAGTCAATCATCGTCCGCGAGAACTGAGCCGATGACCACTGTGTTCGCGTCGGTCGCCGGTCGGCTCGACCCCGGCGTGGTGCTCCAGGCCGGCGACTGGGCGTTCGTGCTCAGGAACGCCGACTTCCTGCTCCTCGGCGCCGGAATCACGGTCGCGCTGACACTGACCAGCGTCGTCCTCGGCCTGCTGGCGGGGCTCCCCGCCGGCATCGTCGAGGTGTACGGCTCCGGCCCCGTCGCGGCCGCGGTGAACCGCGCGGGCGTCCTGCTCCGAGGGACCCCCCTCCTGGTCATCCTGGCGTTCACGTTCTTCGTCAACCCCATCAACGTCGGCGCGTTCGAGGCCGCGACCCTCGGGCTGGGGCTCCGCAGCGCGGCCTACCAGTCCCAGATCTTCCGTGGCGCCATCCAGAGCGTCGGCGAGGGGCAGATGGAGGCGGCCCGCTCGGTCGGGATGAGCCAGTTCGAGGCCATCCGGCACGTCGTCGTGCCACAGGCGCTCCGGCGCTCGATTCCAGGCTTCCAGAACGAGTTCACCATCGTCCTGAAGGACACCAGCGTCGCCTTCTTCATCGGCCTCTCGGAGCTGCTGACGCGGGGATTCAACCTGTTCACCCAGCCCGGCCAGTCGACGTCCGTGCTGGAGGTCATCCTCGCGGTCTCGCTGGTCTACTTCGTCCTGACCGTCCTCACCAACCAGGGGCTGGAACTGCTCGGTCGTCGCTTCGCCATCCCGGGCACGGGAGGTGAACGATGAGCGACGCGAACGCGCTCCTCGAGTTCGAGGACGTCCACCAGTCCTACGGCGAGGAGAAGGTGCTCCGCGGCATCGACTTCGAGATGGAGCGTGGCGACGTGGAGGTCGTCATCGGGCCCTCGGGGAGCGGCAAGTCGACGATGCTCCGCTGTGTGAACCGCCTCACCGAGATCGATTCCGGCACCATCTACCTCGACGGTGAGCCCGTCACGACCCCGGAGACGGACGTGAACGCGCTCCGGCGTCGGGTCGGGATGGTGTTCCAGGATTTCAACCTGTTCGCCCACCGGACCGCGCTGGGCAACGTCACACTCGGGCTGCGCGAGGTGCTGGGCCACTCGAAGGAGGAGGCCCGCGCCGAGGCGATGAGCCAGCTCGAACGTGTCGGGCTGGCCGACCAGGCCGACTCCTACCCCGCTGAGCTGTCGGGCGGCCAGAAACAGCGCGTCGGCATCGCCCGCGCGCTGGCGATGGACCCGGAGCTGATGCTGTTCGACGAGCCGACGAGCGCGCTCGACCCCGAACTCATCGGCGAGGTGCTGCGCGTGATGCGTGACCTCGCCGACGACGGGATGACGATGCTGTGTGTCACCCACGAGATGGGGTTCGCACAGGAGGCGGCCTCGACCATCTCCTTCCTCGACGAGGGGACGGTCGTCGAGCGTGGACCGCCCGAGCAGCTGTTCGAGGACCCCGAGCACGAACGGACGGGTGAGTTCCTCGAACGGCTGACCAGCCTCCACGGGGGCCAGCACGGATGAGCACCGAGACCGCCGACGAGCCGGGGAGTTCGGCGACCACACGCGGCACCGTCGGTGTCGAACTCGGCCGGCGACCGCTGTTCTACGCCGTGCTGGGCCCGTTCTGGGCCTGGCTCGTCGTCCGGTGGGTGTACGACTGGGTAGTCGTCCCGGGGACGAACGTGACCTCGCGGGAGACGTTCTTCCCGACCCAGCCGTTCGTGTCGGCGGGCGAGGCCCTCCGGCAGGCGGCCGCGCCGGGCCCTCTCGCGGGCCTGCTGGACTGGCTTGCGGGCGGACTGGACTTCATCGCCTTCGGTATCGAGGCGCTCCCGCAACTCGCAGCCGGTGCCTGGGTCACCATCGTCCTCACCGTCGTCTCTATCCTCGCAGGGCTGGTGCTGGCGGTGCCGCTGAGCGTGGCCCGGGTCTACGGTAATCGCGTGGCCCGGTATCCCGCACTCGCGGCGACGGAACTCATCCGTGGGACGCCACTGCTCGCACAGCTGTTCGTCCTCTACTTCGGGCTGGGGCTCACCCAGTACGTCCGGGAGGTGCCCGGCGTCGGCGTGGGCGTCCTGCCCGACACGGCGGTGATGGTCGCGCTCATCGGCTTCACCATCAACTCGGCGGCCTACCAGTCCGAGTACATCCGGTCGGCGCTGCTGTCGGTCGACTCGGGCCAGCTGACGGCCGGTCGCGCCATCGGCCTCTCGAAGGTCGACGCCATCCGGCACGTCGTCCTGCCCCAGGGGCTCCGGTTCGCCATCCCGGGCTGGTCGAACGAGCTGGTCTACCTCATCAAGTACTCCTCGCTGGCCTCGTTCATCACGGTCCGGGAGCTGTTCTTCCGGGCCGAGGCCATCGGCAACGACACCTACCTGTACGTCCAGATCTACACCGCCGCCGCGCTGTTCTACATCGCGCTGGTCGTCTCGGCGTCGGCGTTCATGAGCTACGTCGAGGGCCGCGTCGCCATCCCCGGGCTGGGGACCAAGGGCCGGCGGTAGGTCGCGGCCACCACACCCGCCGAAACCGCTTTGCCCACCGCGGCCCGCCCTCCGGGCGTGCCATCGACGGTCGTCCACGTCGCCTTCGGGCTCCTCGTCGCTGCAGCCGTGCTCGGGCCCTACTTCGACCGTCGGGCCCTGCTCGCGGTCGCGGCCGCCGTCGTCTTCGTCGACCTGGACACCGTCACGAGCCTCGCCCTCGAATCGACCCACCGGGCGCTGTTCCACACGGTCCTCATCCCGCTGTTCGCCGCGACCTACCTGTACGCGGAGACGCACCTGGGCGAGCGCTCGCTGGTCCGCGAGCGGTACGGGGACAGAGGCGTGCGGGTGGCGTGGGCCGCCATCGCCGCGGTCGTCGTCTCGGCCATCGGCCTCGACCTCACCAACCCCGCCGGGGTGAACCTCCTCTACCCGCTTCACGACCAGTTCTACGCATTCGACGGGGCCGCCAACTACTCCAGCCAGGCCGGCTTCCAGCAGTCGTTCGTGGAGATCGGGACCGCGACGCCGGAGCCGAGCGGTGGCGGTGGGGGCGGCGCTCGCGTCGACGTGGGCGGGCAGGGCTCGACCCGCGACTACCACGTCGGCAGCGGTATCGACCCGGACAAGGGCCGCGAGCCGAAGGACGTCCGGCGGGTCTTCCCGGTCGTCTTCCGGGGCTGGCAGCTCCTGCTCGTCGTCGCGAGCGTCATCGGCCTGACGGTCCGCGCCCGGCTCTCACCCGAGGTGGCGATGGCCGAGACGACGCGGGCCCCCTCCGAGACGGACGGCGACGCGGAGCCGGCGGTCCGTCGGGTCGGCGACGACAGCGCCCCCCTGGATTCGGAGGCCAACGAGACATCCGACGGCGAGGGGGATGCGCCGTGACCAGCCCCACCGCGGGGCCGGACCCGGACCCGACCGTCCGGCCGTACGACCCGGACCACGATGCCGAGGCGTTGTGGGCCGGCAAGCGGTCGTTCGAACTCGGGCTCGGGGAGGCAGGGAACACCGAGAAGGAAGCTGCGTACGCCGAGAAGCTCACCGCGGACTACCGCACGGACTGGCTCAACTGGGTCCGGCGCTGCGTCGAGACTGACCCCGGCTGCGTGCTGGTCGCGGTCCCGGCGCGCGAGGTCACGGACGGGCCGCCGCTCGCGGGCTACGCGTTCCTGCTCCCCGAGCGACTGGCGTTCGTCTGGGACGCGGCCGTCCTGAACGAGCTGTGGGTCGCCCCGCGCAACCGTGGGACTGGACTCGCGGACGAGCTGTTCGAGGGGGTGCTGGCCCACGCCCGCGAGCAGACCCTGCCGCTGGACCGGCTCCTGCTGGACGTGGACACGGAGAACGAGCGGGCCCGCGCCTTCTACGAACGCCACGGCTTCACCGGGTGGGGCGAACTCGTGGCGCGTGACCTCTGAGCCGGGGGGCTCGTGGCCGCCGGGCGTCAGTCGGTGACCGTCGCGATGAGGCCGCCGACAGTGCCGAACACGAGGGGGTAGACCAGGCCCGCGAGGAGGACACCCGTCGCGAGCACCGGACCGGTTCCCTCGGCCTGGAACAGGAACAGCTCGACGAGCACGAGCACGAGGTAGCCGAGCACGACGCCAGCAGCGCCCAGCAGCGCCTCGGCCGGTTCGTCGATATCGCCGTACTGTCCGACGGCGAGGCCAGCCGCGATGAGGACCAGCGGCGGGACGACGTAGAGAAGGGTGGTGAACCCATCCTCGCCACCGATAAAGCTCCCGGTGCCGCTCCCGAGGAAGCCCAGGTCGACCATCGTCTCCACGAAGTGGGCGTTGAAGAACACCCAGCCGACGGCCTTCCACGTCGGGATGTCGGTCGCCTGACGGAGGATGTTGTCGCGGATGCTGCCGGAGGTGATGATGAAGACGAGGACGTAGCCGACCAGTTCCGCGGCAGCACCGACGGCGGCGCCGACCGCGAGCGGGACCTTCCTGTTGCCGACTGAAACTGACATTCCGTTCGGCCGGTCACGGGGCCGCCGAAAGTAGTTTCCGGCCGACGGGTTCCGAGAACCAACCACACACCCCTTCAGTCGTCCGTCGGGACGGGGTCGGCTTCCGAGCTACTCGCAGCCTCGCTCCCCCCGCCGTCGGCCGGCGATGCGGTGGTCCGGCTGGCCGCGTCGGAGTGGGCGGCCAGCCAGCCGACGAGCGGCGCCGCGGCGAGCACGAGCAGTTGCCAGCCCGACTCGACGATATCGACGATACGCTCGGAGTTCCCGTTCGGCCCGCGAACCGGGTTGAATGGCGAGGGGATGAAGAATTCGGCCGTCCCGCCCTGCTGCCCGACGTAGACGGCGTACCCCTCCGTCCCGAACTGGACGTACGACTGGGCGAACAGCTCCTGATTGGAGAACACGATGCTCCCGACGAACGCGTAGAACTGGTCGTGGAGCGGCCAGAACGGGTTGGCCGTCGCGACGTTCAGGAGGTCGAGGCCGATGCCGGCGGCGGCGTAGACGACGACCGCGACCCACGCCAGCCGCACGCCGGCGGCGCCGAGACGCTCGGCCACGAGCCGGTCCCGCCGCGCGTCGGCGTAGAGGACGGCCGCCGCGAGCCCGGGGATGAACAGCGTGTGCAGGACGGCCCCGTGGGTACTCTCGGGGACGGGGAGCCCGCCAGGTACCGCGAGCAACCCGAGGAGGGCGTCGAGGTCCGGCGCAGCACCGGCCGCTCCCGCGACGACGGCGGCCCGCCGGTCGAACGCGGCACCGAGCGCTGCGGCCGCGAGAATCACCCCGAGCGCCGCGTGGACGACCGTCGGTGGCATGGGTCGGCCTGGGGCGTGTGCGAGTATCAACGTTCTGCCGGTGTGGTGGGGGACGACCGTTCGGTTCCGGAGAACAGGAGGCGCCCGTGTGGTGAGGAGTGGGGCGCGAGCGCTCCGCGGGAACCACCACGCGCGTCGCTCGGCCGAACGACAAGGCAACTCCAACGCGGGGGATTCAAGCCCGAACCCGGCGAACGACCGCGCAGATGCTCATCGCGTTCGACTTCGACGGGACGCTCAGCGACTCCGAGATGACCGTGCTACTGGGGGGCGAGCAGGGCGTAGCCGAGGAGATGGCCGACATCACCGAGCGGGCGATGAACGACGAGATGTCCTACGCCGAGAGCCTGCGCTCGCGGGCGGAACTGCTGCGGGGGCTGGAAGAGAAGAAGGCCGACCGCGCGTTCGGCCGGGTGGAACTGCGCCCGGGCGCCGCCGAGGTCATCGACGCGCTCCGTGACGCCGGCCACACGGTCGCCATCCTCACCGGCGGGTTCGAGCGCGGCGTCGCCCGCGCGCTCGACGACGCCGGCACGGACGTGGACACGGTGGTCGCCAACCGGCTCCCCATCCGGAACGGCAAGCTGACCGGCGACGTCGAGGGGCCGCTCATCGAGGGCACCAAGGACGAGGCGCTGGAGGACCTCGCCGACGAGGTGGGCGTCGAGATGACCGACACGGTCGCCGTCGGCGACGGGGCGAACGACCTGCCGATGCTGGAGGTGGCAGGCCTCGCCGTGGGGTACGAACCGAAGCCGGCCGTCGAACCCCACTGCGACGTTGTCGTCGAGTCGATGGCCGAGCTACAGGAGCTGCTGACCGAGCGCGGCGTCCTCTGAGGCGGTCCAGTCGATGGCCGAGACCGACGCGTCTGACGCACGTCGTACGAGGTTTGACGGCCGCTGCCACCCATCCTCGGGTATGGCATTCGGCATCGGACTGTTGTTTCGCGGCCTCCGGTGGGGCCCCCGGCGACTGGCGCTGTGGGCCGGAGCCAACCCGCTCCGGACGGCTGGTGGGGTCGGCGCGCTCATCGCGGCCTGGGTCATCGTCGCCTCGCTCTCGTCCGGGACCGGCGTGATACCGGCCCTGGCCGGCGTCACGCTCGAACGGTTCCTGCGGTTCTCGCGAGCACACCCGGCGTATCCGGTCGCGGTCGTCGTGGGGAGCGCGACGCTGCTGCTGTTGCGGTGAGTCCCCGGAACTGACTTTCCGCTGCCCACCCGAAGGGGCGCATGGACCAATCCGACCCGCCGGACGCGGCGGCGTTCGTCGAGTACTGTCGGACCCAGGCCGCACTCTGCTCCGGGCGCGTCCAGCAGCTGGGGGAGGAAGCCGACGAGCTACTGGACGAGGTCGACGACGAACTGGCGGCGCTCCGCGGTGACCTCGACGACGCGACCGAGGGTATCGCGACCCCGCCCTCGACGGCCGAGCCCGAGCGCCCCGAGGCGGGCGGCGACGAGGCCGAGGCAGCCGCTGACGCCGCCGAGTCAGCCGTGTCGACCGTCGAGCACAAGCAGACGCTGGTCGAGGCGAAACAGGCCCGCATGAACGCGTTCAACGACCTCGCCGGCGGCTACGCCGACCTCGCAGCGGAGCTGGACGATGTCGAGGACGGCGACGAGGCACTGGAGCGCGTGGTCGCATTCGAGGTCGAACGGGACGCCCCCGCGTACTTCCCGGACCGCGAGACGCTGGCCGAGACGGTCGCCGAGGGTGAGGAAGACGAAGCCGACGCGGACGAGTGAGAAGTCGGCGCCTCAGTCAGAGAACAGGCTCGTATGGACCGGCGCGAACTCGCTCTCGCGCTCGTCGTCGTCGCGGGTGTCCGTGACGGACTTGCCGCGAACGCCGTCGGCCAGGAAATCGGCGAGCGGCGGCCCCACGCGGTCCGGCTCGACGAGGAAGGCGTCGTGGCCGTGGTCGCTCTCGATGACGTGGTGGGCAGTGCGTGCGCCCGCAGTCCGGAACGCCGCCGCCAGTTCCTCGCCCTGCTCGACGGTGAAGTGCCAGTCGCCGGTGAAGGAGACGACCATCGCCTCGCCGTCGAACGCGGCGAGCGCGTCGGCATCGGACTCGTAGCCCGACGCCAGGTCGTAGTTGTCCATCGCCCGCGAGAGGTAGAGATACGAGTTGGGGTCGAACCGCTCGGCGAACTTCTCGCCCTGGTAGTCCAGGTACGACTCCACGTCCCGGTAGGGGAAGAAGTCGGCCGCGGGGTCGACCGGGAACGTATCGCGGGCGGCGTCCCTGGAGGCCGAGCGGCGGCCGAACTTGTCGCTCATCGACGACTTCGAGAGGTAGGTGACGTGTCCGATCTGCCGGGCGATGGCCAGCCCGTTCTCCGGGCGCGGGCCCTCGCCGTAGTAGTCGCCGCCCTGCCACGCCGGGTCGGAGGTGATGGCGCGGCGGGCGATACCGTCGAGCGCGACAATCTGTGGGTCGAGACGAGCAGCCGTCGCCACGGGGATGACGCGGTCGACGTGGTCGGGGTGGCGCTTCGCCCAGTCCAGCGCGTTCATCCCGCCGACGGAGCCGCCGACGACGGCGTGCAGGTTCGGGACGCCGATGTGGTCGAGGAGGCGGCGCTGCGCGCGGGTCCAGTCCCCGACCGTGACCGGCGGGAAGCGCGTCCCCCAGTGCTCGCCGTCCTCGTCTCTCGTCTCCGGGCCCGACGAACCGTAACAGGAGCCCGGGACGTTCACACAGACGACGTAGTAGGAGGTGGTGTCGACGGCCTTGCCAGCGCCGACGATGTCGTCCCACCAGGCCCGTGCCTGGCCAGCCGTGTCGGGGCCGCCGCTCCGGCGGCGCCGTCCCGCGACATGGGCGCTCCCGGTGAGCGCGTGGCAGACGAGGACGGCGTTGTCGCCGGTGAACTCCCCGTACGCCTCGTACGAGAGTTCGAGGTCCTCGATGGCCTCACCACACTCGAAGGTGAACTCGCCGACCGAGACCGTATCGGCCTCGTGGGGGACACCCTCCATGTCAGTCCCCCCCCGCGCCCGTCCGGGCGCCCCCGTCGGTCGCGCGCGAGACGCGCTCGATGGCCTGCTCGAGGTCCGCCACCACGTCGGCGGGGTCCTCGATGCCGACCGAGAGCCGGACGAGGTCCGGCGTCACGCCGGAGGCGCGCTGCTCGTCCTCGCTCAACTGCGCGTGCGTCGTCGACGCGGGGTGAATGAGCAGCGTCCGGGCGTCGCCGATGTTGGCGAGGAAGCGCGCGAGGTCCACGTTCTCGCAGACGCGCTTGCCGGCCTCGAAGCCACCCTCGAGGCCGAAGGCGATCATCCCGCCGAAGCCGCCGTCGAGATACTTGCGGGCGTTGTCGTGTGTCTCGTGCGATTCCAGTCCGGGATAGGTGACCCACGCCACGTCCTCGTGGTCGGCGAGGAACTCGGCGACGAGGGCGGCGTTCTCACAGTGGCGCTCCATCCGGAGCGAGAGCGTCTCCAAGCCCTGCAGCGTCGCCCACGCGTCGAACGGGGACTGCTGGCTCCCGACCGAGCGCACGGCGCGCTGGCGCGCGGCCATCGTGAGCGCGCCGTCGCCGAACGTCTCGGCGAAGTTCAGCCCGTGGAACGACGGGTTCGGCCCGCCGACCTCGGGGTACTTCTCCGGGTAGTCGGCCCACGGGAAACTGCCGTCCTCGACGAGGACGCCGCCCACGGTGGTGCCGGAGCCGTGAATCCACTTCGTCGTCGACTCCCAGACGAGGTCCGCGCCGTGCTCGAACGGGCGACAGAGCGCCGGCGTCGCGAACGTGTTGTCGACCAGCAGCGGGATGCCGTGGTCGTGGGCGACCTCGGCGATGGCCTCGAACGGCGGCACGACGAGCGACGGGTTCCCGACGCTCTCGACGTGGACGTAGGCGGTGTCCTCGTCGATGGCCGCGGCGTACGCGTCGGGGTCGAGGGTGTCGACGAACCGCGCCTCGATGCCGCGCCGGCCGGCGGTCCCAGAGAGGTACGAGTGCGTGCCGCCGTAGATGGAGGAGGAGGAGACGATGTTGTCGCCGGCCTCGGCGAGGACGAAGGTGGCGGCGTCGAGCGCGGCCATGCCGCTGGCCGTGGCGAGCGCGTCCGAGCCACCGTGGAGCGATGCGAGACGGCGCTCCAGCTTGCGCGTAGTGGGGTTGCTGATGCGCGAGTAGATGTGGTCGACCTCGTCCAGCGCGTACAGGTCGGCCGCGGTGTCGGCGTCCGGGAACTCGTAGGAGGAGGTCTGGTGGATAGCCGTCGCGGAGGCGCCCGTCTCGGGGTCGGGCTCGTGGCCCGCGTGGACACAGCGGGTGCCGAAGCCGAGGTCGGCGAGATTCGCATCCGACTGCTCGTCGTTCATGTGTGTCGTGCATATATCTCTAGAAATCTATAACCCACAGTTACGGCAATATTTGCTATACGGGGAGGGCAGCTGTGTCTGGGAAAGGGTTGCACACTTCGGCCGAGGGCGAGAGCAGAGCGAGTGAACTGGTGAGAGCCTCAGATAAGTCATCAAATGCAGAGATTATACCCAAATATCTGTAATATACTTCCAGATTCTCTTAGAGCCAGCAGAGAGAACAGATTCCCCGGTAAGCCGGGTCGCCTACACCCTACTCCTCACGCACGCCCCACTGCCGACGCTCGCGGGGACGGTCCGACAGCGACTCGACATCCAGCGGCTCGTCTTTCGTCTCGATAGCCTCCAGCGCCGCCTTCGCGGAGGGTAGCGTCGAGAAGTAGGTAATCGTCTCCTCGACGGCGACCTCGAGCGGTTCGCGCTCGCGCGAGACCACGAGGTCGACCTCGCCGTCCTTGATGGCCTGTTCGAGGTCGTCGAACTGCTGCACGTCGAAGTGGCGCTCGAAGCCCTCGCGGACCTCGGCCACGTCCTCGTCCAGTTGCGACAGCTCGCGCACCGAGTCCAGGTCGACGTGGGCGACGCCCTCCGTCGGGATGGCCTTGCCCGTCGCGGACTGGGCCTTGAGGTAGGCCTTGCCGAACGAGCGGGCGGTGCCCATGACCTCGCCGGTGGACTTCATCTCCGGGCCGAGGCGCGGGTCGCTGCCCGGCAGACGGTCGAACGGCAGGACGACCTCCTTCACGGAGACGTGCTCGGGCACCATCTCGTGGGCGCGCAGCTCGTCCAGCGAGGAGCCCGCCATCACCTTCGCCGCCAGCTTCGCGATGGGCACCCCCGTCGCCTTCGAGACGAAGGGCACCGTGCGCGAGGAGCGCGGGTTCGCCTCCAGCACGAACACCTCGCCGTCGCGCACGGCGAGCTGGACGTTCAGCAGGCCGACCGTGTCCAGCGCCACCGCGATATCCTTCGTGACCTCACGCACCCGCTCCAGCACCTCCTCGGAGAGCGAACGGGGCGGAATCATGCAGGCCGAGTCGCCCGAGTGGACCCCGGCGGTCTCGACGTGCTCCATGATGCCGCCGATGAGGACGTCGTCGCCATCAGCCACCGCGTCGACGTCCAGTTCGACGGCGTCGGCGAGGAACTCGTCGACGAGGATGGGCTTGTCCGGGGAGACGCGCACGGCCTCCTCGATGTATCCCTTCAGCTCCTCGTCGGAGTGGACCACGTCCATCGCGCGCCCGCCCAGCACGTACGACGGCCGGACGAGGACGGGATAGCCCAGGTCGTTGGCGAGGTCGAGGGCCTCGGCCTCGCTCGTGGCCGTGCCGCCCGAGGGCTGGGAGATGCCCAGGTCGTCCATCAGGCGGTTGAAGCGGTCGCGGTCCTCGGCGAGGTCCATCGCCTCGACCGAGGTCCCCATGATGTCGCAGTCCAGGTCGCGGCGCTCCAGTTCGTCCTCCAGCGGCTCGCCGATGTTGACGGAGGTCTGGCCACCGAACTGGACCATCACGCCGTCGGCGTCGGTCTCCTCGACCACATCGGCCACCTCCTCGGCCGTGATGGGTTCGAAGAACAGGCCGTCGGAGGTGTCGTAGTCCGTCGACACCGTCTCCGGGTTGTTGTTGACGACGTGCGCGTCGATGCCCGACTCGCGCAGCGCACGGACCGCGTGCACCGCACAGTAGTCGAACTCGACACCCTGCCCGATACGGATGGGGCCACCGCCAACCACGACCACGGACTCGTTGTCGCGCTCGACCTGCACCTCGTCGCGTGAGATACCCGACACCGGGTCACGGGCCGAGTAGTAGTACGGCGTGCTGGCGGCGAACTCGCCGGCGCAGGTGTCGACCTGCTTGAACCGGCGGTCGATGGAGGCCTCCTCGACCTCGTCGATGGGGCCCTGCTGCGGGTTGGCCTCCGACGCGAACTCCGGGGCGGTCCCGGCGCCGTCGGCGATGGCCGCGGTCTGGTGGTCCGTGAAGCCGATGTTGGCCGCGCCGGAGAAGTCGCCGTTCTGCGCGTCCGCGGCGGCGTCGGCGATGGTCTCGAACCGCTCGACGTACCACTCCTTGATGCGGGTCAGTTCGACGACCTCGTCGACGGAGTAGCCACGGTCGAACGCCTCGAACATCGCGTACGGGCGGTCCGGCGTCGGCGTCTCGAGGAAGTCCCGCTCGAGCCGCTCGTCGCTCACATCCACCCAGTCGACGGCGGGCTGGTACTCAGAGGAGCGCAGCGCCTTCAGCAGCGACTCCTCGAACGTGCGGCCGATGGACATCGCCTCGCCGGTCGACTTCATCGCCGTGCCGAGCGTGAAGTCCACATCGGTGAACTTGTCCTTCGGCCAGCGCGGCACCTTCGTCACGACGTAGTCGATGGCCGGCTCGAACGCCGCCGTCGTCTGGCCGGTGATCTCGTTCTCGATCTCGTGGAGGCGCTTGCCCAGCGCGACCTTCGCGGTGACGCGGGCGATGGGGTAGCCCGTCGCCTTCGACGCCAGCGCGGAGGAGCGCGAGACGCGGGGGTTCACCTCGACGACGCGGTACTCCCCACCCGGGGTCCCGTCGTCGCGCCACGCGAACTGGATGTTACAGCCACCCTGGATGCCGAGTTCGCGAATCACTTCGAGCGCCGCGTCGCGCATCTCCTGGTGGCCCTCGTCCGGGATGACCTGCGACGGCGTGACGACCGTCGACTCCCCGGTGTGGATGCCCATCGGGTCGAGGTTCTCCATGTTGCAGATGATGATACACGAGTCGTCGGCGTCGCGCATCACCTCGTACTCCAGTTCGACCCAGCCGTCGATGGACTCGGTGATCATCACCTCGCTGTTGCGCGAGAGGCGCAGGCCCTTGCGGACGCGCTCGCGCATCTCGTCCATCTCGTGGATGACGCCCGACCCCGCGCCACCCAGCGTGTACGTCGTCCGCATGATGGCGGGAAGGCCACCGACCGTGTCGACAGCGTCGTCGATCTCGTCGCTGCTGTTGATGGTGACGGACTCGGGCACGGGCTGGCCGATGGACTCCATCCGCTCGCGGAAGAGGTCACGATCCTCCGTCGCGTAGATGGTGTCCAGCGGCGTGCCCATGATGTCGACATCGAACTCGTCGAGGACACCCTCCTCGGCGAGTTCGGCGGTGACGTTCAGCCCCGTCTGTCCGCCGAGGCCGGCGATGACGCCGTCCGGGCGCTCCGCCTCGATGACCTCGGCGATGGCCTCGGTGGTGATGGGCTCGACGTACACCTCGTCGGCCATCTCCGGGTCGGTCATGATGGTCGCGGGATTCGAGTTGACGAGGACGACTCGGGCGCCCTCCTCCTGCAGGGCGCGACACGCCTGCGCGCCGGAGTAGTCGAACTCGGCGGCCTGTCCGATCTGAATCGGTCCGCTCCCGATAAGTAGGATGGTCCGGTCCTCGCCGGTTACGCTCATTACCGCGACCTGGTCCGCACATCGTAATAAGGGCGACGAAACGTTACGAATCTCGGAACCTCGTTTCGAAATTCGCAAACCTTACGGCGACCCACCGCGCCCCCGGCGAACCGCGAGCAGCCCCACCAGCCCGAGTACCCCGAAGAGCGCCGCGAGCGGCCCGAACCCGGGGGCCCCGGCGTCCGTCACCGAGAGCGTCGTTCCGGGCGGTGGCGCGGTGACGGTCGGGGTCGGCGACGGGGGTGGGAGCTGGGCCGTCCGAGCGAGGAGCTGCCCGTCGTCCGACGGGAACGGCCTGTCGGTGGGGCCGTCCCCGCCGGGACCGTCGAACTGCCCGTTCCGGTTGCTGTCGTAGACGGCGATGAGCCGAACCGGGCGCGGCGCCTCCTCGTCGCGTGGCTGTATCGGAATCGTCCCGTTCACCCGGACCGGCTCACCGGCGGTGACGGGAAACGCGATGTACCGACCGCTTCGGTTCTGTACGACCACGTAGCCCGGTCCTGGGAAGTGGGCAGTGACCCCGAACCGGATGGTCGAGCCCTCCGGCCCGCGACGGACCCGGCGGACGGTCGCGTCACGTAGCGTCGGCCGCTGGCCCACCAGCGCCTCCGCGCGGTGGAAGGTCGTCCCGTTCCGGGCGAGCGTCAGTGTCAGCGTTCGACCGGCCGGCAGGGGACCGAGGTCGAACGTGGCGTCGGGGGTGCCCTCCGGCCGGTCCAGGGTTCCTCGCTCGGCCGGGAACGTCCGCTGGGCCAGCGTCTCGTTCCCCGACTGGACCCGGAGCGTCAGTTCCGAGTTCACCGCGAGGTTCGACCCTACCCGCGCGACGAACGTCCCGTCCGTCCCGACGACGGCCAGCTCCCGGGTCCCATCGACCGACGCGTTCCGCGCGACCGCGACAACGCCGTCGGGCTCCCCGACGACGAGCCGCCCCTCGTGCCGCTCCGGGTCGCCGCCGGGGACGGTCAGCGACGGGCGCAGGAAGGTATCCGAGTCGTTCGCCGGCCGGACGGTCTCACCACCCTGGCGGAGCCGCAACCGGCCGGTGTCGAGCACGACGTAGAACGTGTCGTTCCCCCGGTCGGCGACGGTCGACACCCCCGGACCCAGGAGCGCCACACCGGGAGAGGTACCGGAGTCGGCCTCCCTCTCGGTGCCGTCATCGACCGGCTCCGGACCGCCGGGCCGCTCGGCGATCACGGCGAAGCGCCCCCCGGTGGCGTTCGCTGCACGGAGGAGTCGCTGGGTCGCGTTCGACCCGGTGACGTTCGCGTACGCCCGTGCGAGCCGCGCCGAACGGAGCTCCAGTGCCGCCACCTCGTCGGGAACGACGACCGAGGACCGTTCCAGTTCCCTCGCCCCGATGCCACGCCGGAGCTCCCCGGCGGTGCGAAGCTCGCCGGCGAGCGCGGGTGCCGCGCGGTAGGTGGCGATCTCCCGATCCGGCCCGGGGTCGACCGGCCGGGCGAGGAGGTCGAACCACTCGGTCCGGCGGCTGGTACCGTTCCGCGTCGACCGTTCGAGCGCCACCTGGTACCTGCCCGGCACGTCGAGTTCACCGTCGCAGCCACCGTCTACCTCCAGCGCAGCCGTGTCCAGCAGGAGTCGGAACGAACCGCTCTCGGCGTCGGCGAGCACCCGGTGCCGGCTCTCGCGGAGGTCGACACGGAGCCGCTCACAGGAGGTTCCGGATGGGCTGGTGACGTTCAGGCTCGCGTCCGTCGCGTCCAGTGCCTGGAAGAACCGGACCGTCGCGTTCGGTCCCGTCGTGTCGGCGTACTCGGCGCCGAGCCGCTCGGCCGCGAACGCCACCACCAGCGTATCACTGACTCGGACGCGGTCGTCGACCTCCAGTTCCCCGGCCCGGTGGGCCGTGGCCACGTCGTCGACCCCGTCGAGTGCGTCGTACGAGCGAGCCGAGCCGACGAGTAGCGTCAGGTTCCCGCCGGTAGCGTTCTCGTGGGGCTCGACGACGCTCGCGGGCGCGCTCGGGGCGCTGCTACCGGCGACGCCGGCCACGGCGACGAACGGTGTGATCGTCGTCAGAACGGTCACGAATACCACGGACAGGACGATGAGCCGCCGTCGACGGGGCAGCCGCTGGTCGGCCGACCCGGTACCGGTCGTGGAGGGCATCGGTTGAGAGGAACGGCCCGGCTGGTAAGTGTCTTTACGCCCTCGTCTGCGGACGGGAACTGGACGGGGAGAAACGGCCGACGGGCCGGCTCACTGCGGCTCGTCGAGTCGATAGCGGTAGGGGTGGTCCCTGATGACCTCCACCTCGCCGGCCTCGGCCTGCCGGCCGAGCACCGTGGCGATGCGGTGGGCACTCTCGAACTCCTCGCCGTGCTCCTCCAGCAGGTCGAGAATCTCGCGCGCGGTCAGGGGCTGCTCCGCATCGGCGTCGGAGATGACCGACCGGATCCGCTCGAACTCACCCCGGCGTAAGCGCATGTGCATACATAACACCCCAACTATCATAGAACCCCGTCAGACAATCGTCAGACGCACGGCTGCCGAGAACCGCAGGAGGGCTCCGCGATAGCGTCCGTAGTGGACCGTCCGACGAATCGTCCGTCGGCCGCTCACCGCGTCGTTCGTGCTACCCACCGGTCCAGCAGGGGAGGTACTAATGGTTGCGGTCGGGAGCAATATATGGCGAGTACCGACCGAGCGGTCTCACGAGATACGGAGATGTCCGGAACGATACCGACCCCGACCAGGGACAACTCCGGAACATGGTCTGTCTCTTCATCAGTAACGTAGCCGGTTGTCGTCGACATCGCTCGGTTCCGACTCTATCGATACACCAACCGGGGAAAATTTTATTTAGATAATGAATACACAATGACATGCATGTCGGATACAGTCGAGATCACCGACCGCTCGGCGTTCAGCAGCCAGTCGCTCGGAATCCAGGTCGTATTCACCATCATAACGCTCGGGCTCTACCCGATATGGTGGTCGTACAAGACCGCGAAGATGCTCGACCGGGGGACGAATCAGGACCTCAGCCCGATCCTGGCGTTCATCCCCCTCGTGAACATCATCGTCTTCTGGCAGATATCGAAGGCCTCGGAACCACTCACCGACCAGGACGCGATGCCGGTGTTCCTGCTGTTCCTCTTCTTCGGCATCATCAGCTGGTACTGGGTCCAGAGCGGCATCAACTCCGCCGCGGCGTAGCTGCAGCCGCCTCGGAACCACCTTCTCCGCCCGGAAACATCGACGAGGGACCGGAGGACCGAACGCTCACGCCGGCTGATCGAACTCGTCCTCGAAGTCTCGCTCGGCCCGATACGCTTCGACGAACTCCGCGACATCGAACTGGAGCATCTCCTGTTCGAACTGCCTGGCCGCCGTCTCGTCCTCGGCGTGGCTCAGGGCGTGTTCCATCAGCTCCACGAGCAGTTCGACCACGACCTCGTGGAGCCGCCAGGCGTCGAAGTCCGCGAGCCACACCATCGCGTAGCCCACGGAGCCGTCGTCGCTGGTGTCCGCGCTCACGACGGCCTCGGGGAACTCCTCCAGCACCATCCCCATCACGTGGGGCGTGCCGAACTGGCCGAACTCGTCGGTCGTCTCGATAGCCGCCTCCAGGGTGCGGACCAGTTCCTCGGGCACCCATCGCGACAGCGGGTGGACGTCCATCACGACCGCGTGCGCCTCGCCGCAGTCGCAGGCGTACTCGCGCAGCCCCAGGTCCAGCTCGTGGGGAGTGACCGTCTCGCCACACGGGAGGTCCAGTTCCGTCCCGCGCCCGCCGGGTACGCGCGGCTCTGTCATCGGCCGCGCTTGGACGTGTGGCCGGGTAAAGGGGTCGGTCTGGGTTCGCACACACCGGAGTTTCGAGTGCAGGTCGGTTGATGACTCCCTCTGTTCGGGTTCCGGAGCGAGCGCTGTGCAGTCGAAACCACGGTGTGTGCGCGAAAACGGCGAACGCGCCTACTCAGTCATCCGCGATGACCGGGTCCTCGTCGTAGGCGAGCAGGCGGTCGAGCGCGTCGACCATCGCGCGCACCGAGGCGGTGGTGATATCGGAATCGCTGGCGGCGACGTTGACCGTGCGGTCACCCCGGGACATCGTCACCTCGACCGTGACGACGGCGTCGGTGCCGCCGGTGATGGCGTCGACGTGGTACTCGTCGAGCTGGGCGTCGGCGGCGGTGCCGAGCGCGTTGCGGACCGCGGAGAGCGCGGCGTCGACCGGGCCGGAGCCGGTGCCCGCGGCGGTGCGCTCCTCGCCCTGTACGCGGAGCCGGACGCTCGCGGTGGGCGTGCCGGAGCCGGAGGCGGCCGTGAGGTCGAGCAGTTCGACCCGGCGCTCGCGCTCCTGCCCGCTGACCTCCTCGGCGATGGCGAGCAGGTCGGCGTCCGTGACGCGCTTGCCGCGGTCGCCGAGCTGCTTGACACGGCTGACGACATCCGTGAGCTCCTCGTCGGTCATGTCGACGCCGTGTTCGTTGAGCGCGGCCTCGACGCCGGCACGGCCGGCGTGTTTGCCCAGCACGAGACGGCGCTCGCGGCCCACCTTCTCCGGCGGGTACGGCTCGTACATGGAGTCGTCCTTCAGCGTGCCGTCGGTGTGGATGCCGGACTCGTGGGTGAAGGCGTTCTCCCCGACGACGGCCTTGTTCGGCGCGATGGGGACGCCCATACTGTTGGCGACGAGTTCGGCGAGCCCGTACAGCTCGTCGGTCTTGAGCGTCTGGACGCCGTAGCCGTGGTCGAGTGCGATGGCGACCTCCTCGATGGCGACGTTGCCCGCACGCTCGCCGATACCGTTGATGGTGCCGTGGACGAGGTCCGCGCCGGCGGCGACGCCGACCAGAGCGTTCGTCACGGCGAGCCCGAGGTCGTCGTGCGTGTGGGTGCTGGTGGGGCCGATATCGTCGAGCGCGGCGTAGATCTCCAGCATCCGGTCGGGTGTGGCGTGACCGACGGTGTCGGGCACGCAGATACGGTCGGCGCCGGCGTCCATCGCCGCGGACATGAGTTCGACCAGGAACTCCAGGTCGGCCCGCGAGCCGTCCTCGCCGAGCACCTCGACCCACAGGCCGTGGTCGGCGGCGTACTCGACGAGTTCGACGGTGTTCTGGATGACCTGCTCGTGGGTCGTCCCCACCTTCGTCTCGACGTGGCGATCGCTGGCGGGGACGACGATGTCGACGCCGTCGACACCACAGTCGAGTGCGAGGTCGATGTCGTTCTTGACGCCCCGACAGAACGACGTGACCGTCGCGTCGAGGTCCAGCGACGTGACCTTCTGGATGGTCTCGCGCTCGCCCGGGCCCGTACACGCGGAGCCGGCCTCGATGACCGAGACATCCGCGGCGTCGAGTTTCTCGGCGATGCGGGCCTTCTCCTCGGGTGTCAGCGAGACGCCCGGCGCCTGCTCCCCATCACGAAGCGTCGTGTCGAGGAACTCCACACCGGTCGCCTCGGTCAGCGAGCGTGTCGCTGAGTGGTCGCCGAACAGGAACGAGTTCGATGCGTCGGTGTTGGGTGTGGGGTCAGAAGAGCCCACGAATTTCACACCCAGCCGCCTCGCGGCGACTTCCTCTATCCTCCGGGTTGTCGGAATCCGACATGGTTACGCGTGACATCTTGCAGCGGAAGGGTAAGAGGGTGCCGGTCCGGGCCAGATGTGACAGTTCGCAGCCACGGGGCACGCGGGACGGTTCGAGACGACCTGAGCCGACCGTCAGTCCAGCGCCCGCTCGTAGACGACCTCCCGTTCGCCCGCGTCGACCAGCCCGGATTCCCCGACCGGCTCGAAGCCGTGCGACTCGTAGAAGCCGACTCCGACCTCGTTGCCCGCCAGCAACACCACCTGCAGTCGGTCGGTCTCCTCGCGGGCCCGCGAGACGACGTGGTCGAGCAGTTCGGTCCCGATGCCCTCGCCCCAGCGCTCGGGATGGACGTACAGCCGCGGGACGACGTACGCGCCCGAGGGCGAGGGGCCGGCGTGGACCACGCCGACCGGGTCCGCGCCCGCGCCCGTCTCGGCCGTGCCATCGCCGGCCCCACCGTCGACGGCCCCGGCGTCGACGGCCACGAGGAAGACGTGGGCCGGGTTCGTGATGACATCGCGCAGTTCCTCGGCGCGCCACCAGTTGTCCAGCCGCTCGTCGACCTCGTCGGCCCCCATGATGTCGTCGTACGCCTCGTGCCACGCCGCCCGCGCGAGTTCGCGCACCGCCTCGGCCTCACCGGGCGTCGCCGCCCGGATAGCTACGCCGGTCATGAATCGGCGGTCCGCCGGACGACACTAAGCGGTTGCGTTCGTGCCCTGTCCGTTGTTCAAGAGGATATTATCTCGATAGGCCCGACACAAGTATACAAATCAGGATATAATACGCCAGATAGTGTCGCACAACAGAAATTCGACACGAGGCCGGCGAGCACAGGGTCGAACCTACCGCGAGTGCACGTCGTCCAGTTGCCCGGTGGTCGGCGCGTTCACGATGGTGACGGTCGCCCCCGACCGCTGGACGCGGAAGGCGTCGGCGTACGGGTCGGACTCCGGGACGACGAACACGCCGTCGCCGCGTGCCTCGGCGTCGTGCGAGCGGAGCAGGTCACGGTAGGCCGCCACGAACTCGCGGGCCTCGTCGGCCGAGTCCCACTCGCTCCGCCAGACGTAGCCGTACTGGCCGTCGTTCTCGTACGGCACGACACGGTCACCGTCCCAGCCCGTCGAGTACGGGTGGGTGTAGTCGTACTGCGGATGGTCGCCGAGCTGGTCGTTGGCCCAGAACATCGCGTAGATGGACGCTTCGCCGACCGTGTCGTACTCGGGGTCGACGTCGAAGCGCTCCCAGTCGGCCGAGGACCGGTCGTTCAGCGTGATGCGGACGGGCTTGTCGTCCGGATAGCGCCCGGGATGGATGACCTGCTCCGTCGAGGACGGGTACTGGTCGTAGGCGTCGTCGACGGCGTCCCAGCCACCACGCTGCTTCAGCTCCTCGACGAAGCCGGGGCCGGCCGCGTACGGCGCGAAGATGGTCGTGAACAGCCCCCGGTTGAACGGGCCGCTACCGCCACCGCCGCCACTCTCGGGGCGCGAGAGACAGGACCACTGGCCCCCACAGCGGCGTTCGTAGGTGTTCTCGACGACGTTGGCGTCACCCTCGACGAGACCGTCCTCGGCGAGCTGGGCGTCCTGGGTCTCGGGGTTCGTGCCGAGCCCGAAGTGCTGGTCCTGGAGCGCGTGGACGAGTTCGTGCGAGAGCGTCGTCCGGTCGACCGTCGGGGTCTCGCTGTTGCTCACGAGCACGATCTCGTCCTTCGAGGGGGAGTAGTAGCCCTGCACGGAGGAGCCGAACACCGAATCCAGCGTCTGTGCGACGCTTTCGTCCTCGTCGACGATGAAGATGGCCTCCCAGACCTGGTCGTTCCAGCGGTTGAACTCGCTGTCGGGGTCGCTCGCGCGCTCGCCGCGCTGCTGGCGGTACTCGTCCCGGCTGATGACCGCCACCGGCACCCGTGACTCGAACTCCAGTCCCCGTATCTTCTCGACGCGGGCCATCGTCCGGGCGACGACGCGCCGCCGCTCGGTCTCGTTGAGGCCGTCGTCGAACGTCACGTCCACGGGGTCGTCGTGCCAGTAGCCGTCCTCCCAGCCGAGCCGGTCGGTCGCGGGGTCATCCCGATCGCCGCCCTCCAGTGGCCCGCCGACGCTACAGCCCGCGAGGACGAGCATCGCGACCAGCCCGACCGCGAGGAGGCGGTGGTGCGCCGTCGTCACGCTCCCCCCATCGCCGCCGCGGTCTCGCCGGAGTCGGAACTGCCGCCCGAACCACTCCCCGAGTCGTCGACGCTCACGCCGCTCGTAACGAGGTCGGGCCGCACTTCCTCGAGGTCGTCGACCGTCGGCGCGTTCGTGATGACGACGGTGTCGCCGTCGACCCGCACCCGGAACGCGTCCTCGAAGGGGAGCCGGTCGACCTCGTAGACGTACTCCACGCGGTCACCGGAGACCCGCTCGCCCTTCCAGTGTTCGAGCAGGAGCCGGTAGCCCCGCGCGAACTGCCGGGCGTCCTCGGGAGAGTCCCAGACGGACTTCCAGACGTACGCCGTCGCGTTCGTGCTGCCGTTCGTCTCCGCGGCGGCCGTGGCGTTCCGGTAGATGTGCATCCGGTCGCCGTCCCAGCCGCTGGTCCAGCGGAGGTCGTAGTTGAACGGGTCCTGTCGGTCGACCTGCCCGCCGTCGCGGTTGATGAACTCGCGGGCGCCATCGACGGCCGAGCGGTTGTACGGGTCCGTGATGGTGTACGCGAACATCGCACTCATCGCGGACTGGCCCAGGCTCGCGTACGCCGGGCGGGTCTGTCCCTCGCGGGGCGGTGCCGGGCGGACCCGCTCCCAGACGCCCTCGTTGCGGTCGGTCAGCGAGACGTTCGTCGGCTGGTCCTCGCCGTACTTCTCGGGGGAGATGACCTGCTCGGAGGAGGCGGGCGGGTCCTCGTACATCGCGTCGACGCGGTCCCAGCCACCGGCGTCGCGGTGGTGTCGGACGAACGGCGGGCCGTCGCTGTACGGGAAGAAGTTGAGGAAGTAGACGCCGAAGTGGATGTCGCTCCCGCCACCGGACCCGCCTTCGCTGGGCAGCGACAGGCAGTTCCACCCGCTGTCACACTGCTGTCGGTAGAGCTGCTCGGTGTAGTGTGAATCCCCCTCGAACAGCCCGTTGTAGGCGTTGTACGTCTCGCGCGTGGGACGCGTGTAGTTCGAGAGGTTGTACACCTGGTCCTGCAGCGCGTGGGTGAGCTCGTGGCCCAGCGTCAGCTCGTCGCGCAGCGTCGGCGGCGTCGAGTCCGAGACGACCACGATGGAGTCGTTCTTCGGCGAGTAGAATCCCAGCACGTTCGACCCGCGGTTCTGGTTCTGGACGTTCAGCGAGTTCTGGCCCTCGCCGATGAGGAACAGCGACTCGAACTTCGCGTTGTCGAAGGTACGGAACTCGGCGGTGTGGTTGGCGTCCCCGCCCGCGTACTGGGACTGGTAGGTCGAGCGGTTGATGACCCGGATGGGGACGCGCTCGCGGAACTCCAGCTCGCGGAGGTGCTCGACGCGGGCCATCGAGCGCGCGACGAGCGCCCGGCGCTCGGTCTCGTTCAGTCCATCACTGGCGTTGTACGCGAGCGACTCGTTGTACCAGTAGCCGCCCTCCCAGCCGAGGCGGTCCTGGTCGGGGTCGGCGAAGTCGAAGCCGTCGGGGGTGGGTGTCGGAGTCGACTCGTCCGTCGGCTCCTCCCCGTCACCAGGTCCGGGGTCGGTCGCGGTCGGCGCGGGCGCGGTGTCGTCGCCGAACGGGTCGCCGCCGGTGAACCCGGTCGAACAGCCGGCGAGGACGACGAGTGCAACGACCAGCAGGGCGGGCAGCGTTCGCATCGGTCGCACGGACGGGCGGCGCACGCAAAAGCCCCGCGGGGTCGTCACGCACGGCCACGACCGACCGCGACCACCCGCGACTGACCGTGACGACCCGCAACCGACCGTGACCGCCGTTCGCTCGGGGACCGACCTGCACCCGAGCACCGCCAGTGGCTCGCGTCGACAGCCCCGACGACTTATATTTCAGGACCCGTAGGTCGTTGTATGGACCGACAGCAGATATTCGCGCTCCTCATGGTCATCGCCATGGTCGGGTCGTCCGTCGTGTACGGCCTGGCGTTCTTCCTCTAGCTCCCGGGCACTCCGACCGCCGCAGAATCACACGCCCCGAGCGCCGCCGGCGTGCAGTCCGCCTCGGGCGGCCAGGTCGTCGCCGCTACTCGCCCCACACGTCCGAGAGGGGGTGGTCGCTGGGGTCTTGCGACCCGGAGCCACCGGAGCGACCCGACCGCCCCCCGGAGCCACCGCTCCCGGTCCTGCGGCGCGACCCGCCGCGGGAGCCACCAGAACCGCCGGCGCCCCCGACAGCCGCCCCCGGGTCGAACGCGGGCAGGTCGGGCGTCGACATCAGGTCCACCTGCTCGGCGAACCAGCCGGGCATGTCGTGGCGGGCGCGCTCGAACAGGTCGAGCAGCGAGGTGTCGGCGAGGTAGGTCGCTCCGTAGTCGTCCGGTGCGCGCACGACGCGCCCGCACGCCTGGATGACGGTCCGGAGCGCGGTGCGGTAGTACCAGCCCCACTGGCCGTCCTCCAGGCGGCGGGCGACCCGGGAGTCCCGCGTGTTCGGGTACGGCGCCTTGCAGAGGACCTGCCAGCGGCAGAGGTCGCCGTTCAGGTCGAGCGCCTCCTCCATCTTCACCGAGACGAACACGTCCGCGCCCGAGGAACGGGTCCAGCCCGAGAGCGCAGCATCCCGGTTGTCGGAGTCGTGGCCGCGGACACGGGCGCCGACGCCGAAGTTCTCGAGGTGCTCGCGCAGGCGTTCGGCGATAGCGTACGAGTGCGCGTGGACGAGGCCTTTCTCCTCGGGGTGCTGTTGCATCAGTCGGACGACGAGTCGGGCGATCTTCGGGATTGTCTCGTCGCGGTGCTCGTAGGTCATCTTCCCCTGCGTGGTATCGTACAGCGACCGGTTCTCGACGGGGAAGGTGTGCGGTACGTCGACCAGCGCGACGTTCGCCGGGTCGAGCCCGGAACCACGGCAGAAGGCGTCCTTGTCGAGGATGGTCGCCGAGAGGAGCGCGAACTTCGTCCCACGGTCCCAGACGGTGTGGTGGAGGTAGCGCGCCGGGTCCATCGGCTTGATGGTGACGGCGGTCCCCGCGCCGTCGGGCTGGTCGACGACCCACGTCGTCGTCGACTCGGTGTCGCGGAGGTCCTCGACGAACCAGCCCAGTTCGCGGATGAGGTCGGTCAGCCGGTCGCGCTCGGCGACCTGCTCGCGGTCCAGTTCGGCCTTCGAGCGGAGCTCCGTGAGCCGCCGGTCACAGGCCGCTTCGAGGCGCTCGGCGTAGTCGGCCGCGTCGCGGAGGCCGTCGATCTTCGGCGGCGGCGTCCCCTCCCAGACGGCGGCGGGTACCCAGCCTGGTGACAGCTCGATGGTGGCGTACATCTCGGCCCACTCCGCGAGGCCGTGGGCCTCGTCGATCACCACCACGTCGCGCTGGCCGAACACGTCGCTCCCGGCAGTCTGCATGAAGTACGCCAGCGTCATCGCGGCGATAGAGCGGTTCGAGGCGATAGCCCGGTCGGAGAAGTAGGGACACCGGTGTTCGACGGGGCAGTTGTAGCCACGCTCGCGGGCACACGGCGCCTCGTCGACGGGGGTGTCCGATTCCCCGGGAAGGATGCACTTGTAGTTCGACTTCCCACGGATGATGCTCAGGTCCTCAAGCAGGGCGTCCCCGGCCACGTCGTCCAGTTGCGAGACCTGCGGCGTCGTGTAGTACGCGCCGACTGGCTGGTGAGGTTCGGCCTCCCCGGGCCGCCTGGCACACCCCGCGATGGCTCGCGCGAGGAGCGACTTGCCGCTCCCCGTCGGCGCGCGCACCAGAACCACGTCGTTCCCGTCCTCGAAGGCCGCTCGAATCCGCTGGAGGGCGGTCTCCTGTGCCCCTCGATACGAGGGAGCCGGGAACTCGGACTC